>NZ_QULX01000019.1:0-46966 GCF_003481835.1 Roseburia sp. OM02-15
TTTAAAAGAAAAATGGTGCTGGATATAACACCCAACACCAAGTTTGTCTACAGTCTGAGGCATCTAACAGATACAAATTCTGTCAGATGCTTTTTAGGTTCTTATTTAGTTGCCCTAATAGTATTCTTATGCGTTCTGTGCCTCTAACGCTGCGCGACAGGCTTTGGCAAGCTGATCACCACAGGAAGTCGGACGACCGGAACATGAAATACCGGAAAGTTTTTCTTCTACCTGTTCTACGGTAAGTCCCTGAACAAGTTTCGGGATTGCTTTCAGGTTACCGTTGCAGCCGCCGGTGAATTTTACATCTTTTACAACGTGTCCATCCAGCTCTACTTCGATCATAGTGGAACAGGTTCCTTTAGTTTTGTATAAATAACTCATAATGAAATCCTCCTTTTGTATATTCAATTGACAAGTATAGCATAAAGAAAGCAAATTTGTATACAAAAAACGGTTCGTTTATAAAAAGTTCACAAATCGTTTACTGCTTTGTGTATTGTGTGAAAATCTATTCAGTGGTAAAATAAGAGAGTATGTTTGACGGTTTTGACCGTAGAGAAAGAAAGGTACAGGATAAATACATGAGTATTATAGAAAAAATTTTTGGAACCCACAGTGACAGAGAGCTGAAGTCTGTCAATGCGATTGCTGACAAGATTGAAGCACTTCGCCCACAGATGCAGGCATTATCTGATGAGGAGCTGCGTGGAAAGACAAAAGAATATAAAGAAAGACTTGCAAAAGGAGAGTCTCTGGACGATCTGCTTCCGGAGGCATTTGCAACCGTTCGTGAAGCTGCAAAACGTGTGCTTGGTATGGAGCATTACCGTGTACAGCTCATCGGTGGAATCGTTCTTCATCAGGGACGTATCGCTGAGATGAAGACTGGTGAAGGTAAGACACTTGTTTCCACATCTCCGGCATATCTGAATGCGTTGGAAGGAAAAGGTGTTCACATCGTTACAGTCAACGACTATCTGGCAAAGCGTGATGCTGAGTGGATGGGAAAAGTACATGAGTTCCTTGGACTTACCGTTGGCGTTGTTTTAAATGATATGGATCATGATGAGCGTAAGAAAGCATATGAGTGCGATATTACTTACGTTACCAATAATGAACTTGGTTTCGATTATCTGCGTGACAACATGGTTATTTACAAAGAGCAGCTGGTTCAGCGTGATCTGCATTATGCGATCATCGATGAGGTTGACTCTGTTTTGATCGATGAGGCACGTACACCGTTAATTATTTCCGGTCAGAGTGGCAAATCCACAAAGCTGTACGAAGCATGTGATATTCTGGCAAGACAGATGAAACGTGGTGAGGCAAGTCAGGAATTTTCCAAAATGGATGCCATTATGGGTATTGAGATCGAGGAGACTGGTGATTTCATCGTAAATGAGAAAGATAAAGTGATCAATCTGACACAGGAAGGTGTCGAGAAGGTTGAGAAATTCTTCAAGATCGACAACCTTGCAGATGCAGAGAATCTTGAGATTCAGCATAATATTATCCTTGCCCTGCGTGCGCACAACTTAATGCACCGTGATCAGGATTACGTTGTTGCAGATGACCAGATCCTGATCGTTGATGAGTTTACCGGACGTATCATGCCGGGACGTCGTTATTCTGACGGTCTGCATCAGGCAATTGAGGCAAAAGAGCATGTAAAAGTAAAACGTGAGAGCAAGACACTTGCAACCATCACATTCCAGAACTTCTTTAATAAATATAAGAAAAAAGCCGGTATGACAGGTACTGCCCTGACAGAAGAAAAAGAGTTCCGTGATATCTATGGCATGGACGTTATCGAGATTCCGACCAACCGTCCGATCGCACGTATTGACAGAGAAGATGCTGTATATAAGACAAAACAGGAAAAATTCGAAGCTGTTGTAAAGGAAGTTGTGAAAGCGCATGCAACCGGTCAGCCGGTTCTGGTTGGTACGATTACCATTGAGACTTCCGAACTTTTAAGCAGAATGTTGAAAAAAGAAGGCATTCAGCACAGCGTATTGAATGCGAAATTCCATGAACTTGAGGCAGAGATCGTTGCTCAGGCCGGTGTACATGGTGCGGTTACCATCGCAACCAACATGGCAGGTCGTGGTACGGATATCAAGCTGGATGATGAGGCAAAAGCTGCCGGCGGTCTGAAGATCATCGGTACAGAGCGTCATGAGTCCCGTCGTATCGATAACCAGCTGCGTGGTCGTTCCGGTCGACAGGGAGATCCGGGTGAGTCCCGTTTCTACATTTCTCTGGAAGATGACCTGATGCGTCTGTTTGGATCTGAGAAACTGATCAACATGTTCAATGCCATCGGTGTTCCTTATGGTGAACAGATTGAGCATAAGATGCTTTCCAACGCGATTGAGAAAGCGCAGGAGAAGATCGAGGGTAACAACTTTGGTATTCGTAAAAACCTGCTGGAGTACGATCAGGTTATGAATGATCAGAGAGAGATCATTTACGGTGAGCGTCGTCGAGTACTGGATGGAGAAAACATGCGCAATGCCATCTACAAGATGATCACAGACCGTGTAGAAAATACAGTAGATCGCTGTGTATCAGATGAAGAGGATAAGAACTGGGATGTTGTAGAATTAAATGAATTACTGATCCCGGTAATTCCTATGCAGCCGTTAGCAGATGATGAGATCCAGAGCCTGAACGCAAATGAGTTAAAACATATGCTCAAAGAGCGTGCAGTAAAATTATACGAAGCAAAAGAAGCTGAGTTCCCGGAGGCAGAGATGATCCGTGAGCTGGAGCGTGTTGTTCTGCTGAAAACTATCGACCGTAAATGGATGGATCACATTGATGATATGGAGATCCTTCGTGAAGGTATCGGTCTGCAGGCTTATGGACAGAGAGATCCGCTGGTTGAGTACAAAATGGCAGGATTTGAAATGTTTGACGATATGACCGCAAGCATTCAGGAAGAAACGATTCAGATGCTGTTCCATGTAAAAGTTGAGCAGAAGGTAGAGCGTGAGGAGGTTGCCAAAGTAACCGGAACAAACAAAGATGATTCCACACAGAGAGCACCAAAGACACGTGAAGCGAAGAAAGTATATCCGAATGATCCGTGCCCATGCGGAAGTGGTAAAAAATACAAACAGTGTTGCGGAAGAAAAGCATAAATACATCGTTGCTTTGAGTGGCTTTTATACATCTGTAAATGATAGACAATAATAGATTGTTTTCAGAGTGAGTGCTAACAATGTGGCAGTTGTATGAACTGTATAAAATTGCAGAATAATATGTGAAATAGGAAAATGGCATCTGATAGTTGTATCATCAGGTGCCATTTTTGTGCGAAAACACAGGAAGCGTTACGCTCACGATAAATTGTTTTTCATCTGTTTGACGGAAAGCCAGTGTGCCATGATGCAGTTCGGCAATTTTTTCTGCACTTTTCAAACCGATCCGATTACTTTCAATGTCGGAATGAACCGGTTTTACCGCGTTAGAAAGTATGATCTGACAGGCGCTATTTCTCACAAAAAACTGCAAAGTAACCGGTTCTGATTTGTCTCCATATTTTAAGATATTGGAAAACAGATTTTGAAATAATCGTTTCAGGGATGTTTCGTCCCCATTAATTTGCCCGGATATGGGGGCAAAGGTTTCCAATGTCTGAAATCCTGCAAGGTGAAGAAAATCCAGATGTTCCGTGAGGGTAAGCTGAAGATCCGTGAGAGGAATCGGTGTCAAAACAGGGGATTGTGGTGGTTCATAAACCAGTGAGTATTCAAACATACGGTCAGTGAGCTGCTGGATGTCCTCTGTTTTTTGCAGACAGCGTCGGATGTATTCCGATTGCTGATCCGGATTGCGCCCAAGAGCCAGAATATCCAGGTAACCGTGCAAAATAGTCAGCGGTGTGCGCAAGTCGTGGGACATGGCGGTGATGAGATCCTGATTGGCACGGCGGCTTTCTGTTTCCTGCTGTATGTTGGTGTACAGCGTACTGCGCATCTGGTCCAGTTCCCGTGCCAGAATGCCAAGTTCATCATTTCCCATGGGACGGATTGGTTGATGTAAGTCACCACCGGACATTTGCAAAATGTGGTCTTTTAGAATCCCGATGTCCTGCACTTTTTTTCGTAAAAACAAAAGTGGCAGCAGCAACAGCAGAAAGAGAGCAACTCCGATGGAAAACAGGAACCATGGAATGGTCAGCTTGGAGTTATGGAAACTGGAAACATAAAGTTTGCCGGTTTCATTTTTGAAATCGATATCTATTTCGAAATAATCTTCAATCCCATTCAGTGGTACCACCTTTGCATAATTACTATATGTGATCTGAAAGATCATCTGGGTAAAGAAGTTCCAGTTTTTATTGTGAATGATGTCAGCGGTATGCTGTGTGCGAAAGTATTCGTCATCACTACCGTAAATGGCAATGCCGGTGTAGGAATCCAGAGAATCAAAAAATGATGCGAACGCATCCTGTTCCTGTTTATTGTTTTCGGAAGAGGGCAGATCATAGTTTTTTGCACGTTCTGTAAGATCTTTTTTCAGTGCATCCCGATCCAGATCCATACCAGGGATATGACGGACAATTTTCCATGCACAGGGCATCATATGCCAGGTCAGGGAGAATCCGCCAATTGCAAGCAGGAAGGAAAGCAGGATGGTTACAAGAAACTGCAGGCGGATCCGTGGAATTTTCCAGAGCGGATTTTTGTCGTGGAGGATAGAAAAATGGTTTGCATGAGATAGTATCTTTTTTCGGTTAACTTTCTTTGTCACAGCGGTAGCCCCTTCCCCAGACAGTTTTGATCAACGTTGGATTTTTCGGATCATCTTCAATTTTTCGCCGCAGATTTCGAATATGAACCATGATGACGTTATTTGCTCCATAGTAATAAGGTTCGTTCCAGATGGATTCGTAGAGATGCTCCGTGGAAAAAATCTGACCCTGATGCGTCAGCAATAAGCGCAGGATGGAATATTCCGTATCTGTCAAATCTACAGGAATCTCATTTTTCGTAACTTCCTGAGTCTGTTCTTTCAGTATCAGCTGCGCATACGTGATGGTGGAAGTCTGTGTGAGAACTGTTGGTTTTCCCTGATATACCTGATATCTGCGAAGCAGGGCTTTTGCACGGCTTACCAGTTCGGCATAAGAAAACGGTTTTGCCAGATAATCGTCGCCACCGCTGGAAAACCCAAGGGTTTTGTCACTTTCCTGTGTGCGGGCACTTAAGAAAAGAATCGGTGCATTGCTTATTTTGCGTATTTCCAGACAAGTCTGATAGCCGTTGAGTCCCGGCATCATAATGTCCAGAATGATCAGATCAAAAGAAGTCTGCCTTAATAACATAAGTGCCTGATGGCCGTTGGCAGCTTCGTGAACCTGATAGCCTTCACCGGAGAGGAGAATCTGTATGATTTCCCGGATTTCAGGATTGTCATCGACGATTAAAATATCTGCTTGTTCCATGATGGTAGTTGTCCTTTGAAAAATATTTTTATGTAATGGTTAAAATCAATAAGATAATTATAGCATAGTATAGGAGGACATCGTGTTTTCTTAAGAAAGATTCAGAAAAAAATGTCCTAGACAAGATAGCTGAAAATAGATAAAATAATAATTAGGTAAGACCAGCAGACCAAAAAACAAAATGTCAGCTGGCAAAAAGGAGAAAAGATTATGAGTGAAACTGTAAAATATGTAGCAAACGGCGGACAGACTTATCTGCCATGTCAAGACAATGTAAACGTACCCTTTGTAGCATACGAGAAACCGGAAAAACCAAACCCATTACTGCCGGAACTGGAATTAAATCAGGATGCCATTGACAAAGGTTATGTACTTCCGTCACAGAAGCAGCATTTTCTTCCGGGTATAACATCCGAGATGATGGACTGGTTCTGGGCAAACATGGAGAAAGGTTACTATCTGTGGGCTCCGGGTTCTCACAAGAAATTTACATGGGTAAAAACTCCGGTAGAGTATGGTATGGAAGCTTCTGTCCATATGATCTCTGAGGCATGTGAGCCGGGCGCAGCTGTATTTGGCGGCGAAGGCGTAGAGATTCACAGACTGGCATTGAAAGATTTCTTCCCATTTACTACATGTCTGAAACATGTAATCTGCGAGGGTGTATTCAATGATCTTGGTGAATTGGTAGATTCTACGGTTCATATGTGGGAAGATGTAGAAGGCGGCTGCGTACATATCACAGCAACAGTACAGAACTCCAAAGTATCTGCACCGCCATCATTTATCATTGATATTTTGAAAAAAGATCCGAATGCGAAGATCGTACCGAATTTCCTGACAGAGCATGAGGATTTTGAGGCAAGCCAGTGGCCGGTATTTTTACCGAAATTATATGATCTGTGGAAAAATCATCCGGATCCGTCCCAGAACGTACAGTGCTGTCTGGAAGTAGAGAAAACAGCAGAGGGATGGCGTTACATCAAAGAAAATGGTCCGGTGAAATTATAAAATATATCTGTAAAAATGCTTTTCTGTGGATATTTGAAGCCGTAAATGCTATAGTATAATTTAACCGAATCAAGTAAGTCCCCTGCTTCAATTGCGAAAAGCAATAAGCAGTGGGTGGGGACTTGCTTGTATCAGGAGGAGTGCATGCTCCTTCTGATAAACTGCGGAGCAGTTATTCGGTTATGAGCAAGTAGCGAAGCGGATTGCGAATATCCGCTTGACCAGAATGGAAAGAACATTATATAAACAGGATTGAGGCAGAATATGAGTGAAAAGCAGAAACGCACAGGATCAAATTGCGAATACTGTATGAATTATGAATATGACGAAGATTATGAGTACTATGTCTGTACCCAGGATCTGGATCAGGATGAGATGTATCGGTTCATCATCGGGCAGTTTCGGGAATGTCCGTATTATCGCCCGGGAGACGAGTACAGTATTGTAAGAAAACAGATGTAGTCCGAATAATAGTAAGGAATACAACGATATGTAAAAAATAAGACAGTTGTACGCTGAGAAATACTCAGTATACAGCTGTCTTTTTATATGATTTTGTTTGCTTTTTGTAGAAACAAATTTTATCATCCTGTTGTACTTATTAATCATGTAGTCATGATGAATGGCGTATGTTTTTTAAATTATATGCAGTACATGGATCAGCAGCAGCCATGCAAGTCCGTAGTAAGTAACAACGGCAACCAGATCGTTGACAGTTGTGATCAACGGACCGGAAGCAACTGCCGGATCGATTTTGATCTTGTGAAAGAACATCGGGATCAATGTGCCGACCATGCTGGAGATCACCATGGCTACCATCAGGGAAAATCCAACGCAGCCGGAGATCAGGAATGCATGTCCCATCGGATAATTTTTTAACACACAGATGTACAGACCGATGAATACGAAGGAGAGGATTCCAAGGAAAAGTCCATTTAAGAATCCGACTTTCATCTCCTTCAAAACAAGACCAAATTTTTGTTTTGCAGTTAATGTTTCATCAACCAGTACACGGATGGTAACAGCCAGAGACTGGGTACCAACGTTTCCAGCCATATCAAGAATCAGGGATTGGAAACACATAACGATCGGCAGTACAGCTACGACTGTTTCAAATACGCCGACCACGGAAGATACTGCCATTCCGAGAAAAAGCAGGATGATCAGCCATGGCAGACGTTTTTTGATACTGGTGGATGTTTTCTCATGCAGATCTTCTTCAGCAGTCAAACCAGCCAGTTTTGCGTAGTCCTCACCCATTTCATCATCGACTGCTTCTACGATATCCTGAGCAGTCAGAATACCGATCAGTTCTCCAGTTTCGGTCAGAACTGGCAGAGAATCTTCGGCGTAATCTTTAATCGTTTCGATGCAGTTTTCAATTTTTTCATGATCTGTTACATATGGATAAGAAGTACTGATGATGTCTTCCAGTTCATCGTTTTCTCTGGCGATGATCAGATCCTTCAGATCAATGGCGCCGTAAAATTTATCGGCATCATCTACTACGTAAACTGTGGAAATATTGTCATTTTCGCCTGCCTGTTCTACCAGTTCACGCATAGCCTGACGGACAGACAGTTCTTTTCTGATGGCAACAAAGTTCGTTGTCATCATACTTCCGATTTCATCCTCATCGTAGGAGAGAATCAAATGGATGTCATGACTGGAATCAGCATCCAGCAATTTTACGATTTTTTCTTTTGCGGATGCTTCCATCTGTTCCAGTACATCTACCGCATCATCAGAATCCATGTAGGATACGATTTTTGCAGCCTGATTGACACTGAGCTCTGACAGATACTGTGTCGGTGTCTCCAAGTAGGAAAAAATTTCCGCAAGACGTTTGGCACCAAGCACCGGATACAGTTTCTTGCGCTGCTGTGGTGACAGCAGTTCTAACGCATCTGCAATATCTCTTTCATGATAATCATTCAGCCGATCCAACAGGACCTCATTTTTTAACGGGCTCTGAATGATTTTCAGTAATTCTTCTGCGTAGTTTGGTTTGATGTTTAATGTTTTTTTCATCTCATTTCCTCCTGACAGCCCTCAGATACTTAGATACATTTGTCAACTTTTAAAGGCAAAATGGTAATGCACTGGTAATAAAGTTGTGTACCTCTGAAAAAAGGGCATAAAAAATCACCGCTTTACGAAAGTCCGAAAGCAAACGTTACAGTTACTACTGTGCAGTATAGGAATCCTTTGTGCGGTGGGAGTAAATTGAATAAAGTTATAGGGATTAATACGCAGTTCAAGTGAGAAAATGAATATGTAACATATATAAATTAAATTAAAATGAACTGACGTTCCGTATAGTTTTATATCAATCTTATATTCGGTTGGAAATGAAAATGCAGGGATCAGTGAATTACATGGAACAGCTGCATAATCAGTTTCCATTGTCTGCCACCGCAGATCATACTTCGTCCTGTACTATCACAATTGTCCATGATCACACCTCCTGTTAAAATTTCAGAATGTTTTCTGTGGATGATACCAGTGTTTATTTGCCTGTTTATTATGTGGCAAAATTGAACCGTGTTTTATAAAAAACTTTTAGAAAACATAAATCTGATGTATTATGAATCAAGGTTGTTTGAAAGGTCATCCTCTCAAAACCTTGGTCAGTTTAATACGAAAAAATGCATTCGTCAAGAGAAAAAAATAAATTTACGGAATTTTTACAACAATTTTAAGAAATGATGGGTATGAAAAAATTAAGATTGTTGAGATTGACTAAAAAAGAATTAGCAGACAGGAAAGGAAAAGAAAATGAGAAAGAAGAAAAGCAGAAAAAGATTAAAAAGGGCAAGTTTGATCGGCCTGATTGTGATAGTGGCTTTGGTCATCGTGTCCCTTGTTTATGTAAGCAATTATTATCATGTGCAGGATCGGCAGGCGGCGCTGGAGAGCACAGATGATGTAAAGGTAGAGGAAGCTGAGTACGGCTACTTTTTCGATGGACCGGGCAATGATACAGCCCTGATTTTTTATCCGGGAGCAAAGGTGGAAGATTTAGCGTACGCAAGTTTGCTGAAACAGCTGGCTGTGGACGGAATTGATTGTTATCTGGTGCATATGCCGGGCAATCTGGCGTTTATGGGGATGAATCGTGCAGATAAAATTATGGAAACTTACAGTTATGATCACTGGTATCTGGCAGGGCATTCTCTGGGAGGGGCGATGGCAGCCGTTTATGCAGATAAGAACAGTGAAAAGCTGGATGGACTGATATTTTTGGCTGCGTATTCCACAAAAGATTTGTCAGACACAGATCTGAAAGTGTTGTCTATTTATGGAAGCAACGATGGAGTTGTGAATATGGATAAGGTGACGGAAGGACGAAAGTTGATGCCGTCTGTTTATGAAGAATTCTGCATCCAGGGCGGTAATCATGCGGGATATGGAGATTATGGTGCGCAGAAAGGCGATGGAGAAGCGGATATTTCGGCAAAAGAGCAGCAGGAAGAGACTGCGGAGAAGATCGTGGAGTTTTGCGAGTAGAGTAGGTGGAATATGAGAAAAAAGTACAGAACAAACATTCGATTTGCTCTGTACTTTTTTCTATATGAATGATATACTAATCGGGTAACAGTACTAAGAAAGTAAAAACATGACAGCTATTTACGATATAAATCAGATTTACTCAGGAGGTCTGCATGGATCATTTTGAATTAGTCTCACAATACAAACCAACCGGCGATCAGCCGCAGGCAATCGCGGAACTGGTGAAAGGTTTCAAGGAAGGAAATCAGTTTGAAACCCTGCTTGGTGTCACCGGCTCTGGAAAGACATTTACCATGGCGAACGTCATTCAGCAGTTGAACAAACCGACGTTGATCATTGCACATAATAAGACATTGGCGGCACAGCTTTACGGGGAAATGAAAGAATTTTTTCCGAACAATGCCGTTGAGTATTTCGTCTCCTACTATGATTATTACCAACCGGAAGCCTATGTTCCGTCTACAGACACATATATTGCAAAAGATTCAGCAATTAACGAAGAAATTGACAAGCTGCGTTTGTCTGCTACAGCCGCACTGACGGAGCGCAGCGACGTCATCATCGTATCTAGTGTTTCCTGTATTTATGGTCTGGGAAGTCCGGTGGACTATCAGAACATGATGGTTTCCCTGCGACCGGGCATGGAGCGTGACCGGGATGATGTGATCCGTCAGCTCATTGACATTCAGTATATGAGAAATGATATGGATTTTCATCGTGGTACGTTTCGTGTGCGCGGCGATGTTCTGGAGATTTTTCCGGCAAACAATACGGATACGGCAGTTCGGGTAGAGTTTTTCGGAGATGAGATTGACCGAATCACGGAAATCGATGTGCTGACCGGAGAGATCAAGAGTCGACTGGAGCACTGCGCGATTTTCCCGGCTTCTCATTACGTTGTTCCACAGGAAAAAATCAATCAGGCAACGGTCGAGATTGAAAAAGAGATGGAAGAGCGTGTGCGTTATTTTAAAGGGGAAGATAAGCTGATCGAAGCACAGCGTATCGCAGAACGTACGAATTTTGATATTGAAATGTTACGTGAAACGGGATTTTGCAGCGGTATTGAGAATTATTCGAGACATTTGGCAGGACTGAAGCCGGGAGTTCCACCTTATACGCTGATCGACTATTTCCCGGATGAATTTCTGATCATTGTGGATGAGTCACATATTACGATTCCACAGGTGCGAGGCATGTATGCGGGTGACCAGTCGAGAAAATCGACGCTGGTTGATTATGGTTTCCGTCTGCCATCGGCAAAGGATAACCGTCCGTTGAACTTTGAAGAGTTTGAGAGCAAGATTGATCAGATGCTGTTTGTTTCCGCAACGCCGAATGTATATGAGAAAGAGCATGAATTGCTGCGTGCGGAGCAGATTATCCGTCCGACCGGTCTGCTGGATCCGTATGTAGAGGTTCGGCCGGTAGAGGGACAGATTGATGATCTGATTGGTGAGGTAAATAAGGAAACTTCGGCAGGTCATAAAGTTCTGATCACGACATTGACGAAGAAAATGGCAGAGGATCTGACGGATTATATGCGAGAAATCGGTATCCGTGTCAAATATCTGCATTCTGATATTGATACTTTGGAGCGTGCGGAGATTATCCGTGATCTGCGTCTGGATGTGTTTGATGTACTGGTGGGAATCAACCTTCTGCGAGAAGGACTGGATATTCCGGAGATTACGCTGGTAGCAATTTTGGATGCGGACAAGGAAGGATTCCTGCGTTCTGAGACATCTCTGATTCAGACGATTGGACGTGCAGCGCGAAACAGCGAAGGACACGTTATCATGTATGCGGATACGATCACGGATTCCATGCGTTTGGCTCTGGATGAAACGGAGCGTCGTCGTGCGATCCAGATGGCATATAATGAAGAACATGGAATTACACCGAAGACGATTCAGAAATCTGTGCGTGATCTGATCAGTATTTCTAAAAAGGTTGCTCAGGAAGAGGTACGGTTTAAGAAAGATCCAGAATCCATGAGTAAGAAGGAACTGGAAAAACTGATCAAAGATGTGGAGAAGAAGATGAAAAAGGCAGCAGCAGAACTGAATTTTGAAGCTGCCGCGCAGCTGCGTGATCAGATGGTGGATCTGAAGAAAATGCTTCAGAATGCTTAAGATTCCTAAAATACAAATAGTATTTTTGCAGAATTACATTTTATGAAACGAATTATGAGTAATCTATGAAAAATAGTTATGATACATGTAGCATAAAGAAATAAAAAACGTGAATACTAGAAAGCGAAAGAAAAGAGAACAACAACTATGGCACAACAATACATTAAGATCAAAGGAGCCAATGAGCATAACCTAAAAAATATTGATGTCACGCTGCCAAGAGATAAGTTTATCGTATTGACCGGTCTGTCCGGTTCCGGTAAATCCTCTCTGGCATTTGACACGATTTATGCAGAGGGACAGCGTCGCTATATGGAATCCCTGTCCTCCTATGCCCGTCAGTTCCTTGGACAGATGGAAAAACCGAATGTGGAGAAAATCGAAGGACTGTCTCCGGCAATTTCCATCGATCAGAAATCAACAAACCGAAATCCGCGTTCTACTGTTGGAACCGTGACGGAAATATATGATTACTTCCGATTACTGTATGCAAGAATCGGTATTCCGCATTGCCCAAAATGCGGAAAAGAAATTAAAAAACAGACCGTTGATCAGATGGCAGATCAGATCATGCAGCTTCCGGAACGGACGAAAATCCAGCTTCTGGCGCCGGTAGTTCGTGGCAGAAAGGGTACGCATCAGAAACTGTTAGACAGCATCAAACGCAGTGGTTATGTACGTGTACAGATTGACGGGAGTGTGTATGAACTGACAGAGGAGATCAGTCTGGATAAAAATAAAAAGCACAATATCGAGGTTGTAGTAGACCGTCTGGTAGTAAAGGAAGGCATTGAAAAACGTCTGGTGGATTCCATTGAAAATGTACTGGAACTGGCGGACGGACTGATGACCGTGGATGTGATCGGTGGAGAGCAGATCCAGTTTTCCCAGAGTTTTTCCTGCCCGGACTGCGGCATCAGTATTGGTGAGATAGAACCGAGAAGTTTTTCCTTTAACAATCCCTTTGGCGCCTGCCCGGAGTGTTTCGGACTTGGCTACAAGATGGAATTTGACGAGGATCTGATGATTCCGGATAAACATTTATCATTGGCAGAAGGTGCGATTCAAGTGATGGGATGGCAGTCTTCCAATGATCCGTCCAGCTACACTTACGCGATTTTGAAAGCATTGTCAGAAGAATATGATTTTGACCTGAATACACCATACGAGGAATTGCCGGAATCTGTGCGTAATGTGATCTTACATGGAACGGATGGAAAAAAATTAGTGGTACATTATCGAGGACAGCGCGGCGTCGGTGTTTATGATGTGGCATTTGAGGGACTGATCCGCAACGTGGAACGCCGCTACCGTGAGACCGGATCGGATCTGACCAAGCAGGAATATGAGACATTTATGCGGATCACACCGTGTAAAGCCTGCCATGGACAGCGTCTGAAAAAAGAATCTCTGGCAGTTACCGTTGCAGATAAAAATATCCATGAGATTACTTCCATGTCCGTAAAAGACCTGTGCGCATTTTTGGAAGATTTACAATTGACCGAGCAGCAGCATCTGATCGGTGACCAGATTTTAAAGGAAATCCGTGCCCGTGTTGGATTTTTGAAAGAAGTAGGACTGGAATATCTGACCTTGTCGAGAGCAACGGGTACTTTGTCCGGCGGTGAGGCACAGCGTATCCGTCTGGCAACCCAAATCGGTTCCGGTCTGGTTGGTGTGGCTTATATTCTGGATGAGCCGAGTATCGGTCTGCATCAGCGTGATAACGATAAACTGCTGGCAGCGTTGAAGAATCTGAAAGATCTTGGAAATACATTAATTGTAGTAGAACATGACGAAGATACCATGCGTGCGGCGGACTATATCGTGGATATCGGGCCGGGAGCCGGAGAGCATGGCGGAGAAGTAGTGGCAGCCGGTACGGTTGACGATATTATGGCATGTGAAAAGTCTCTGACGGGAGCGTACTTAAGCGGCAGACTGGTGATCCCGGTGCCGAAGGAACGTAAGCAGCCGACAGGATTTATCACAGTACGCGGAGCGCAGGAAAACAACCTGAAAAATATCGATGTAAAAGTACCGCTGGGCGTTATGACCTGCGTGACAGGTGTGTCCGGTTCCGGTAAAAGTTCTCTGGTTAATGAGATTTTATACAAACATCTGGCAAGAAGCTTAAATCGTGCAAGATGCATTCCGGGAAAACACAAAGGCATTGATGGATTAGAGCAGCTTGATAAAGTCATCTGCATCGATCAGTCTCCGATCGGAAGAACTCCGCGTTCCAATCCGGCAACTTATACCGGTGTGTTTGACCAGATCCGTGATCTGTTTGCGGCAACACCGGATGCTAAGGCAAGAGGATACAAAAAGGGCAGATTCAGCTTTAACGTCAAGGGCGGACGATGCGAGGCATGCTCCGGAGACGGAATTTTAAAGATTGAAATGCACTTTTTACCGGATGTGTATGTTCCGTGTGAAGTGTGCCAGGGGAAACGCTATAACCGTGAAACTCTGGAAATTAAATATAAAGGAAAAAGCATTTATGATGTGCTGGATATGACAGTGGAGGAGGCATTGACATTTTTTGAGAATGTCCCTTCCATTCAGCGTAAGATTCAGACGTTATATGATGTAGGACTTTCCTATGTGCGTCTGGGACAGCCATCCACAACGTTATCTGGAGGCGAGGCACAGCGAATCAAACTGGCAACAGAGCTGAGCAAGCGTAGCACCGGAAAGACCATCTACATTCTGGATGAGCCGACGACGGGATTGCATTTTGCAGATGTACACAAATTGATCGAGATCCTGCATCGTCTGACAGACGGCGGCAATACGGTGGTTGTTATTGAACATAATCTGGACGTGATCAAGACAGCGGATTATATCATTGATATGGGACCGGAAGGTGGCGATGGCGGTGGAACTGTCATTGCGGAGGGGACACCGGAGCAGGTGGCAGAAAATTCGATTTCCTATACCGGAAAATACGTGAAGAAATATCTGAAATAATAAACGAATAAATAAAATCAAGAAACTGTGCTGCCATATATTTTCGTAATGAAGACTTTAAACAGCACAGTTTTCTTGTTTGCGCGAGTATGATTGCGAAGCAATAATTTCTTTGCATGCGAGTATGCATAAAAAGGCACCGCGTTTTGCGGTGCCTGAACTTTCGGGGAGTACTTCCCGGACTTGGGGAATCCGGGAAGCTTGAGTTATGAAAAATTTATTATAAAAAGCAAAAGCCTTTTATAATCGATTACGAGTGTTAGTATAAAAAGAGAATGTGTCCATTCTGTGATTAAATTGCGAACATTTTAGAAAAAAAGAATTACTTTTCCTAAAAAACTATTAAGAATTGGTTAATTCATCGTGGATTTCTCTGAAAAGGAAAAAAAGGCTTTGAAAAATGCAATTATTTGTATATAATAAAAACACGTATGCCGGTTCATATTTCGAAAGACGATTTAGTTTGGTTAAATTAGAAATAGAACTTTATTATAGAGACAGATAAAATACGAGGATGAAAAGGGAAAGGAGACAAAAAGATGATTTCAACAGATATTGGAATTGATTTAGGTACAGCAAGTATTCTTGTTTATGTCAAAGGCAAAGGCGTTGTTTTAAAAGAGCCATCCGTTGTTGCATTTGACCGCGATACAAATAAAATTAAAGCAATTGGTGAGGAAGCAAGACTGATGCTTGGTAGAACACCGGGAAATATCGTAGCAGTCAGACCGTTGCGTCAGGGTGTTATTTCTGATTATACAGTAACAGAGAAAATGATGAAATATTTCATTCAGAAAGCAGTTGGCAAAAAGAGCTTTCGTAAACCACTGATTAGCGTCTGCGTACCGAGTGGTGTCACAGAAGTTGAGAAAAAAGCAGTAGAAGATGCGACATTTCAGGCAGGAGCAAGAGATGTAAAAATTATTGAGGAGCCGATCGCAGCTGCAATCGGAGCCGGAATCGATATTTCCAGACCATGTGGAAACATGATCGTAGATATCGGTGGTGGTACTGCAGATATTGCAGTTATTTCACTTGGCGGAACCGTAGTAAGTACTTCTATCAAAATTGCCGGAGACGATTTTGATGAAGCGCTGGTTCGTTATATGAGAAAGAAACATAACCTTCTGATCGGTGAGCGTACCGCAGAAGATATCAAAATTAAAATCGGTACATGTTATCCGCTTCCGGAGCCGATGACTCTGGACGTAAGAGGACGAAATCTTGTCACAGGTTTACCAAAGACCGTAACTGTTTCTTCTGAGGAGACAGAGGAAGCATTACGCGAGGCAACGATGCAGATCGTTGATGCAGTGCACAGTGTTTTGGAGAAGACACCGCCTGAGCTGGCAGCCGATGTTGCAGATCGTGGAATCGTCCTGACCGGTGGTGGAGCATTACTTCGCGGTCTGGAGGAATTGATTGAGTCACATACTGGCATTAATACAATGACAGCGGAAGATCCGATGACCTGTGTGGCAATCGGAACCGGAAAGTATGTAGAATTTCTTTCAGGTAAGAGAGACGAGCAGTAAGTAAGAGATAGAGAGGGAGACAGTCAGCAGGTGCAGACTGTCTCTTTTTAACCGAATCAAGTAAGTCCCCTGCTTCAATTGCGAAAAGCAATAAGCAGTGGGTGGGGACTTGCCTGTATCAGGAGGAGTGCAAGCTCCTTCTGATAAACTGCGGAGCAGTTATTCGGTTATGAGCAAGTAGCGAAGCGGATTGCGAATATCCGCTTGACCAAAATTGAGGAAGTCACCTGCTTTTATTGCGTAAAAATAAGCAAGCAGTGTGGACGGATTGCGAGTATCTTTGCCTGTAAAAAAGGAGAGTTATGGAGACAATTACCGGATTTGTGGAACACATTGTGTTTCGAAATGAAGAAAATGGATATACAGTTCTGAACCTTGCGGTAGAGGAAGATGAAGTGACCTGTGTCGGTGTGTTCCAATTTATCAGTGAGGGGGAAAGTGTGGAACTGAAAGGCGAATATACCGTACACCCTTCTTATGGACCGCAGTTTCAGGTGGAATCCTATGCCATCAAAGCACCACAGGATATTGTGTCGATTGAACGGTATCTTGGCTCCGGGGCAATCAAAGGAGTCGGCGCGGCTCTGGCAGCGCGGATTGTGCGAAGGTTCAAGGAAGATACCTTTCGTATTATAGAAGAAGAACCGGAGCGTCTGGCAGAGATTAAGGGAATCAGTGAGCGGAAAGCACAGGAGATTGCAGAGCAGACAGAGGAAAAAAGAGAACTGCGGCAGGCAATGATCTTTTTACAGAATTATGGCATTTCACTGACTCTGGCAGTCAAAATTTATCAGACCTATCAGCTTGATATGTACCGCATCATACAGGAAAATCCATACAAACTGGCAGAAGATGTAACCGGTGTAGGTTTCAAAATTGCGGATGAGATCGCACATAAAGTAGGAATTCATATGGATTCAGATTTTCGTATCCGAAGCGGTATTTTATATGTGTTGCAGCAGGCATCTTTGGAGGGGCATACGTATCTGCCAAAGGAATTGCTGACGCGGCGGGCATGTGAATTGCTGGAAGTAGATGCCGATGCAGTGGAAAAACATTATATGGATATGACAATTGACCGGAAACTGGTGATGAAACAGACCGAAGATCAGGTACAAATCTATGCATCTACTTTTTATTATATGGAATTAAATGTGGCAGTTATGCTGCGGGAATTGAATGTGAAATATGATTTTTCAGAAACAGCAGTAGAGCAGAGAATCCGTAAAATTGAGGAATTGTCTGACCTGAAATTAGATGAAATGCAGCATATTGCGGTGGTAGAGGCAGTGCGCAGTGGTCTGCTGGTTATTACAGGTGGACCTGGTACCGGAAAAACCACAACGATTAATACGATCATTCAGTTTTTTGAATCTGAAGGGATGGATATTTCACTGGCAGCGCCGACGGGACGTGCAGCAAAGCGTATGAGTGAAACCACAGGTTATGAAGCAAAGACGATTCACCGTCTGCTGGAACTTTCCGGTGGTATGGATGAGCATGCTGGTTTTGAACGGAATGAGCAGAATCCATTGGAGACAGATGTTCTGATCATTGATGAGATGTCTATGGTGGATATTACACTGATCCACAATCTGTTAAAAGCCGTTGTTGCGGGAACGAGAGTTATTTTGGTTGGTGATGTGAACCAGCTTCCGAGTGTCGGACCGGGATGTGTGTTAAAGGATATTATCGATTCCCATGCCTGCAATGTAGTGCGTCTAAATCGGATTTTTCGTCAGGCATCGGAAAGTGACATTATTGTCAATGCACATAAGATTAACCGTGGCGAGCCGGTTGTTTTAGATAATAAGAGCCGGGATTTCTTTTTTCTGAAACGGTATGATGCGAATGTGATCATCAGTATCTGTATTCAGCTGATCCAGCAGAAACTGCCAAAATATGTCAATGCGGAACCGTTTGATATTCAGGTGCTGACACCTATGCGAAAAGGATTACTTGGTGTGGAACGTCTGAATACGATCCTACAGCAGTATCTGAATCCACCGGATGCGAAGAAAGCGGAGCATGAGCATGGACAGACGATTTTCCGTGTCGGGGATAAAGTCATGCAGATCAAAAATAACTATCAGGCAGAATGGGAAGTGCGAAGCCGCTACAACATACCGATTGAAAAAGGTCTTGGAGTATTTAACGGAGATATGGGGCTTGTCCGTGAAATCAATACTTTTTCTGAGACCTTGACCGTAGAATATGAGGAAGGACGAATGGTGGAGTATCCATTTAAGGAACTGGATCAGCTGGAACTGGCGTATGCAATTACGATACATAAGTCTCAGGGAAGCGAATATCCGGCAGTCATTATTCCACTACTGACCGGTCCGCGGATGCTAATGAACCGGAATCTTTTGTATACTGCGGTGACCAGAGCACGCAAATGTGTGACTTTGGTAGGCGATGAGAAGGCATTTTACAATATGGAAGCAAATGTAAATGAACAGAAGCGTTACAGCGGTTTAAGAGACCGGTTGGAGGAGTTATAAGTTGGAGGAATTATAATTTGAATTGGGGGAAATGGTTAGATTATCTGTATCCGCCGCGCTGCCCGGTGTGCGACCGGATTTATGCGGATGGCATTTGTGCAGACTGCAGAAAAAAACTTTTTGTGATCACAGAAGATTTTTGTATGAAATGTGGGAAACCGCTGGAGGATACACAGCGGGAATATTGCCCGGATTGCAGCAGAAAGCGGCATGTATTCCGGCAAAATCGTGCGCTGCTGTCCTATCGGGGACCGGTAAAATTGTCATTGTATCGGATGAAATATGCAAACCGTCGGGATTATGCAGAAATTTACGGCAGGGAAATGGCAGTTCGACTGGGACCATGGATTCGCAGGTGCAAGATTACAAGGATCATACCGGTGCCGCTGCACAGAAAACGGCAGCGAAAACGCGGGTACAATCAAGCGGCAGTAATTGCGAAATCTATGGGGCGGGAATTACATCTTCCTGTAGATGAAAAAACGCTTTTTCGTGTGCGAAATACCGTGCCACAGAAAGCATTGAATGACAGAGAACGCCGCCGGAATTTGAGCGGCGCATTCCAGATTCGGAAAGGCGCAGAACTGCCGGAGGGAGAATGTGTATTGCTGATCGATGATATCTATACGACAGGGAGTACACTGGATGCAGCGGCACTGTGCCTGAGACAAAGCACAAAATGCACAGTGTATGCGGCATCGATTGCAATCGGAGGATAAAAAACTTTTCTTGCATGGTAATTTGTGATATACTTTTTCTGTAGTATGAGCAAAAATAGGTGGGTTATTATGATTAATCAGGACAGAGTACGGGAAATGAATAAGATGGCAATACTGGAGTCCGGTGCGGGAGAAAAAGAACTCAAGATCAGCACCTATCGACGGGCAGACTTTGTCATTTTACAGCTGGTAAAAGGATTTGTAGCCGGTACGGTTTGTTTTGCTGCGATCGTGATGCTTTGGCTGTGTTCCAAATGGGATGATTTAAACCAATATTTTGCAAATGTAGATTATATGCAGCTACTGAAACAGGCAGCAATTTTTTATATCATTTTTATGGCAGGGTATCTGGTGCTGTGTGCGTTGGTGGCAGTTTATCAGCATAAAAAGTGCAGAGAACGGCGGGATCAGTATCTGCGGTATCTGCATCGGTTAAATAAGTCTTATCTTGCGGAGGAGAAGGCGCGGGAGGACGCATAGAGTTTCTGCGGGACTGCACAGGCAGAAACGCCGGAAAAACAGGAGGTATGCATGGTTCAATTATTAAAAATAAAAGAACATATTTATCGGTTTATCGGTAAATATGAGATCTATACAATCGCTGTGTTCCGATTTTTAGTGGCATTTGCAGCATTTACACTGATCAATCAGAAAATAGGCTATATGGATTTGCTGAAGGAATATCCGATTCCACTGTTATTTGCATTACTGTGTTCCTTTTTGCCTTCCGGAATGATGCTGTTTTTAGGAGCAGTTCTGATCCTGCTGAACTGTTACGCATTATCATTGGAATTGTGCGGGATCGTGGCATTGATTTTTGTGATTCTTTTCTGCATCTATTTCCGTTTTTCCAGAAAAAAAGGAATGTATGCGGTGTTGACGCCGGTGCTTGGCGTGGCAGGAATCCCATACGTTGTTCCGGTGGCATCGGGACTGCTGAGCCGGGTGTACGCTGTTGTTTCTGTAGTATGTGGAGAGATGGTATTCTTTTTATTGAAGAATATCAATGAAAATGCAGCGTTATTTTCAGCGAAAGATGGAATTACTAAGAAAAGTGTTGTGACACTGGCAGTGACAGAGATTTTTACAGATAAGGAAATGTACATTTTCCTTGGTGGATTTGCAGCAGCAGCCATCGTTGTCTCCTGTATCCGAAAACTGACCGTGGATCATGGACGTACCATTGCAGCAGTGATTGGTATTGCCGTGGAGATGGGAATCATTTGCAGCGGTGAGATCTATATCGGTGAGAGCGGACGGATTGTTAAGGTGATTACAGGATGTATCATTTCTCTACTGATCGTTCTGGTATTGGATTTTATGACACTGAGCGTGGATTACAGCCGTGTGGAACATACACAGTTTGAAGACGATGAATATTATTACTATGTCAAAGCGGTTCCGAAGGCATTTGTACCGGTAGAAGATAAGCAGGTGAAAAAGATTAATGCAAAACGGGCAAAGAACCGCAAGATTACACGAGGAAAAAAGGTGAATTCAGTACATGTGGGACATCCGGATGATTCGGAAAAGGATGATTTGGAGACACAGATTATGAATGAACTTCATGACGATAAATAAGAAACGACTGTTTGAGAGGAAGTGAACAAATGCGGGAGATAGGATCAGCATTGTATGCCTTTATGGATAAATACCTTTCCTGGATAGACAAACCAAAGATCGGCGTTACAGACGTGATAGAGATCATCATTATTGCGTTTGTGCTGTACCATATCATGGTATGGGTTAAAAATACGCGTGCATGGATGCTTTTTAAAGGAATTATTGTTATTTTGATTTTTCTTTTGATCGCAGCTTTGTTCCAGATGAACACGATCCTATGGTTGTCGGGAAAAGTAGTAAATATAGCAGCCATCGCGCTTGTTATCATATTTCAGCCGGAGCTGCGGAATGCGCTGGAGCGACTGGGACGTAAGAATTTCCTGACGGCATTTTTTAGCTTTGATTTTCAGAAAGCAAGCACTGTTCGCTTTTCCGAAAAGACGATTACAGAGATTGTAAAAGCCTGCTATGAGATGGGAAAAGTAAAGACCGGTGCGCTGATCGTAATTGAACGTGATGTCATGCTGAATGAATATATCAGAACCGGAATCCCATTGGATTCTCTGGTTTCCAGCCAGCTTCTGATCAATATTTTTGAACATAATACGCCGTTACATGACGGTGCTATCATTGTGCGCGGAGACCGTATTGTGGCAGCCACCTGTTATCTGCCGCTGTCAGATAATATGGAGCTGAGTAAGGAACTGGGAACCAGACATCGTGCGGCGGTAGGTGTCAGCGAAGTGAGCGATTCCATGACGATTATTGTGTCGGAGGAAACCGGTGCGGTATCTCTGGCGGTAGAAGGAACTTTGTATCGTAATATTGATGCTGATTTCCTGAAAAGTAAACTGCGATTTGCGGCGAAATTGTCCCAGACCACAGAACCGTATTTGGAAAAACTGAAAAGGAGGCTAAAACATGTTACGAAAACTGACAAAGCGGATAACAAATAATTTTGGCCTCAAAATACTGGCAGCAGTATTTGCAATTATTTTGTGGATGGTAGTGGTAAATATTGAAGATCCGGAAAAGACAAAAGGATTTACGATACCGGTTACCATCGAAAATAATGAATATCTGTCAGATATGGGTAAGACCTATGAGATTTTAAACAATACTGACAAGATCTCGTTCACGGTTACCGGAAAGCGTTCGATCATCGAGGAATTGTCTGAATCAGATTTTACCGCTGTGGCAAATCTGGAAAATATTAATGATGATATGACAACGATACCGGTCAGTGTCAGTGCTTCCCGTTATGCAAGCCAGATTGAAATTAACAAGCGGGATGCTACGTTAAAGGTAAGTGTTGAAAATCTGCAAACGGAACGTTTCTCTGTGAAAGTTGCAACGAAGGGAACACCAGCTGCGTATTGTTATGTAGAATCGACTTCTTCTGCACCGGGTAAGATCACGGTTACGGGACCGGAGTCTGTAGTGTCTCAGATTAAGACGGCTCAGGCAGTGGTTGATATCAGTAATGCAGAAGAAAATGTGGCAACCAGCAGTCCAATCGTTTTGCTGGATGCAGATGGAAATGAGATACCTCAGGACCGGCTGAGCCTGAATCGGACATCAGTTGATGTGGATGTTGAGATTTCCATGGGAAAATCGGTTCCACTGAAATTTACTACGAATGGAACACCGGCAGACGGTTATCGTTTCGTGGAGGCAAAATGCAGTGAATCTACCGTAAAACTGACTGGCGACAGTGATCTGTTAAGCAGTATCAGTGAACTGGAGATTAGCGGATCGCAGATGAATGTTTCCGATGCAACTGCCGATGTGACAGCAAATATTGAACTGAGTAAATATCTTCCGGATGGAATAACACTTGCGTCGGATCAGTCTAAGCAGATCAGTGTGACGTTAGTGATCGAAGGGGAAAATTCCCGGGCATTTGCAGTTCCGGTTGGAAATATCACCGTAAAGAATCTGCCAGACAATTTGTCACTGGCATTTAATGCGGATACCGTGACGGTCAATCTGAAAGGATTTGATGAGGTACTAGCTGAGATCAATCCGAATGATATTACTGGCTCGATAGATGCTTCCAATTTTACGGCGGGAACTTTGACCGCAACTGTCACATTGGATGGTTCATATAAGACCGCCGACACAGTGACGACATCTGTTACCGTTACAGACAAAAACGGACAGACAACAAACGGTTCTTCAGGAACCGGGGGAGAAAATTCCGATGAAACAGATTCCTCTGAGAGTCAGAATTAAACGAGAAGCTGTTTCACAAGTAATAGAAATACCAAAGATGTATTTTGGAGGGGATACAACATGGTTTGTCAGAAAGTAAAAATTAAAAATCCTGCGGGACTGCATCTGCGTCCGGCAGGAAAGTTATGCGATGAGGCAATTAAGTACCGGGCAAAGATTTCATTCCAGAAGGGAAATGCAACGACAAATGCAAAAAGCCTGTTAAGTGTACTTGCAGCAAGTGTCAAGTACAATGATGAGGTGGAAATTGTCTGTGAAGGCGAGGATGAAAAGGAAGCACTGGAAGGAGTTGTGGCTCTGATCCAGTCAGGTCTGGGAGAATAACAGGAAAAGAGGACAAAAAATATGGATCACTTGGATGAACTGGAAGCAGAAGCGATATATATTATGCGGGAAGTGGCAGCACAGTGTGAGAAGCCGGTGATGCTTTATTCCATCGGAAAAGATTCTTCCGTTATGCTGCACCTTGCATTGAAAGCATTTTATCCGGAGAAACCGCCATTTCCATTCTTACATGTAAATACTACATGGAAATTCAAAGAAATGATTGCGTTTCGTGATAAAGTTGCAGAGAAATACGGCATTGAGATGTTGGAATATATCAATGAGGAAGGTGTTCGTCAGGGAATCAATCCCTTTGACCATGGAGCAGCCTACACGGATATTATGAAGACACAGGCATTAAAACAGGCTTTGAATAAATATGGTTTTACCGCAGCTTTTGGCGGCGGCAGACGTGATGAGGAAAAGAGCCGTGCCAAGGAGCGTATTTTCTCTTTCCGTAATGCAGAACATGCATGGGATCCGAAGAACCAGCGCCCGGAGATGTGGAAGCTGTTCAATACGGAGATCAATAAAGGCGAAAGTATTCGCGTATTTCCGATTTCCAACTGGACAGAAAAGGATATCTGGCAGTATATCAAGAGGGAAAACATTGATATCGTGCCGCTGTATTTTGCAGCAGAGCGCCCTGTCGTAGAGCGTGACGGTAATCTGATCATGGTAGATGATGACCGTATGCGGCTGCTTCCGGGAGAAAAACCGATGATGAAAAAAGTCCGTTTCCGTACCCTTGGATGTTATCCGCTTTCCGGCGGTGTGGAGTCCGATGCGGATACACTGGATGCGATCATTCAGGAAACCTTAAGTGCGGTATCTTCGGAACGTACCAGCCGTGTGATTGACAAAGATGGCGGTGCAGCCAGCATGGAGAAACGGAAAAGGGAGGGCTACTTCTAGATGAACGCATTATTGAAATTTATTACATGTGGAAGTGTGGATGATGGAAAATCCACCTTAATCGGACATATGCTCTATGATGCAAAATTATTGTTTGCGGATCAGGAGCGCGCACTGGAACTGGATTCCAAAGTTGGATCCAGAGGCGGGGCAATTGATTACAGCCTTCTTTTAGATGGTCTGATGGCAGAGCGTGAACAGGGAATTACCATTGATGTGGCATATCGTTATTTTACGACAGAACGCCGCTCCTTTATCGTGGCAGATACACCTGGTCATGAAGAATATACAAGAAATATGGCAGTTGGAGCTTCTTTTGCAGATCTGGCAGTCATTCTGGTAGATGCAAGTCAGGGAGTTCTGACACAGACAAGACGGCATACACGGATCTGTTCCCTGATGGGAATCAAGCATTTTGTGTTTGCTATTAACAAAATGGATCTGATTGATTATCAGCAGGATAAATTCAAAAAGATTCAAAAAGACATTAAAGTGCTACTGGCAGAATTTGACTACAGTACCGCACAGATGATCCCGGTATCAGCAACCGAAGGGGATAATATCACCAAACGGTCGAACCATATGCCATGGTATAAAGGCAAGACCTTACTGGATTATCTGGAGACCATCGATGTCAAAGAGAACCCGACAGAAACCGGATTTACGATGCCGGTACAACGTGTCTGCAGACCGGATCATACGTTTCGCGGTTTTCAGGGACAGATCGAGAGCGGCAGCGTGTCTGTGGGTGATACGATTCAGGTATTGCCAAGTGGAGAGACTGCGTCAGTAAAACTGATTTACGAAGGTGATAAAGAAGTACAGACAAGTTCTGTCGGTCATGCGGTGACGATTCAGTTAGATACAGAGATTGATATTTCCAGAGGATGCGTTTTAGTGGAGAATACGACGTTGAATGTAAATTCCATGTTTTCTGCAACGCTGCTTTGGATGGACGATACAAAACTGGTGGAAGGAAAGAATTTTCTGTTAAAGCTTGGAACGCAGAGTGTTCCGGCAACCATCATGAATATCAGATATAAAATTGATGTCAATTCCGGGGAGGAAGTTTATGCGGATGCAATTTATAAAAACGAGATTGCCCGCTGTGAGATTTCAACTGCTTCCAAACTGGTTTTCGATAAATTTGAGAAGAATAATGCGTTAGGTTCCCTGATTTTGATCGATCGTGTCAGCCACATGACTTCAGCATGTGGTGTAGTGGAGCAGACATTGAACCGTGAGCATCAGCTTACCTGGCATAATATGGACATTACCCGGGATTTCCGTGAAAAACAGTTAGGACAGAGTGCAAAGACAATCTGGTTCACCGGTCTGTCCGGTTCCGGCAAATCCACACTGGCAAATGAGCTGGAGAAACGTCTGGTGGCAATGGGCAAACATACAATGCTGCTGGATGGCGACAATGTCCGTATGGGCTTAAATAAAAACCTTGGTTTCCGTGAAGCAGACCGTATTGAAAATATTCGAAGAATTGCTGAAGTTTCCAAGTTGATGAATGATGCGGGATTGATCGTTTTAACATCCTTCATTTCTCCATTTGCACAGGATCGTCAGAATGCCCGTGAGATTATCGGAGATGCTTTTATGGAAGTATATGTAAGCACACCGATCGAGGAATGTGAACGCCGGGACATCAAGGGCTTATACCAGATGGCACGAAAAGGCGAGCTGGATTATTTTACCGGTGTGACAAGCCCATATGAAGCGCCGGAACATCCGGATGCGGTAATCGATACCAGTCAGCACAGTGTAGAAGAATGTGTAGATCTGATCCTGCAGCAGTTACAGGATAAGCTGTAAAACATTTGAAAAACAAAATTGTAATATACGGGAACACAAAGGTAGATTTTTAACTAGTCTACATAAAAATGGAAAGGAATTAGAATGGGAAGATATTTTGGAACAGACGGCTTCCGTGGAGAAGCTAACAAGAATTTAACAGTAGAGCATGCATACAAAGTAGGACGTTTTATCGGATGGTATTATCATCAGATTACAGGAAAAAAATGCAAAGTCGTAATTGGAAAAGACACAAGACGTTCCAGTTACATGTTAGAGTATTCTCTGGTTGCAGGACTGACTGCTTCAGGTGCAGATGCATACCTGCTTCATGTAACCACAACTCCGTCTGTATCTTATGTAACAAGAACAGAGGATTTTGACTGTGGTATTATGATCTCCGCAAGCCACAATCCATTTTATGATAACGGTATCAAACTGATCAATGGCAACGGCGAGAAGATGGATGAGAAAACCATTTCCTACATCGAGGATTACATTGACGGAAAATTAAATCTCTTTGGAGAAGAAATGGAAGATGTACCGTTTGCTGTCCGCGAGGAGATTGGATGCACGGTAGATTATGCAGCAGGAAGAAACCGTTATGTTGGATATCTGATCTCACTGGCTACCTATTCTTACAAAAATGTCCGTGTTGGTCTTGACTGTGCAAACGGAAGTGCATGGATGATCGCAAAGAGTGTATTTGATGCCCTTGGCGCAAAAACATATGTCATCAACGCAGAGCCGGATGGAACAAACATTAATAATCATGCAGGTTCCACACACATTGAAGTACTTCAGAAATTTGTAAAAGACAACAATCTGGATGTTGGATTTGCTTACGATGGAGATGCAGATCGTTGTATCGCAGTAGACGAAAAAGGAAATGTCATTGATGGAGATCTGATCTTATATATTTATGGTAAATATATGAAAGAGAGAGGAAAACTGCTGAACAATACGGTTGTAACAACAATTATGTCAAACTTTGGTCTGTACAAAGCGTTTGATGAAGCTGGCATCAACTACGAAAAAACTGCAGTTGGCGATAAATATGTATATGAGAACATGGTTCAGAATGGTCATCGTATCGGTGGGGAGCAGTCCGGACACATTATTTTCAGCAAATATGCAACCACAGGTGATGGTATCTTAACATCCATGAAAATGATGGAAGTTATGCTGGCAAAGAAACTGCCGTTAAGTAAACTGGCTGAGCCGGTGACCATTTACCCACAGGTACTCAAAAATGTAAGAGTAAAGAGTAAACCAGAAGCACAGAATGATGCTGATGTACAGCAGGCAGTAGCAAAAGTGGCAGAAGCATTGGGTGATACCGGACGTATTCTTGTTCGTGAGAGTGGAACTGAGCCGGTGATCCGTGTCATGGTGGAAGCAGAGACAGAAAGTCTTTGTGAGAAATATGTAGATCAGGTCATTGATGTGATCAAAGCAAAAGGACATACCGTATAAATATCATATAAGTATGTGAAAGAGAGACAGAAATGGATCCAACGCAGTTCTGGTTCATTTCTGTTGATTTATAGACAGGATGAAACATCCTGATCAAGAGAAAGAGGTGATTTCGGTGGTTGAATTAGACCAGTTCAAAACAACATTGAACGCATACAAACACCCGCTCCAGGAAGTAAGGGATTCACTTTGACCTCGCTAACAAAGAGCAGAGGATTCAGGAGTTAGAGCGGAAGATGGAGGAGCCGGATTTCTGGAATGATCCGGAGCGTTCCCAGGAGCTTATGAAAGAGCTCAAAAGTAAAAAAGATGATGTGGAGATTTATCGTCAGCTGACCTCCCAGATGGAAGACATGGAACTCATGATCGAGATGGGATATGAAGAAAATGATCCGGAAGTCATTCCGGAGATTCAGGAATTGCTGGATGAATTTGAAACAAGTTTTGAAAATATTCGTATGAAGACATTGCTTTCCGGCGAGTATGACAGAGACGATGCAATTGTGACGCTGCATGCAGGAGCAGGCGGCACCGAGTCCTGTGACTGGGCAAGCATGTTGTACCGTATGTATACCAGATGGGCTTCTTCCAAAGGATTTGAAGTGGAAGTGCTGGATTATCTGGATGGTGAGGAAGCAGGTATCAAATCTGTAACATTCCAGGTACATGGCGAAAATGCCTATGGTTACCTGAAATCAGAAAAAGGTGTCCACAGACTGGTTCGTATTTCTCCATTCAATGCGGCAGGAAAACGTCAGACTTCCTTTGTATCCTGTGATGTTATGCCGGATATCGAAGAAGATGTGGAAGTAGAGATCAACGACGATGATCTGCGTATCGATACCTACCGTTCCAGTGGAGCCGGTGGTCAGCATATCAACAAGACATCTTCTGCCATCCGTATTACGCATTTACCGACAGGTATCGTGGTGCAGTGCCAGAATGAGCGGTCTCAGCATATGAATAAAGATAAAGCAATGCAGATGCTGAAAGCAAAACTGTATTTGTTAAAACAGCAGGAAAATGCAGAAAAAGCGGCAGACATTCGTGGTGATGTGACAGAGATTGGTTGGGGAAATCAGATCCGTTCCTATGTTATGCAGCCGTATACGATGGTAAAAGATCATCGTACCAATGCAGAAACCGGAAATGTGGACAGTGTCATGGATGGAAATATCGATCTGTTTATCAACGCATATCTGAAATGGATCACATTGTCCAAAAACGACCAGGAAGCATAGAATTGTACGCTCAGTATTTTTTGTTTTGAAGATCTTGTTTTGGAGATTCTGAGCATACATAAAAGCAAAAAGGAGAAATTACCATGGGAATCATTCGAGCAGCAGTAAAAAGTATCAGTTCAGGTCTGGCAGATCAGTGGTTAGAAGTAATCGAACCGGCAGATATGGGCGCGCAGACATTGATGACACCGGGCGTTTTGATGAATAAAAAATCCCAGAACCGGAAAGGCAGCAGAAATGTGATTTCGGATGGTTCTGTCATTCATGTGTATGATAATCAGTTTATGATCCTGACCGATGGCGGCAAGATTATTGACTATACGGCAGAGCCGGGATATTTTGAAGTAAAAAATGACATGGAACCTTCTTTGTTTAACGGAGATTTTTCCAGTGCCATGGAGGCTACATTTGAGCGTATCAAATATGGCGGACAGTCCCCGACAGAGCAGAAAGTATATTATTTGAACCTGCAGGAGATGAAAGGCATCAAATTCGGTACAAGAAATCCAATCAATTATTTTGATAACTTTTATAATGCAGAGCTGTTTTTACGGACACATGGAACCTATTCCATCCGTATCAGTGATCCGCTGAAATTCTATGCGGAAGTAATTCCGCGGAATATGGCACAGGTAGAAGTGTCAGATGTAAATGAGCAGTTTCTGGATGAATTTTTAGAGGCACTGCAGTCAGCTATCAATCAGATGTCTGCGGACGGCACAAGAATTTCCTTTGTGACATCCAAAGGACGGGAACTTGGCAAATACATGTCCAATATTTTGGATGAGGACTGGAAGCAGAACCGTGGCGTGGAGATTGCATCCGTTGGTATTGCAAGCATTTCCTATGATGATGCATCTACAAAACTGATTAATATGCGAAATCAGGGCGCAATGCTCTCTGATCCGACGATCCGTGAAGGCTATGTACAGGGTTCCGTAGCGCGCGGAATGGAAGCAGCAGGTTCCAATGCAGCAGGTTCCGTATCCGGATTTATGGGCATGGGTATGGGAATGCAGGCAGGAGCAGGTGTCATGGGCGCTGCATCTGAGGCAAATATCCGCCAGATGGAGATGAATCGTCAGCAGGCACAGGCAGCACAGCAGAACACAGCTTCCAATGGCTGGACTTGTAGCTGCGGGGCAGTAAATACCGGAAAATTCTGTTCTGAGTGCGGCAAACCGATACCGACCACATGGACCTGTAGTTGTGGTGCAGTAAACAGTGGCAAATTCTGCACCGAATGTGGAAAACCGGCACCGGAAGCACCATGGACCTGTAGCTGCGGGGCAGTAAATACCGGAAAATTCTGCTCTGAGTGTGGCAAACCGAAAGCGTAAGAGGAAATATATGTCAACCATCAGTATAAAATGCCCCAATTGTGGCGGCGAGTTGATTTTTGACCCGAAAAGTCAGAAATATAAATGTGAATATTGCGGTTCCGATTTCGCTTTGGATGAGATCGAAACCGAAGATACTAAGGCGCAGGACACTTCGGATTCTGCACAGACTGCAGAATCCGGAGCTGGCACGGAAGCATTTGAACAGGCTGCTTCTGATGATGCAGAAGCGGCAGATCAGGGTGCGTCTGCTGTTGTGTATACCTGCCCAAGCTGTGGTGCTCAGATTGTAACAGATCAGACCACAGCGGCAACTTTTTGTTATTATTGTCACAATCCGGTGCTTCTCTCAGAACAATTGACGGGAGAATTTCATCCGGATCAGATCATTCCGTTTGAAATTGACCGGAAACAGGCAGAAGATCATTTCTTGGATTTTGTACAGAAAAAGAAATTTGTGCCGAATGCATTCTTTCAGAAGAACCAGATTGAAAAGCTGACCGGTATCTATTTCCCTTACTGGGTATACAATGCCGAGGTGGATGGTGCACTGAGTGCCGAGGGAAGTAAAATCCGTGTCTGGGTATCTGGAGACGAAGAATTTACGGAGACACGTATTTTCCGGATGGAACGGGAAGGAAGGGTTTCCCTGAATGAGATTACGAAGCATGCGCTGAAAAAATCAGATCAGGTGCTGGCAGAAGGCGTGTTACCGTATGATTTTTCCAAAGCGGAACCGTTTCATATGGGATATCTGTCCGGCTTCTATGCAGAAAAACGTGATATCGAGTATTGCGAATTGCAGGACGAAGTACGAGGTGAGGTGCAAAAATATACACGGGATATGCTGGAAGATACGATTCAGGGCTATACCGGTGTACATGTTCTGTCAGATCATATCCGCACGGTGGATGAACATTGGGCTTATACGCTGCTTCCGGTGTGGACTGTGACTTACAAAGGCGCCAATGGAAAGATTTATTACTATTCCATGAATGGTCAGAATGGAAAAACTTTTGGTGAACTTCCGATTGACCGTAAGAAAGTGTTATCCATCGGTATTTTGATCGGAGCAATTGTTTTTGTGATCATGCTTATTGTTGGTTATCTTTTCTTTACATAGCCTATAAAAGCAGGAAAAGGATCAGCACACAGGTAAGACAGGGGATGAAAATGAAACAGAAGCAGAATAGAAACAGAAAGTGGCGTTATGTACTGAGCGCAGTTTTTGGTGCAGTATTTTGCCTGACAACGCTGCATCCTGCCTATGCATCGGAACGACAGGTTTATGATGCTGCAGGAATACTGTCAGAGGATGAGATCGATGAGATCACAAAAGTGGCAGATGAGGTAGAAGATAAAACCGGATGGGATCTGATTATTTTGACGGTGAACGATGCATCGGTTACATCAGATCGGGATTATGCAGAGGAGCAGTTTAATGAATGTACGGAAAGTGATGACGGTATAGCGTATCTGCTCAACATGGATAGTCGGTCTTTTTACATCGCAACTGCTGGCGAAGCCTATGAGTATGTCGGTGACAGTCAGATTGATGAAATGCTGGATGATGCAGTAACGTATGCCGGAGAGGGCGACTATACACAGGCAATGATCGCAATGCTTGAAGATACGGAAAGCTATTATACTTCCAACACAGCGAAAAATATGACAATCTATGATGAGGATCAGGGCATTTACTATGCAAGCTCTACCAATCATCGTTTTCTTTCCTATGGAGAGATCGCGATTGCCGCAGTGCTTGGTGTGGCAGCATGCCTGATCTTCTGTCTGGTCATTACAGGAAAGTATCGGTTAAAATTTGGCAGATACCATTACAATGCCAGAGAGCATGCACAGATCAATCTGCGCAGAAATGAAGATCACTTTGTACGCCAGTTTGTGACCCGAAGAAAGATTCCGAAAGATCCACCGAAAAACGGTGGTGGAGGCGGCGGTACCAGTACCATTCATCAGGGAGCCGGTGGACGTTCCTTTGGCGGTGGTGGACGCAGTTTTTAGCATTTTAACAGGCACAGACAAATGAAAAATCTCCTGCTTCCTTTTCATGGAAACATGGAGAGTGGGAGATATGATCAGAAGTAAAATAATAAAGAGAAAGGTGTGTATTTGCGAGGAGCGAATACACACCTTTTTTGGGTAAGTGTTCTGCGAGGATGTGCATTGATTCTGAAAAGAATAAGTCAGTTTATGTGAGTTAGAATCATGCACTAAATTTTACAAGCATTCGATTTGAATTGTGCCATTCGTAAAATTGTGAAAAAAACTTCAAAGTCAGGCTTGCATACAATGTGCGATTATGATACTATATCCTTACTGTGAGAACAGATGTATCTCTGGGAAGAACACAGGAGGAATAAGATGGCAGAAAAAACAAAATATTTTGTCCTGAAGAAAAAGGCGGTACCGGAGGTTTTATTGAAGGTAGTTGAAGCAAAGAGACTGCTGGATTCAGGAAAAGCGGCTTCTGTTCAAGAAGCAGCAGAAAATGTCGGCATCAGCCGCAGCTCTTTTTATAAATACAAAGATGATATTTTTCCGTTCCATGATAATGCAAAAGGAAAGACGATCACCATGGTGATTCAGTTAGATGATGAACCGGGACTTTTGTCTGTGGTATTGCGTATTGTGGCGGACTATCATGCAAATATCCTTACCATTCATCAGAGTATTCCGGTCAATGGCATTGCATCATTGACACTCAGTGTGGATGTGTTAAACGAAACCGGTGATATTTCACAGATGGTAAATACGATTGAGGAACAGCAGGGCATTCATTATTTAAAAATATTAGCCAGGGAGTGAACAAACGATGATTCAAATTGCAGTATTAGGCTACGGAACAATCGGTTCCGGTGTAGTAGAAGTTTTAAAAGTAAACAAAGACAGTATCACAAAACGTGTAGGAGACGAGATTTCCGTCAAATATATCTTAGATCTGCGTGAGTTTCCGGGTGATCCGATGGAGGATAAGATCGTACATGATTATGCAGTGATCCAGAACGATCCGGAAGTTGCCATTGTGGTAGAAGCCATGGGTGGTGTAGAGCCTGCATATACATTTGCAAAACAGGCAATTGAGAGCGGCAAGCATTTTGCTACTTCCAATAAAGCTCTGATTGCAGAGAAAGGAGCGGAGTTGATCCGCCTTGCAAAAGAGCATAACGTGAACTGCATGTTTGAGGCAAGTGTAGGCGGTGGAATCCCGATCATCCGTCCGTTAAATTCCTGCCTGACCGCAGATGTGATCGAAGAAGTATCCGGTATCTTAAACGGAACCACAAACTATATGATGACAAAAATGTCTGAAGAAGGTTCCGAATTTGAAGATGTATTAAAGGATGCACAGCAGAAAGGATATGCAGAGGCAGATCCGACCGCTGATATCGAGGGACATGATGCCTGCAGAAAAATCGCAATCCTGACATCTCTGGTATGCGGACAGCAGGTTGATTTCCAGGATATCCATACCGAGGGAATCACAAAGATCACAGCAACTGATATCAAATATGCAAAAGCACTTGGAAGAAGTATCAAACTTCTTGCATCCAGCTATCAGACAGGTGACAGCTACTGTGCTCTGGTAGCACCGTTTATGCTGGAGCCGACACATCCGCTGTACAATGTAAATGACGTATTCAACGCAGTATTTGTACATGGAAATGTCCTTGGCGATGCAATGTTCTACGGCAGTGGAGCTGGAAAACTTCCGACCGCAAGTGCAGTTGTTGCAGATATCGTTGAGATCGCAAAACATCTGGATGAGAATATTCCGGTGGAATGGCGCAAGGAAAAACTGGAGCTTGCTGATTACAGACAGCTCAAAAATAAATATTTTGTCCGTACAACAGCAGACAAAGCTGCAATCGAGAAAGCTTTTGGAAGCGTTTCCTATGTACAGGCAGAGGGTGTGACAGGCGAGAACGCATTTGTTACAGCAGAAATGGATGGCTTTGCATATGATAAAGCAGAGGCAGAACTTGGTGAAGTGCTTCAGTGCATTCGTGTAAAATAAAAAACATTCTGTTTGCATGTGCAAATAAAATGTGAAAAAGTGTTTGTGAGAGTAAAAAAATAAAAATAAACAGAGGTAAAAAGTGATGAAATACGTGGTGGTTTTAGGAGATGGAATGGCAGACCGTCCGATCGCCGAACTTGGCGATCAGACCCCGCTTGCCTATGCAGAGACGCCGACAATGGATCAGCTGGCAGCAGTATCAGAGATTGGAATGGTACACACGATCCCGGATGGAATGAAACCGGGCAGTGATACCGCAAACCTCTCCGTACTGGGCTACAATCCGAGAATTTATTATTCCGGTCGTTCTCCGTTGGAGGCACTCAGCATTGGTGTGGATATGAAGGATACAGATATTGCACTTCGCTGTAATCTGGTCACCCTGTCCGAAGAGGAAGAAAATTATGAGGACCGTACGATCATCGATCACAGTTCCGGTGAGATTAGTACCGCAGATGCAGCCGTTTTACTGGATGCAGTCAGAGAAGGACTGGAAAATGAGACCTATAAATTTTATGTAGGAACCAGCTACCGTCATCTGTTGATCTGGGATCGCGGAGAAGTGGTAGAACTGACACAGCCGCATGATGTGCTTGGTCAGACGATTGGTCAGTATCTTCCGGAGGATGCCGTACTTCGTGAAATGATGAAGAAAAGTTATGACATTCTGGTAAACCATCCGATTAATGTGGAACGTAAGAAAAAAGGACTCAATCCGGCAAACTCCTGCTGGTTCTGGGGCGCAGGTACAAAACCGGCACTTTCTTCCTTTGAAGAGAAAACACATCTGAAAGGTGCGATGATCTCAGCAGTGGATCTGTTAAAAGGAATTGCAGTGGGCGCATCCATGAAAGTAATTGAAGTAGAGGGCGCAAATGGTGGATTGAATACAAATTATGAAGGAAAAGCACAGGCAGCGATTGACGTATTGACCAAAGAAGGGTATGATTTTGCATATATCCACGTCGAGGCTCCGGATGAGATGGGTCATCAGGGCAGCGTTGAGCGTAAGGTAAAAGCAATTGAGTATCTGGATTCCAGAGTCATTAAGCCGGTGAAGGAAGGACTGGAAGCAGCGGGAGAGGATTTCCGTATGCTGGTACTCCCGGATCACCCGACGCCAATCTGCATGCGGACACATTCATCCGACAGTGTGCCATATCTGTTATATGACAGCACAGATCTTCAGCAGCATGACTGGAAGTACAATGAAGCTGAGGGCGAGTCGAGTGGAAACTACGTGGCGTGTGGCCATGAAATCATAGATTACTTATTTGGGAGGAAGACATGCTAATAGTAAAGAAATTCGGCGGCAGTTCTGTAGCTGATAAAGAAAGAATTTTTAATGTAGCAAAAAGATGTATCGAAGATTATGAAGCAGGAAATGACGTGGTTGTTGTTCTGTCCGCAATGGGAAAGACAACAGATCATCTGATCGAGATGGCACATGACATTAATCCGAAAGCTTCCAAAAGAGAGATGGATATGCTTCTGGCAACCGGTGAGCAGACTTCTGTTGCACTGATGTCTATGGCAATGCAGGCACTTGGTGTTTCTGCGGTATCCCTGAATGCATTTCAGGTAATTATGCATACAACTTCTGCATATAGCAATGCAAAATTCAAACGTATCGATACCGAGCGTATTTTCAATGAGCTGGAGCAGCGTAAGATCGTTATCATTACTGGTTTTCAGGGTGTTAATAAATACGACGATATCACAACTCTGGGACGTGGAGGTTCTGATACCACTGCTGTTGCACTGGCAGCAGCCCTGCATGCAGATGCCTGCGAGATCTACACCGATGTAGAGGGTGTATACACAGCAGATCCGCGTGTGGTTCCAAACGCAAAGAAAATGAAAGAAATCACATACGATGAGATGCTTGAACTGGCAACACTTGGAGCAAAAGTTCTTCATAACCGTTCTGTTGAGCTTGCAAAAAAATATGGTGTGCAGTTAGTCGTACGTTCAAGTTTAAACAGAGCAGAAGGAACAGTTGTTAAGGAGGAAACAGAAATGGAAGGCATGCTTGTTAGTGGAGTAGCAGTAGATAAAAACGCAGCGAGAATCGCAATTATTGGTATTAAAGATGAGCCGGGAATGGCATTTAAGATTTTTGATCTTCTTGCAAAGAAGAACATCAACGTAGATATTATTTTACAGTCTATCGGTCGTGACGGCACAAAAGATATTTCCTTTACCGTATCCCGTGACCAGATGGATGAGGCAGTAAAAGTTCTGAAAGACAATGCAGCACGCGTAAAAGCACAGAAAATCGAGGCAGATCCGACTGTTGCAAAATTATCCATCGTTGGTGCTGGTATGCAGACACATCCGGGCGTTGCAGCAGGTATGTTTGAGGCACTTTACAATGTAGGTGTTAATATCCGTATGATCGGAACATCTGAGATCCGTGTAACCGTTCTGGTAGACGAGAAAGATGTAGATAAAGCAATGCGCGCAGCACATGATAAATTTATCGAGGACTAATCAGGAAAACAGGTTAAGAAGTTTAAGATAGAAAGAAGATATAAAAAACAGGACCGTTCGAAAGAATTGGTCCTGTTTTTATGCTTAGAAAATAGTTTATATAGCAGGGAACGCTGCATCTTACAAGTATTACATGTAAACATTCTGTTCTGTCTGCTGCTGTGTCAGATCCAGATAAAATTGTGTATTTGTCTGGGTCATATATGGAAGAATCCATAAGAGACCGATTCCCAGTGTCAGGCATCCTAACAGGATCCATCCGATGAAGGAAAGCTCCAGCAGAAAATAGCGCATTTTACGTCCCTTCATCAACCGCATACTTTCGCTCATTGCTTCGATCACACGCAGATTCGGATGATCGATCAGCAGATACAGAGACTGTGAAAGCGAAATCGTAAGAACAATCAGGATAATACAGCCGATTGCCAGTAAAGCCATTCCAACGATCAGTAACACGGAAATATCACTTGTTGTGTAAACTGCTGCAATGATGGATACAATTGTGCCCGGAAGGGTGCATACAAAGGAAATCAGAATCAGCAAAAACTGACAGCCAATGAATTTGTCCGGACGGTTTTTAAATGGAAACAGAAGATCTGCAAGCACAGGTCTGTTATTTTTTGCTGCTTTTACATGCATGTACATTGTTCCAATGGTAAATAATGCACCGACCAGACTGACAAAGACCATACCGGTATATCCCCAGATGATGCGGATGAAACGGGTGTAATAGACACCTTCCTGAAGCATTCTGGAAAATGGCGTTTCAAGCAGGGCGGAGATCAGCCAGCTGATCAGACCGGCACCGATCAGGGTGCTGTAGCGTCCAAGCAAAGCAGCTCTGGCATTTGCTTTTAAATCTGCAAAAGATTTCATATTGATATCATGCTCCAATCTGTTAAAATAGTGAGAGAACAAGGAGGAAGCACATATGAAGAAACAGGAAACAACGTTAGAAACCCAGTTATATCACTGGGGATGGATCGTACTGATTACAGTAGCAGCGTTAATCGCTGGAAAACGTATCTTTTTTCCTGATTTTTCTATTTCCGGGCAGATGCCCCCATGTGTTTTTCATCGCCTGACCGGATATTTTTGCCCGGGGTGCGGTGGAACCAGATCTGTGAAAGCACTGCTTTCTGGCAGATTTCTGGTATGTGCCGTAGATTATCCGATGGTTTTTTATGCGGTGGCAGTATATTTCTGGTTTATGTTCAGCCAGAGTGTTGACCGGATCAGCCATCATCGGATTCCCATTGGGATGAAGTATCGGCATGCATGGATTTATGCTTCACTTGTTATCGTGATCATACATTTTATATTAAAAAATCTGTTTTATATGAAAACGGGGATTGAACCGTTTTTATAAAGCTTCCTGTGAACCATTCAGGTCAAAAATGGAATCACTTCCGGAATTATTATTACCGTTATCTGTGTTGGAATCGCTTCCATTCGGGTTCAGATCGATGCCGAAGTTGTGTTCCAGCGTGTAAGTATAACGTTCCAGAAACTTGTCAAAGCCACCATACTGACGACTGACAGAGATAAAACTTCCGATTGTGATCACTACACTGATGAGAACACCTGCGGTGCCCAGCAACAATGCGGTACGAGCTGGTCCGGCAGCTTTTTTTCTGGAGCCTCTGGAGAGCAGGGCAAAAATAATTGCCAGTCCGCCAAAGACGAAAGCACCGTACAGGCAGCAAACGGATACAATACTCAGAATGGAACAGATCAGTGCAGCCACAGCCAGTCCGTTGGATGCATTTCCCGGTGCGGGATTGCGGCGAAACGGTTCCTGTTGATTCTGCTGGTTTTGCGAATCGTTCCAGGGATTTTCATTTTGTTCGTACATATTATAATTTGCCTCCTTTAAGACATGATTCTAACATGTGCATCAGAAAATGACAACCGGAAGAATGTATGATATGATACGATAGAAAATGACGCGAAGTTACAGATATGTCCAGAATGGATGTTTTGCAAATGGAGCGTGTGAGCTGTAACGAGATAGCGCGTATGAGCGGAGAAATATAAAAAAGATAGAAAGGATCACCGAATATGGATATCATAAAAAAACTTGCGGAGGAATTACAGATCCGTCCGGGGCAGGCGCAGGCAGCGGTCAAACTGATCGATGAGGGAAATACGATTCCATTCATTTCCCGTTACCGAAAAGAAGCCACCGGCGCATTGAACGACGAAGTACTCAGAAATCTGTATGAACGGTTAAATTACCTTCGCAACTTAGAAGAAAAGAAGAAACAGGTGCTTTCTTCCATTGAAGAACAGGGAAAACTGACCGAGGAACTGAAAAAACAGATTCTGGCAGCAGATACCCTGGTGGCAGTGGATGATCTGTACCGTCCGTACCGTCCGAAACGCCGTACCCGTGCAACAATTGCGAAAGAAAAAGGACTGGAACCGCTGGCAAATCTGTTGTCCTTGCAGCAGTTAGATCATTCTGCCGAGGAAGAAGCAGAAGCTTATATTTCTGAAGAAAAAGGTGTCGCATCCGCCGAGGAAGCGTTACAGGGAGCCATGGATATCGTGGCAGAAGCAATTGCGGATGAGGCAGATTACAGAACTTATATCAGAGAAAAGACGATGAAAAAAGGTACACTGACTTCCACTGCAAAAGATGAAAAAGCGGAATCCGTGTACGAAATGTATTATAATTTTGAAGAGCCTGTGGCAAAACTGGCAGGACACCGGATTTTAGCGTTAAACCGTGGAGAAAAGGAAAAAATTCTGACAGTGAAGCTGGAAGCCCCGGAGGAGGAAATTATCCGCTATCTGGAGAAAAAGACGATCCGCAGAGAAAATCCGTATACAACTCCATATTTAAAAGAAGCGGTAGCAGACAGTTATCAGAGACTGATCGCACCGGCAATTGAGCGTGAGATTCGAAACAGTCTGACAGAGGAAGCGCAGGAAGGTGCGATTCGTGTCTTTGGAAAAAATTTGGAGCAGCTTCTGATGCAGCCGCCAATTCGTGGACAGGTGGTGCTTGGATGGGATCCGGCGTTCCGTACAGGATGTAAGTTAGCTGTGGTAGATGCCACCGGCAAAGTGCTGGATACGGTGGTAATCTTCCCTACTGCGCCACAGAATAAAGTGGCAGAAGCCAAAGCTGTTTTGAAGAAACTGATCGCAAAATACCATATTACACTGATCTCTGTTGGAAACGGAACTGCTTCCAGAGAGTCGGAACAGGTGATCGTGGAACTGCTCAAAGAACTTCCGGTTCCAGTACAGTATGTGATCGTGAATGAAGCCGGAGCAAGTGTATATTCTGCAAGTAAACTTGCAACAGAAGAATTCCCGAACTTTGACGTGGGACAGCGAAGTGCCGCATCTATTGCAAGACGTCTGCAGGATCCGCTGGCAGAACTGGTAAAAATAGATCCGAAATCTATCGGTGTTGGTCAGTATCAGCACGACATGAACCAGAAACGTCTGGGAGAAGCACTGGAAGGTGTCGTAGAAGATTGTGTAAACAAAGTAGGTGTGGATCTGAACACCGCTTCGGTACCGCTTCTGGAGCATGTGTCCGGCATTAATAAGACCATTGCAAAAAATATCGTTGCATATCGGGAAGAAAATGGTATATTTAAGAATCGAAAAGCATTATTAAAAGTTGCAAAGCTTGGACCGAAAGCATTTGAACAGTGTGCCGGTTTCCTGCGTATCAGCGACGGTACTCAGCCGTTAGATGCTACCAGTGTACATCCGGAGAGTTACGGAGTGGCAGAAGCCTTATTAAAACGTTTGGGTTATTCTGAGGATGAATTGAAAAAAGGTGCAATTCCGGGACTTCATAAGAAAATCAGTGATTATAAGAAACTGGCAGAAGAACTTGGAACCGGAGAACTGACACTGCGTGATATTGTGAGCGAACTGGAAAAACCGGGCAGAGATCCGCGTGAGGACATGCCAAAACCGATCCTTCGTACCGATGTACTTGAGATGAAGGACTTAAAACCGGGCATGATCCTGAAAGGTACCGTTCGAAATGTTATTGATTTTGGCGCTTTTGTGGATATCGGTGTGCATCAGGACGGTTTGGTACACATTTCACAGATCTGTGATCGCTTTATCAAACATCCATTGGAGGCAGTATCTGTTGGAGATATTGTGGATGTGCAGGTACTCAGCGTGGATGTGGCGAAAAAACGAATTGCGCTGACGATGAAGATTCAGGACCAGAATCAGTTAGCAGAAAAGCAGAACAAAAATGTTCAGAAGAAAAAATAACTTGCGGATTTTATGAAAATGTAATCTGCAGGTTGATCAATAGTCTGAAGTTTTGTTAAGAAGATAAGCTGTAGAAGATAAACAATTTAAAATGCTACACGCAGACTGACAAATTAATTGAGGAACATGAATTATGAATATGAAGATAGAGTCGTTTTCAGCAGAAGAAACCTATGAATTAGGAAAAAAACTAGGAAGCGAGGCAAATCCGGGAGATGTGTTAACACTCATCGGTGACCTTGGAGTCGGAAAAACTGTATTTACCCAGGGATTTGCAGATGGACTTGGAATTACGGAGCCGATCAGCAGCCCGACATTTACCATTGTGCAGGTATATGAGGAAGGCAGACTGCCATTTTATCATTTTGATGTATACCGCATCGGCGATATCGAAGAAATGGATGAGATCGGTTACGAGGACTATTTTTACGGAAATGGTGTGACCATGATCGAGTGGGCGAATCTGATCGAGGAGATTCTGCCGGAGACATATCGGGAAGTTCAGATTGAAAAAGATCTGGAAAAAGGATTTGATTATCGTACAATAACCATCAGGGAGGTGCATCGCGCATGAAAATTTTAGCCTTAGACAGTTCAGGGCTTGTTGCCAGCGTAGCCATCGTGGAAGATGACAATATGCTGGGAGAATATACCGTAAATTATAAAAAGACACATTCACAGACACTGCTTCCGATGTTGGATGAAGTGGCAAAAATGATCGAACTGGATCTGAACAGCATCGATGCCATTGCGGTTGCAGCAGGACCGGGTTCTTTTACCGGACTCCGTATTGGTTCCGCTACCGCAAAAGGACTTGGACTGGCGCTGGACAAACCGCTGATCCATATTCCGACCGTAGATGCCTTAGCCTGCAATCTGTGGGGACATCAGTCTTTGATCTGTCCTTTAATGGACGCGAGACGGCAGCAGACCTATACCGGTATTTATGAATTAAAAAATGGTGCACTGGAAATTTTACAGCAGCAGTGTGCGGTTGGAATCAATGAAATAATTGCGCAGATCAATGAAATTGGCAGACCGGTAACATTCCTTGGAGATGGTGTGGCAGTATTCCATGATTATATCGAGGAAAATTGTACGGTGGCACACGATTATGCGCCGGCACATATGAACAAACAACGTGCAGGTGCTGTGGCATGGCTTGGTCTTCAGTACGCAAAAGAAGGAAAATTAGAGACAGCAGCGGAGCATTGCCCGGATTATCTGCGTCTGTCACAGGCAGAGCGTGAGCGTCAGGAAATGCTGGAGAAGCAGAATGCCGGAAAATAATATGGATCATGCTTTGAAAAATATGGTAAAAAATGCTGACTTACTTGATAAAAAGGATGGTATTTCCGGGAATGCAAATGGAGAAGAACCGAAGCATGGGATTTCCGAAAGTGTAGATGGAAAAGAACAAAGGTTTGGTGTTCCTGAAGTAGGAAGTGGCAGAGGCCAGAAACTCATTATTCGTGAAATGCAGCCGGAAGATGTCCCTGCGGTAGCTGCGTTAGAAGCAGCGTGTTTTTCAGAGCCATGGAGTGAGCAGGCATTTCTGGATGCGCTAAAGCAGCCGGAAGCACTCATGATGGCAGCCATCGGTATGGGTAACAATCCAATGGGTTACTGTGGAATTTATCTGTCGGCAGACGAGGGCGAGATCACAAATGTGGCAGTGCGCCCGGATCACAGAAAAAAGGGGATTGCCGATGCAATTTTGACAGATGTGCTATCAGAATCGCAAAAGCGTGGCGCTCGGACCATTTATCTGGAAGTGCGGGAGAGTAATCTGCCTGCGCAGAAGTTGTATGAGAAACATGGCTTTGTATCCTGCGGCATCAGAAAGAATTTTTACCGGAAACCGACAGAGCATGCCATTGTGATGAGCTGTGATCTGACACGGAGGATAAGCGAGTGAGAAAAGCAGGCGTATTATATTGTAATTGTTGTGGAAAAACGATTTCAGAGAGCTGTGGAGCTGATCGGGAAGAATTTTTTCATTTTGAAAAGACTTGGGGCTATTTTTCGGAAAAAGATGGAACCAGTCAGACTGCGGATATCTGTGAATCCTGTTTTGAACAGTGGATGTCACAGTTTCGAATTCCGCCACAGACCGTGGAAAGGACGGAAATATTTGAATGTTAGATGTATGTTTACTAGGTACGGGAGGCATGATGCCATTGCCGTATCGAAAATTAACTGCGTTGATGACACGATATAACGGAAGTAATCTGCTCATTGACTGCGGAGAGGGCACACAGGTTGCCATCCGGGAAAAGGGATGGAGCGTGCATGATCTGGACGTGATCTGTTTTACGCACTATCATGCAGACCATATCAGCGGTCTTCCGGGACTTTTGCTGACCCTTGGGAACGCAGACCGCACAAAACCGGTGCACATGATCGGTCCGAAAGGACTGGAGCGTGTGGTAAATGCCCTGCGCACCATTGCGCCGGAACTGCCGTTTCCGATTGAATATCATGAAATAACAGAAAAAGAGCAGGATTTTGAGATGAATGGATATTGTATCCATGCCTTTCGTGTAAATCACAATGTAACCTGCTACGGCTATACCCTGGAAATCAAACGTCAGGGCAGATTTGACGTGGAGCGTGCCCGTAGACAGGAGATTCCACAGAAATTCTGGAGCCGTCTGCAAAAAGGAGAAATCATCGAGGATGGAGACCGTGTGCTGACACCTGAAATGGTACTTGGTCCGCAGCGAAAAGGGATCAAGCTGACCTATTGCACGGATACCAGACCAGTTCCGATCATTGCAGAATGCGCGAAACATGCGGATCTGTTTATCTGTGAAGGCATGTATGCGGAAAAAGAGAAAGAAGCAAAAGCCCGTCAGTACAAGCATATGACTTTTTATGAGGCAGCAGATCTTGCAAAGAGAGCGGAAGTGACAGAAATGTGGTTGACACATTACAGTCCGTCTCTGACCAGAGCCGAGAGCTATATGGATGAGGTGCACAAGATTTTTCCGGCAGCTTCCCTTGGAAAAGACGGACGCAGCGTAGAACTTGAATTTGAAGAAGTCTAATAATAGAACATATGAAAGTAGTGCAGACAGATTGAAAATGTTTGTTTGATCTATATTAAGTTTGGAAAATAGATAAATGCCGTATGGAATACGGTAGATGGGAGAATATTATGGCAGAGAAAGATGTACTGATTCTTGCAATTGAAAGCTCCTGTGATGAGACAGCAGCAGCTGTCGTAAAAAACGGCAGAGAGGTATTGTCCAATGTGATTTCATCACAGATTGCATTGCATACATTATATGGGGGCGTTGTTCCTGAGATCGCCTCCAGAAAACATATTGAGAAGATCAATCAGGTTATTCAGGAAGCGTTAGACGAAGCGCATGTGACCTTAGATGACATTGATGCCATCGGTGTAACTTACGGCCCGGGATTAGTAGGTGCCCTGCTGGTTGGCGTAGCAGCAGCCAAAGCCATCAGCTATGCGAAAAAGATTCCGTTGGTAGGAGTGCATCATATTGAAGGACACATCAGTGCCAATTATATTGAAAACAAAGACCTTGAACCGCCATTTTTATGCCTTGTGGTATCAGGCGGTCACACACACCTTGTAAAAGTGGCAGATTACGGAAAATACGAAATCCTTGGAAGAACCAGAGATGATGCAGCCGGGGAAGCTTTTGATAAAGTAGCCCGTGCCATCGGCCTTGGTTATCCAGGCGGCCCGAAAATTGAAAAAGCAGCCCGGGAGGGAGATCCTATGGCAATTCCGTTCCCGAAAGCAAAAGTCAACGATAATCCGTATGACTTTAGTTTCAGTGGCGTAAAATCCGCAGTATTGAACTATATCAACGGATGCAAGATGAAAAATATTGAGATCGTGCCGGAAGATATCGCTGCATCTTTCCAGAAAGCAGTGACAGACGTGCTGATCGCACATGCTATGCATGCGGCAGAAGAATTTAAAATTGATAAACTTGCGATTGCAGGCGGCGTGGCTTCCAACAGTGTGCTGCGGGAAGGTATGAGAGCAGCATGCGAGAAACGCGGAATCTCTTTTTATCATCCGTCACCGATTTTCTGTACAGACAACGCGGCAATGATCGGTGCAGCAGCATATTATGAGTATCTGGCAGGAACCCGTCACGGATGGGATCTGAATGCAGTTCCGAATCTGAAACTGGGAGAACGCTGATATGAGTGAAAAGAAACGGCATGCAGCCATTGTGCTGGCAGCAGGAAAAGGTTCCCGGATGAAAAGCGATGTTCCGAAGCAATACCTGATATTAAATGGAAAACCGGTGCTGTATTATGCACTCCGGGCATTTGAGGACAGTTTTGTGGATGAAATCGTGCTGGTGACAGGTGCAGGTCAGGAGTCCTATTGCCAGAAAGAGATTGTAGAAAAATATGGATTTCAGAAAGTGACGCATGTCATAGCAGGTGGAAAAGAGCGCTATGATTCTGTCTATCGGGGAATCTGCGCGCTGGATGGGGCAGATTATGTCTATATCCATGACGGCGCACGTCCATTTATTGATGATGCCCTTTTATTAAGAGCAAAAGAAAACGTGGAGCAGTATCACGCATGTGCAGCCGGTATGCCGAGCAAAGATACCATCAAAATCGTAGATAAGGATGGCTTTGTGGCAGACACACCACAGAGAAAGTATACTTGGATGATACAGACGCCACAGGTGTTTGACTATCTATTGATTCGTGATGCTTATGAACAGCTGTATCAGCATATGCCTGAAGTACAGATCACGGATGATGCTATGGTAGTAGAGACGATGCTTCAGACTCCAGTTAAGTTATATGAAGGAAGTTATAATAATATAAAGATTACCACACCGGAAGATCTGGTGATTGCAGAGTCTTTTCTTCATGTATAGACAGCTTTTTTGTCTGCTTATGTAAGAGAGAAAGATACATATATAGCCCTGCTAATTGAACATGTGAAAAAAATGTAAAAAAATGAAAAAAACTTGTTGACAAGGCAGGGGGTTATATGTATAATAATCCTTGCGCTGGTCAAATAGCGCAAAACAAAATTGGAGAGATATCGAAGTGGTCATAACGAGGCGGTCTTGAAAACCGTTTGTCCGCAAGGGCGCGTGGGTTCGAATCCCACTCTCTCCGTTATCGACTAAGTCGATGATCATATATTATTTTAATTCGGAGAAGTACCCAAGCTGGCCGAAGGGACACCCCTGGAAAGGGTGCAGGTCGTTAACAGCGGCGCGAGGGTTCAAATCCCTCCTTCTCCGTTCGCAGTTATAAAAAATGAAAAAAGTTGTTGACAAGCACTTGAATACATGATAATATAACTGAGCTGTTGAAAAAACAGCAAGAAAAAAATTGTTGACAAAGCCGATCGCCGGTGATAAGATAAACAGGCTGTCGCTTGAAACGACAACAAAGAAAAATAAAAAAGTTGT
>NZ_QULX01000002.1:0-316666 GCF_003481835.1 Roseburia sp. OM02-15
CGGCTGTGACATCGGAAAGGTACAAATTTAAGATTTCCACAATGAGGGCAGCCGTACATAGCACCGCCGAAAGCGGGATTGCCACAGTTAATCATCTTATCGATATTTTCCATCTCAGAATTTCTGGGATGAAGAGTATATTTAATTTCTTCATAATAGTCGGTAAAAATCTTTTGAAGTATATTCATAAAACTATTATGAAGGAAAATGGAAGAAAAAGAAAGCCCTAACCCCTCATGATTGAGGGGCAGGGGAGTTGACGTGTCGAAGACACTTTTTTATAACACTTACAGCAGATTCATTGCCCCGGAGGAAATCTGACTGATGATATCAACCACGGCAGCATCTCCGTATTGTCTGTTTTCGAAAAATGCATAATAACCGCCATAAACCGTGTAAGACAGCACAACATTGACGGATGGATCCTGTTTGTACTCCGGGTGAGCTTCAAACAGGATTTTTTTTAATTGATATTCGACTTTTCGCACCAGTTCGCCGGCTCTGGTTCCGGAAAATAAAATGCGGATAATGCTATCACGTGAGAGATAACCGAGAAACAGATTTTTTGCCAGGACCGCCGGATCTTCCAGGCAGTTCGCCGGATTCGGAATGGCTTCTATGACGGAGGTGACAACTTCTGTTTCTAACTGATCACTCAGATCGTAAATATCTTTATAATGGGAGTAAAAGGTAGATTTGTTAATCTGTGCCTTTTCACACAATTCTTTGATCGTGATTTTTTCTAATGGTTTTCTGGAACGTAATTCCAGAAACGTATTGTGAAGGGCTGTTTTTGTTTTTTCTATTCTGATATCCATAATAATACCTCATATGTTTGCTAATGGTGTTAGTCAAAGTAAAGCGGACATTCGCAATCCGCTTTCTGCTGTTGAGTTTTTCGACAATTATCAAAAAGTGTTGGTTTTCCAACGGATTGGAAAAGCTGTTTCTGTTCAAGTATGTTTTCTCTATTTATAATTATAATAGAATTGACAAAGAAAAACAACCACAGTTGATTAATGAGGGAGAGAGTATATGGATTTTTATGGATTTTATACGGGAAAAGAATTTGAAGCCTATCGTTTTCTGGGCGCACATGCCTGTGAAAGAGGAACGGTTTTTCGGACATTTGCACCGAATGCACAGAGAATTTCGCTGATCGGTGAATTTAACGGATGGCAGGAAACACCGATGCAGAAAGTATATGATGGCAATTTCTGGGAGTGTTATGTGGAAAATGCCGGGAAGGGCATGATGTATAAATACAAGATTTACGGAGCAGACGGCAGCTGTATCGATCACTGCGATCCGTATGGTTTTTATTCGGAACTGCGTCCGAACAATGCATCGATTATTTATGATACGACAGATTATCATTTTACAGATTCAGAATGGATGAAAAAACGGTCAGTACAAAAAGATGCGCCGTTAAATATTTATGAGATTCATTTTGGTTCCTGGAGAAAGAAGGATGATAAAGATGCGGAAGGATGGTACACTTATCGCGAGATGGCAGATTTGCTGATTCCGTATCTGAATGAAAATGGTTACAATTATGTGGAGTTGATGCCGTTGAGTGAGCATCCCTGCGATGAATCCTGGGGTTATCAGAATACCGGATTTTTTGCACCGACTTCCCGTTACGGTACGCCGGATGATCTGCGCTATTTTGTCAACGCCTGCCACAAGCATAAAATCGGCGTGTTGATGGATTTTGTACCGGTGCATTTTGCGGTGGATGCCTATGCACTGTGGAATTATGACGGTTCTGCCTTGTATGAATATCCGAATCAGGACGTAGGATACAGCGAGTGGGGAAGCTGCAATTTCATGCATTCCAGAGGAGAAGTGCGAAGCTTCCTGCAATCTGCGGCAGCGTACTGGCTGTCAGAATATCATTTTGATGGTCTGCGCATGGATGCAGTGAGCAATCTGATCTACTGGCAGGGCAATGAGGCAAGAGGCGTGAATAATCTGGCAGTTTCCTTTATTCAAAACATGAATCAGGGATTAAAGGATCGTTTTCCGACGGCTATATTGATGGCAGAGGATTCTTCTTCCTATCCGGGCGTGACCAGATCTGTTCACGATGGTGGTCTGGGTTTTGACTATAAGTGGGATATGGGATGGATGAACGACACGTTGAATTATTTTCGGACAGCACCGGAGTATCGTTCTGAGAACTATCACAAACTCACTTTTTCCATGATGTATTATTATAGTGAAGCGTATGTTCTGCCATTGTCTCACGATGAAGTGGTACATGGAAAGGCGACCATTATTCAGAAAATGAGTGGTGACTATGAAGAAAAATTCCCGCAGGCACGGGTAATGTACATGTATATGTATGCACATCCGGGCAAAAAGCTGAATTTTATGGGAAATGAAATTGCGCAGTTTCGTGAGTGGGATGAGAAGCGGCAGCAGGACTGGGATATTTTAAAATTCCCGAAACACAGAGAATTTCATCGCTTTATGATGGAACTGAATGAGGTGTATGAGAAACATTCTGCTTTTTGGGAGGCAGATTATGCACAGGATGGCTTCCGGTGGATTGACTGCCATCAGGAAGAAAAATGTATATATGCCTTTGAACGAAAGAGCAAAAAGGAGCGGATCGTTGCCGTTTTCCATTTTGGAAATACAAAAGAGCAGGAATATGTAATGAAAATTTCCGGGGTCAAGAAATTAAAACTGATCTGTAGCAGTGATGATTCTGAGATGAAAAAAGCACATCCGGAGTATCAGAAAGATCTGCCTGTGAAAAAGGGAGCGGTTTCCATACATTTGCCGGCATACAGTGCACGTTTTTATCAGGTAGTGGAATAAATAGCGGAAAGCGGATTGCGAATGTTCGCTTTAGTGTAAAAGTTTGAGATAACACATTTGAGATAGTTTTCTTATACTACGAAAAAATATACTAACGCCTGCGAAATGTGTCTAACCATACAAAAATTAGTAGAAATTAACTGATAATTAATGAAAAAAAATATCAATAAGGGAAATAATGTTTGAAATATCCAATTGCGATGCTATACTAAAAATTAAACATTAAACATATGCAAATGGAGGGAAAAATATTATGTTCAAAAAATTTAATGCAGGAAAAGTTGGTCTTTTTGTAGCAGGTCTTGCTTTTGGAACAGCAGGTATCAAAATCCTTACAAGCAAAGATGCTAAGAAAGTTTATACAGGTTGCACCGCTGCTGTACTGCGTGCAAAAGATACTGTAGTAAAAACAGCAACAACTGTTCAGGAGAACGCAGGTGATATTCTTGCTGAGGCAAAACAGATCAATGCTGACCGTGCCGCTGCGGAAGCATATGTAGAGGACGAAGAAGTAACTGAGGCAGCAGAGGCTCAGGCTGAGGAAGCACAGGCAGAATAATGAAATTTGCAATCAAACATGAGATAAAAGGACGTCTACGTGTACATATGGCGCAGCAGCGCATGACATATGAGCAGGCAGACGTCCTGCAATATTATCTGCAGCAGTCTGATCTCGTAGTAGATGCAAAGGTATACGAACAGACAGCGGACGTTGTGATCAGTTACAACGGAGACAGGGCTGCTATTATTCATTTATTGTGTACCTTCAAATATCAGTTAGTAGAAGTACCGGAAGGATATCTGGAGAGTACAGGACGTGAGTTAAATTCTGAATACAAGGAAAAATTAATCTGCAAAGTTGTATGGCATTACGGAAAGAAATTATTTTTACCGGCACCGATCCGAAATGTGATTACCATCGTCAACGGTATCCGTTATATATGGAAAGGACTGCAGAGTCTGCGTCACCGCCGACTGGATGTGGCCGTTCTGGATGCAACGGGTATTGCGGTATCACTGCTTCGTCAGGATATGGGAACCGCAGGTTCTGTTATGTTCCTGCTTGGAATTGGCGAGCTGCTTGAGGAGTGGACACACAAGAAATCCGTCGGTGATCTGGCACGAAGCATGTCTCTGAACGTAGAGAAAGTATGGCAGAAAGTTGGAGACCAGGAAGTTCTGGTATCTTCTTCTACCATTGAAAAAGGCGATGCGATCATCATTCATGCCGGAAATGTGATCCCGTTTGACGGTGTGGTAACAGGCGGAGACGCCACCGTAAATCAGGCTTCTCTGACAGGTGAATCCGTACCGGTTGCAAAAACAACAGATTCCTATGTTTATGCAGGTACTGTTCTGGAAGAAGGTGAGCTGATCATCCGTGTAGAAGCAACCGGAGGTGCCACAAAATACGAGAAGATCGTTACCATGATCGAGGATTCCGAAAAACTGAAATCCAATCTGGAAGGAAAAGCAGAGCATCTGGCAGACAAGCTGGTTCCGTATACATTAGGTGGTACGTTACTGACTTGGTTACTCACAAGAAATGCCACAAAAGCATTGTCTATCCTGATGGTAGACTTCTCATGTGCGCTGAAGCTGGCAATGCCGATTTCTGTACTTTCTGCAATCCGTGAGGCACAGCAGTGTGACATTACCGTCAAAGGCGGAAAATATCTGGAGGCCGTTGCCGAGGCAACAACCATCGTATTTGATAAAACTGGTACACTGACAAAGGCAAAACCGACGGTGATCGATGTCATTCCGTTCAACGATTCGGAGCCGGATGAGCTGCTTCGTATCGCAGCCTGCTTAGAAGAACATTTTCCACATTCTATGGCAAAAGCCGTTGTGACAGCTGCAAAACAGAAAAAGCTGGAGCATGAGGAAATGCATTCTAAAGTGGAATACATAGTAGCACATGGTATTTCTTCTTTCATCGAAGAAAAACGTGTGGTGATCGGAAGCTATCATTTTGTGTTTGAAGATGAACAGTGCCAGATTCCGGAAGGCAAAGAAGTTGTATTTAATAACCTGCCGGAAGAGTGTTCCTGCCTGTACATGGCTGTTGATCAGCAGCTTGCAGCCGTTATCTGTATTGAAGATCCTGTACGTGAGGAAGCAATGGATGTCATTCAGGATCTGCGTGACAATGGTATCCAAAAAATTGTTATGATGACTGGAGACAGCGAGCGTACTGCAGCAGCAATTGCACGCAAAGTCGGTGTAGATGAGTATTATTCTGAAGTTCTGCCGGAAGATAAAGCAAACTTCGTAGAACAGGAGAAAGCACTTGGTCATAAAGTTATCATGATCGGTGACGGAATCAACGATTCACCGGCTCTGTCTGCCGCAGATGCAGGTGTAGCCATCAGTGATGGTGCAGCTATTGCCCGCGAGATCGCAGACATTACTATCGCAGCAGACGATCTGCATGAGATCGTGACATTGAAGAAGATCAGCAACAGACTGATGCAACGTATCCACCGCAATTATCGCTTTATCGTAGCGTTTAATGCAGGATTGATCGCACTTGGTGTTGGCGGAATCATTCAGCCGACCACATCTTCTCTGTTACATAACACTTCAACACTGTATATCGGTTTGAAGAGTATGGAAAATCTGCTGGATGAGCAGGAGAAAAATAAATAAAAGCGCATCGAGATAAAAGCGCGATTGGATTTACGTGTAAGAAGCCCGTGGAACTTAAAGTGATAGGTTCCATGGGTTTTCTATTTCTGATTTGAATAAGTTGGACATTGTCAGTTTTTTCTTGAAATATAGGTTTTGGAGCGTTTCTGCTTATTGGAAAATTGTTTATTTTTAGAGAAGTAATTGTTTTTTGTGCGAAAATCCGCTATACTATCACAGGCAATTCATAGTGAAACAGTAAACAATAAAGAATCTTAAAAAATATATGGATTCTGAAATGTTCGAAAAATATTAAAAATACATTAGAGGAGAAACGAATGGAAGAAAATACTTCTTTGCATACAGAATGTGCACATAAGCCGCGTCCGGCTGTGCTGAACCAGTTTTCCAGAACGGAACTGCTTCTGGGAGAAGACAACATGCAGCGCCTGTTCAGTGCCAGAGTAGCGGTATTCGGAATCGGTGGCGTTGGCGGATATACCGTAGAAGCACTGGCGCGTGTGGGCGTTGGAACGTTGGATCTGATCGATGATGACCGGGTCTGTCTGACCAACTTAAATCGTCAGATTTTTGCAACAAGAAAAACCATTGGAAAATATAAAGTAGATGTAGCGAAAGAGCGTATTCTGGATATCAACCCAAAGGCAGTTGTCAACACATATAAGACTTTTTATATGCCGGATACCGCAGATCAGTTTGATTTTTCTCAGTATGATTATGTGGTGGATGCGATTGATACCGTCACCGGAAAATTGATGCTTGTGGAGCAGGCAAAAGCCGCAGGTGTGCCGATCATCAGTTCCATGGGAGCAGGAAACAAGATGGATGCATCTGCTTTCGAAGTGGCAGATATCTATGAGACTTCTGTTTGCCCGCTGGCAAAAGTTATGCGCCGCGAGTTGAAAAAACGTGGTATTGATCATCTGAAGGTGGTTTATTCCAAAGAAAAGCCCCTGACACCGATCGCAGATACAGAAAACAACTGTAAAAATAATTGTGTCTGCCCGCCGGGAACAGCAAGAAAATGTACCGTGCGCCGTCAGATTCCGGGAAGCATGGCTTTTGTACCGTCAGTAGTCGGACTGATCATTGCAGGTGAGATTACAAAAGATCTGACAGAACTGCCGCAGTAGAAAAGTATTGTTTTTATAGTATCGGTTAGAAATATAAATGTAACTACCAGTGAGAATGAAGCATATAAGTGATATAGAAATGGAGAGCATATGGGAGAAATACAATTATCCGTACAGGAACTGTCTGCAATGCCGGAAGACAGCTATCAGTTAGTAGATATCCGGGATGAGCGTGCGCGTTCCTACGGCGTGATCCCGGGCAGTGTGGCTCTGAGCGCAGAGGAACTGTCGGAATCACAGGAAATTGATAAAAATAAAACAGTTGTTATTTATTGCCAGAAAGGTGAGATGAGCGTTCCGGCAGCAGAAGCACTGCAGGAAGCCGGTGTGGATGCCCGAAGCCTGAACGGTGGATACTTAGCATGGCTGATGGAATCCATGAAACAGAAAGAAGAAGCCCAAAAAGAGGAAGAGACTCCGGAGTATGTGGAAATCGAGCAGAGTATCCGCAAAAAGTTCCGGAAAACTATCTGGTGCCGTTTTACCCGTGCGGTACGTGAATACGAGCTGGTAAAAGAGGGGGATAAGATCGCAGTCTGTATCTCTGGTGGAAAAGATTCCATGCTGATGGCAAAACTTTTCCAGGAGTTGAAACGCCACAACAAGTTTAATTTTGAAGTGGTATTTCTGGTCATGGATCCGGGATACAGTCCGGCAAACAGACAGATCATAGAGGCAAACGCAAAGAGAATGAATATCCCAATCACGATTTTTGAGTCGGACATTTTCGATGCAGTATTCAATATAGAAAAATCACCGTGTTATCTGTGTGCGAGAATGCGCCGTGGACATCTCTACAGCAAGGCGAAGGAACTTGGATGCAACAAGATTGCTTTAGGTCATCATTACGACGATGTCATTGAGACTATTCTGATGGGCATGCTCTATGGAGCCCAGATGCAGACCATGATGCCAAAGCTGCACAGCACAAATTTTGAAGGTATGGAGCTGATCCGTCCGCTGTATCTGATCCGCGAGGATGATATCAAGAAATGGCGTGACAGCAATGACCTGCATTTTATCCAGTGTGCATGTAAGTTTACTGATACCTGCAGCACCTGCGGCGGTGAGAATATTTCTAAACGTGTGGAAGTGAAAAATCTGATTCGTCAGTTGAAAGAGACAAATCCGTTCGTGGAATCCAATATTTTTAAAAGTGTGGAGAATGTCAACTTAAGTACGGTTATCGCCTATAAGCAGGGTGGTGTGAAACATCACTTCCTGGATGATTACGATAAAGTAGAGAAAAAAGAGGAAGCATAGGATCTAAGCAAAAAAGGAATTTGTGTTTTGTATACAGAATCAAAAGATAGTAAAAAAGATCAGAAAATGCTAGAATCAAGAAGAAAAATATAGAAAAGCGAAAAAATCGGGAAGATGCAACTGGCAGTTGACGGATTTTCAAGGGTAATTGGTGGTTGTCAATCGGGATTTTTCGTATAATGAATCCATCAGGAGAAGTTTTGCTGAGGACATCAAAAGCAGAACGTATTCTGATGGATTTTTTGTTTGATAGGTAATACGCTGAATGGAAAAATGTTCTATTGATAATAGCGGGTAAGTATGTGATAGCATATTTCCTTCTATCAGATGGAAACAATTTATTTATAATAAGAAAGGTATCAAGAGTTATGAAACTTGCGGAAAAAATTATGGCAATGAGAAAGCAGCGCGGCTGGTCGCAGGAAGAACTGGCGCAGCAGCTTTCGGTATCCAGACAGTCCGTATCGAAATGGGAGAGCGGAGCGTCCGTGCCGGATCTGGATAAAATCTTAAAGATGAGTGAGATTTTTGATGTGTCTACGGATGCTCTTTTAAAAGAAGAAATGGATCTGAACGAGAGAAACACAGTATTTGAAGATTTACAGAATGAACGGATGAAAATGGAACCACCTGATAGGGGAAATTTTGTGAATAATCAAAATGACACACAGCAGCAATTTGGAGAAGATACACGAAACGAAGAAATTCCGACGCATCATGTTTCCATGCAGGAAGCAAAGGATTATATTGAATGGGCAAAGCACAAAGCTCCGTGGATCGCATTAGGAACATTTCTGTGTGTATTGTCTCCTGTATGGCTTTTACTGCTTGGCGGAACGGCAGAATATAAGGTGCTTCCAATCACAGAGGATATGGCAGGCGGAATGGGCATTGCGATTCTTCTATGTATGGTGGCTGTGGCAGTCGCAATTTTTATCATTAAGGGCACGCCCCAGGAACGTTTTCAGTTCTTTGAAACACAGCATCTTATAGCGGATGAGGAAGTTCGGGCTATGATTCTGGAAGAAAAACAGGAATTTGCACTGCTGAGTCGCAAATGCGTTGTGACGGGAGTGGTTCTTTCCATTCTCAGCGTGGTTCCTATGATGCTGATGGCGGCCTTTTCCATGCCGGACATTTATTATATATACAGTCTTGGCGTTTTGCTGATTTTTGTGGCAATCGCAACGTTTTTCTTTGTATGATCCGGAACCATTGCGGGAAGTTACAGGATTTTACTGGAGGAAGATGATTACAGCCTGAAAAATAAACAGAACAGTGGCAGAAGAACGCAGATTTCCAGGATTTACTGGTGTTCTGTGACGGCAATCTTTCTGGCGGTCAGCTTTTTGACGAACCGATGGGACTTGACATGGATCATCTGGGCTTGTGCAGGAGTGCTATGTGGCGCGGTTTCTGCTATAATGTCTTTATCGAGAAGATAAAATGATATAAAAATACAAAACATACCTGATAAGTTGGTTAAGCAAGGAAAGGCCTTCTTTGGACAAAAAAGTGTCTGAAGAAGGTGTTTTTTTGCGTACAGTTCACCCGCGCCATTCGCAAAACGCCCCTTACAGGGCTTCTCCGCTGCGTTGCCGCTATTTTTGCTCATAAAACGGCGCTTCTTTCGTCCCCAGTCATAAAGATAACTCCTTATGCGAGCATAATCGTTATCTTTATGAGTGGTACGAGTGAACTGGGAGAATAAAAAATATAAAAAATCTTCAAAAACCTAGTTGACAAATAGGAATAAGGGGAATATAATACACTCAACAAATAAAACATAGAAAACAGATATGATTTATAGGAGGACGAAACAATGGCAAACATTTATAAAGGAACACTTGGTTTAATCGGTAACACACCACTTGTTGAGGTTGCAAACGTAGAGAAAGATCTGGATCTCAACGCACAGATCCTTGTAAAATTAGAATACTTCAATCCGGCAGGAAGTGTCAAGGACAGAATCGCAAAAGCAATGATCGATGACGCGGAAGCAAAAGGATTATTAAAAGAAGGATCCGTTATCATTGAGCCGACTTCCGGAAACACAGGTATCGGTCTTGCATCAATCGCAGCAGCAAAAGGATACAGAATCATCCTTACCATGCCGGAGACCATGAGTGTTGAGAGAAGAAACATCTTAAAAGCATATGGTGCTGAGATCGTTTTAACAGAAGGTTCCAAAGGAATGAAAGGAGCCATTGAGAAAGCTGATGAACTTGCAAAAGAGATTCCAAACAGCTACATTCCAGGACAGTTTGTAAACCCGGCAAACCCGGCAGCACACAAAGCAACAACCGGTCCGGAGATCTGGAACGATACAGATGGAAATGTAGATGTATTTATCGCAGGTGTAGGTACAGGCGGAACATTAACAGGTACAGGCGAATATCTGAAATCCCAGAATCCGGATGTTAAGATCATCGCAGTAGAGCCTGCAACATCTCCGGTACTTTCCGAAGGCAAGAGCGGAGCTCATAAGATTCAGGGTATTGGCGCTGGTTTCGTACCGGACGTATTAAATACACAGGTATATGATGAAATTATCACAATTGAAAATGATGATGCATTCGAAAAAGCAAAACTTCTGGCAAAGAAAGAAGGCGTTTTAGTTGGAATTTCTTCCGGAGCAGCATTATCCGCAGCAATTCAGGTAGCAAAACGTCCGGAATTTGCAGGAAAAACTATCGTAGCATTATTACCGGATACAGGTGACAGATATTATTCAACACCATTATTCACAGAGGCATAAGAAAAGGAAATCCAAATCAGGATCTGTGAAACAAAGACAACAAACAGGAGAGGCATTTGCAGATCCTGAACACAACGAATTATTGAAAGACAAAAGGTAGAGAACAATGGCAGAGAAAATCGCAAGAAAAGACAGAAAATTCAAATTTGAGACATTACAGTTACACGTAGGACAGGAGAATCCGGATCCGGTTACAGATGCAAGAGCAGTACCAATCTATCAGACATCTTCTTATGTATTCCGCAACTGCGATCATGCAGCAGCACGTTTCGGACTTTCCGATGCAGGTAACATTTACGGACGTCTGACAAACCCGACAGAGGACGTATTTGAGCAGAGAATGGCAGCACTGGAAGGCGGCGTTGCAGCATTAGCAGTAGCTTCCGGAGCAGCAGCTATCACATACACTATCGAGAACCTTGCTCAGGCAGGCGATCACATTGTAGCAGCAAAAAATATTTACGGTGGTTCCTTCAACTTACTGGAGCACACACTTCCGCAGTATGGCATTGAAACTACATTCGTAGATCCGTTCAACATTGACGAAGTAAAAGCAGCTATTCAGGACAATACAAAAGCACTTTACATCGAGACACTTGGTAACCCGAACTCTGATGTAGTAGATATCGAGACACTGGCAAACATTGCTCATGAGCATAAAATCCCGCTGGTAATCGACAATACATTCGCAACACCATATCTGGTTCGTCCGATTGAATACGGTGCAGATATCGTTGTTCATTCTGCAACAAAATTCATTGGCGGACATGGAACAAGCATCGGTGGTGTTATCGTAGACAGCGGAAAATTTGACTGGGAAGCATCTGGAAAATTCGCTTCTTTAACAGAGCCGAACCCAAGCTACCACGGAATCAGCTTCACAAAAGCAGTTGGACCGGCAGCTTTTGTTACAAAGATCCGTGCAATCTTACTGCGTGATACAGGAGCAACCATTTCTCCGTTCAACTCATTCCTGTTCTTACAGGGACTTGAGACTCTGTCCTTACGTGTAGAGCGTCACGTAGAGAACGCACTGAAAGTAGTTCAGTACTTAAACAACCATCCACAGGTAGAGCGTGTACATCATCCGTCTGTATCTGAAGATCCAAGCCAGCAGGCATTATACAAAAAATACTTCCCGAACGGCGGTGGTTCTATCTTCACATTTGAGATCAAAGGTGATGAGAAGAAAGCAAAAGATTTCATCGACAATCTGGAGTTATTCTCCCTGCTTGCAAACGTTGCAGATGTAAAATCCCTGGTTATCCATCCGGCAACAACTACACACAGCCAGTGCACACCGGAAGAACTTGCTGATCAGGGAATCAAACCAAACACAATTCGTCTTTCTATCGGTACAGAGAATATTGACGATATCATTCAGGATCTGGACGAGGCTTTCAAAGCAATTCAGTAATCAGATTCGTGTGTAAAGCCGCAAATTGAATATCAATATACGGACTTTAAAATTTATAAAAGTATAGAAATTCAGGCGGGTTGTATCACTGCAATCCGCCTGTTAAATTAAATGAGAAAATTAAATGTTACTGTGATCCAAACATGAGAAACAGCAGTAAGATTTTTGTATAAAGTGAAAAATATTGGAGTATGGGAGGTATTATAAAAAATGAAGTTTTCAAAAAAAAGCCGATATGGTCTGACCTCTCTGATTGATCTGACAGTTCATTCCAAAAATGGGCATGTGGCATTGAACAGCATCGCAGAGCGGAATGATATTTCTCCGCAGTATTTGGAGCAGGTTTTTGCTGCATTGCGCAGAGCAGGAATTGTAAAAAGTATCAAAGGACCACAGGGTGGTTATCTGCTGAATCATCCGGCAGAAAAAATCACGGTGGCAGAGATTTTGGAAGCTCTGGATGGAACTTATCATATTGCGGATGAAGATACGACAGAAGAAAGTGCCTGTAAAGGCATTGCAGTGGCAATTCAGACAAGAGTCATTGATGAAGTCAATCATCGGTTAGACGACCTTTTGCGGAATCTGACACTGGCAGATTTGGTAAAAGATTATCAGGAATTTGAAAAATACGACGAGAGTATGTATTACATTTAAAAAGATCAGATTTGAGCGATCAAACTCTGTGAAAAATACGGATCGTGAGTGGGAAAAGGACACATAATTGACACAATTTTTCCTAATATTTAACACATTTCCTCTATAAGATAGTTCTATAAGTAATTTTATTGAAGTTGAAGGAGGAAGTGCTTTGATAGAAATCAGTCATCTTACGAAAAAATACGGCGCCAATGTGGCGGTAAATGATCTGAACCTGACACTTGAGTCAGGCAATATCTACGGATTTCTTGGACCAAACGGGGCAGGAAAATCCACGACGATGAACATCATTACCGGCTACATTGGCGCTTCTTCTGGTGAGGTAAAAATCAACGGGTTCGATATTAATAAAAATCCCGAGGAGGCAAAGAAATGCATCGGTTATTTGCCGGAAATTCCACCAGTATATGGTGATATGAAAGTGCAGGAATACCTGCAGTTTGTGGCAGAATTGAAAAAAATCGACAAGCATAACAGAAAAGCAGACATCAAACAGGTGATGGACCTGACGAAATTGCATGATGTGAAGGATCGACTGATCAAAAATCTGTCCAAAGGTTATCGACAGAGAGTCGGACTGGCTCAGGCACTGATCGGTATGCCGGAGATCATTATTCTGGATGAGCCAACGGTAGGACTTGATCCGAAGCAGATCATTGAGATCCGTGATTTGATCCTTTCGTTAAAAGATAAACATACGGTGATCTTAAGTTCTCATATTTTGCAGGAAATCAGTGCGGTATGTGATCATGTATTTATCATTTCCAAAGGAAACCTGGTTGCCAGTGATTCCATGGAGCATCTGGAAAGCCGTATGAGCGGTGCACAGCAGTTGGAAGTGACGGTCAGCGGTGCGCGCAGTGATGTGGAACAGATGAAAGAAATTCCGGGTGTGAAATCCTGCGAGATTACCAGAGAGATTTCAGAAGAAGTAACGGAGTCTGATAATGACGAAACACCAGGCACAGATACTGAGCAGATAACGTTGCAGTCAGAAGAAAAAGCAACGGAAGCCGATAACAGTGAAACACAACGTGTGGATGCAGAGGAGACCACTCAGTCTGAGACAGATGTTTCAGGAAATGAAAATCCAGAAGAAACATCGGCTCAGAAAACGGAAAAACAGAATGGAGAATATCATCTCTCTATCCTGGCAAAAGAAAATCAGGACATCAGGGAAGCAGTATTTCGTTATTGTGTCGCACATGAGCTTGTTTTACTGGAACTGAAAGTAAATACAAAGACGCTGGAGGATGTATTCCTTGAATTGACCGGATCTGAGGAGGTGCATAAAGCATGAAAGCAGTATTAAAAAGAGAGCTGAAGGCATATTTCACCTCCGTGATCGGATGGATTTTCCTTGCAGCATTTTTCTTCGTATTTAATTTATATTTTGTAGCAAATAACCTGATTTATGGTACACCATATCTGTCCTATTCACTTTCAAATGTGGCATTTGTTCTGGTTATAATCATACCGATCCTTGCAATGCGTAGTATGGCAGAAGATCGCAGAACAAAGACGGATCAGCTGTTGTATACCGCACCAGTGTCGATTCCAAAGGTTATTATTGGTAAATTTTTGGCATTGGTAGCAATCTTTTCTATTGTAGTCGGAGCAATCTGCCTCTGCCCGTTGTTACTGTCACGGTTTGGCAACGTGCCAATGACAGAATCTTATGCAGCAATTTTTGGAATTTGGCTGTATGGCTGCCTTTCCATTGCCATTTGTGTTTTTGTTTCTGCATTGACAGAGAGTCAGGTGATCGCAGCGGTACTGTCCTTCGCTCTGCTTTTTATCGGATTTATGATGCAGCAGATTACAGGACTGATCTCCAGCAGTGACAATGTAGTAACGAAGGTACTGAATGCATTATGTACACAGACGCATCTGACAAATTTCTGCAACGGTATTTTGGATGTGACAGGTATTGTTTATTATGTCAGCGGTACGGTATTATTTTTATTCCTGACCTGCCAGCTTGTACAGAAACATCGCTGGTCCGTAAGTGCAAAGAAAATCCGCAGAGGTGTGTTTAACTCCAGCTTTGTAGTGATTGGTCTTGCCATTGTTGTAGCAGTAAATGTATTTGCAAATGAGCTGCCAGAGAAAGCAAAAAGCGTGGATCTGACTTCTCAGAATCTGTATACACTGACCGATGACAGTGTAAATCTGGTCAAAGATTTGAAACAGGACGTTACGCTGTATGTATTATCATCCGAAAAGAGTGCAGATGATACAGTGGCGCGGACACTGAGCAATTATGAGGATGCTTCTTCTCATATCAAAGTAGAATATATTGATCCGGCAGTTTCACCGAATTTCTATGCAAGCTATACGGATACCGCACCGTCTGACGGCAGTATTATTGTAGTCAGCGGCAATACTTCCAAGGTGGTATCTTCCAGTGACCTGTATCAGTATGATATTGATTATTCTACTTATACACAGACAAAATCTGCATACGACGGCGAAGGTCAGCTGACCAGTGCCATCAGCTATGTAACCAGCGAAGATCTGCCAAAGGTATACACAATTACCGGTCATGGTGAGACAGCTTTGGATGATACCTTCAAGTCAGCATTGGAAAAAATGAACATTTCCGTAGAGGATCTGACCTTATTACAGGAGGAAGCTATTCCAGAGGATGCAGCAGCAGTAATTATCAACGGACCGACTTCTGATTTCTCCGCAGACGATGCTACAAAAATCAGTACCTATCTTGCCGGTGGCGGAAAACTGATCGTTACGACTGCATACAACAAAACCGAAGATACACCGAATTTTGACGGTATCCTGTCTGCTTATGATATTCAGGTGACAAATGGACTGGTTATGGATTCTGACAGTTCCCATTATTATCAGTATCCATTCTATCTGTTACCGGACGTTGCTTCTGCAACACAGACTTCCAAGGTAAGCAATTATGTATTTATGCCGTATGCACAGGCACTGACAAATGCAGGTGTACATACGGATACCATAACATGGACGGATCTGTTGACAACATCTGATAATGCTTATGTGAAAACGGATATTTCAAATATTACAACGTTTGAGAAAGAATCTGGAGATCAGTCCGGTAAATTTACACTGGCAGCAAATGTAACCGACAGTAAGAGCGGTGCGGATATTACAGTAGTGGCATCCGTTCTGGCATTTTCCAATGATGCGGATTCCATTGTATCCGGACAGAACCTTGCGCTGTTCAAAGGAATTGCAAGCACATTTGCAAGCTCTGATTCAGCAGTATCCATTGATGCAAAACCATACACATATACAACGTTATCTGTAAATCAGTCTGTAGCCATCATGAGTGAGACCTTGCTTGTCATGGTACTTCCGGTGGCACTGATCGTGATCGGCATTGTGATCTGGTATCGCAGACGCCGCGTGTAGGAAATATTCTGTGGAGATGTACGCAATTCAGGTAAAAGGTCATTTTTTAAGGATCGAATTGCGTATAGAGTATCCTTTACAGGAAAGGAATTTGTATATGAGAAAAAAACAATGGATTATTTTGGTGATTGCATTGGCAGCAATTGTAGCTGCGTCCGCAGGTTTGAACGGGTATCAGAAAAAACAGGATCAGAAAGCAGCGCAGCAGGAAGAAGATGAAAAAGTCTATGCATTGCAGTTTACATCAGATGATGTAACCGGAATCTCTTATGAGTATTCTGGTGAAACACTGGAATTTACCAAAACGGATGATACATGGAGCTGCAATGCAGATCCAACAGTGCAGATTGATGCAGATAAAATGAAAACCATGCTTTCCTCCCTTGGAAGCATGACTGCTGACAGTACCGTAGAGAACCCTGAAGATGTATCAGAGTACGGGATTGATCAGCCGACACAGCAGGTAACATTGAACTTTTCGGATGGCAGTGAAAAAACATTGACTTTCGGAACGGAAAATGAAATTGTGGGCGGTACTTATGTACAGGTCAGCGGTGATGATAATGTTTATCTGGTTGGCAGCAGTTATGTGAATACGACACTGAATAAAGGTGTGGATGATCTAAAAGTGGATGATACTGACGATACGACTTCGTCATCTTCCGAAACAGATACGTCTTCTGATACTTCGGCTACAACGGAATAATAATGTGATACAATGTGGTATTGTAACTGAAAAGTGAAAAAATCACTGTGTAAATGACGAAATCAAAGACTCCTTCTGCGACAAGCGATTCAGTAAGTGACTGAGTTTTGCGAATTTTGCGCGAACGAGAAACGACCAGCTTTTATAGGAGTTGGAAGTGAGCGCGATAAAACTGAAGCAAAACGAAGGTAACGAACGGTTAGCGGTTGCGGAAGGAGTCTTTGATTTCGTCTTATTTAAATTTTATTTTTTATCAGACGTATCATCATTTTGTTTCCCTTTCAGCAAACGGTATATGAAGGAATACGCCCAAAGCAGTACCGGCAGCACGATGGTCGCATACACGGCAACCTTTAACAAGTTAATCGCTTCCGCACTGCCAATCAACGCCAGCACCAGTGTAGACACATATAATCCGACCAGTGCGATCACACCAATGAGTGCGGTAATCTGTTTTAATTTTTTCATATAAATAAATTCTCCATTTCTGTTTATTTTCTTATCTTACTCCTGTGTATCTGGTTCCGTCAATAGTTCGGAACTTTGCAGCGTCGGATTAAAGGCATCTTCAATCCGGCGGATCGGTTTGAAATCCGGGACATAATTTGACGGCAGTTCCCGCGGGGACATGCCGGTAATGTCACGAAACACCCGGTTAAAATGTCGGATCGTTTCAAAGCCGCAGCGGGAGGCGATTTCTGTCACAGACAATCGTCGCGGATGCTCCTGCAGCATATGGATAGCATGTTCTAACCGTACGGTGTTCAGATATTTGGAAAACGTCATGCCTGAGATTTTCCGGAAAAACCGGGAAAAATACGGTTCTGACAATCCCATGAAAGCAGCGGCATCCGAAAAGGTAATGTAGCTGTAATTGGCATCAATTTCGTCCAGCAGATGTTTGTAATTGTCGATAGAAGAATGTTCCGGGCGGCTGATCAGCGGCGTATAAGCCTCTTCCCGGAAAATGTGGATCATCAGCTCCGTGATTAGGACACAGGTCTGCTGCTCAAAAAATGGTTTTTTCAAAGTTCGTTCTTTCTGAATTTTCGAAAAAGTATCCAGGATCGGATAACTGCCGGAAAGCTTGGCACAGCAGAGTTGATAATGGCTCGTCAGATCTGCCGTCAGCGCTACGTCAAATAAGGTAATGGCAGTGATACTGTCTGGATCACTTTTGATATAATGGATCTCACCGCTGGCAAGAAAAATCGATTCTCCGGCAGTCAGGGTATATTCCTGATGGTTGTGGGAGACCGTGACGGTTCCCTGCTCCACACAGATCAGTTCGTTTTCCAGATGCCAGTGTGGGAGATTGTGCAGGTTGCGGTAACGCCCGGTCCACACGCGTTCGGCACCACTGGTATCCCGTTGTTCAAAGTTAGCAAGCATAAAAGTCTCCAAATTATGTTGATGAATGAAAACGTTTTGAAATATCAGTTTGTCAGCTTAATCTGATCGGATTACAAATTGTATTATTGAAAAAAATGTTGATACAGTTATTGCAGATACTGATAGGTGAAAAACGTTTTTTAGTATGATTGAAAAACATCAATTCAATATTTTTTGTATTGCGTTATCCTTATTTTATACGCCAGGTTAATAAATGTCCAGAAAATGCATAATAAAATTCTTTTGATTTTTTCAGAAATGATTTATGATAGAAGTACTGAAAGATAAGAGAAGTTCAGACAGGAAATTTTAGTCAGAAAACGTGATATTACAAGATGATATAATTGAAAAAGAAAAGGGGGCAATACAATGGAGAATGTGAAAATTGCAGAACTGATCCGCAACGGTGAGACAGTACTTGGAATGGAATTTGGCTCTACCAGAATCAAAGCGGTTCTGATCGATGCGGCAGGAAATCCGCTGGCTTCAGGAAGTCATGGATGGGAGAACCGTCTGGAAAATCAGATCTGGACTTACAACCTGACTGATATCAAGGAAGGCTTGCAGGATTGTTATGCAAAACTGAAACAGGATGTACAGGAAAAATACGGTGAGACGTTAAAACGGGTAGCTGCCATGGGATTTAGCGGAATGATGCATGGTTATATGGCATTTGACGCGCAGGATCAGCTTCTGGTGCCGTTTCGTACCTGGAGAAATACGATGACAGAGCAGGCGGCAAAAGAACTTTCCGAGACATTTTCCTTTAATATACCGCAGCGTTGGAGCGTGGCACATCTGTATCAGGCAATTTTAAATGGGGAGTCTCATGTAAGCCAGATTAGCTTTGTGACGACGCTGGCAGGCTATATTCACTGGCAACTTACCGGCGAGAAAGTGGTTGGTGTCGGTGAAGCGGCAGGTATGTTTCCGATTGATTCCAATACAAACGATTACGATGCGGCAATGGCAGCAAAATTTGACACATTATTACTGGAAAAAGGTCTGAATTATCATCTGACCGATATTTTCCCGAAAGTACTGGCAGCCGGAGAAAAAGCAGGTGTTCTTTCTGAAACAGGTGCAAAACTGTTAGATCCGGCAGGAGATCTGGAAGCAGGCATTTTACTTTGCCCGCCGGAGGGCGATGCCGGAACCGGTATGACAGCGACAAACAGTGTGGCAGTCCGTACCGGAAACGTATCCGCAGGAACCAGCGTGTTTGCCATGATTGTACTGGAGCAGGCACTTTCTAAATATTATGAAGAAATCGATATGGTAACCACTCCGGATGGTAAACCGGTGGCAATGGTACATTGCAACAACTGTACTTCAGATCTGAATGCATGGGTAGGCTTGTTCGGAGAAGCACTGGAGGCTTTTGGTGTGAAGCCGGACATGGATACATTGTATGGCACGTTGTACCGCAAGGCGCTGGAGGGCGATGCAGACTGTGGCGGTCTGCTGGCTTATAATTATTTTTCCGGCGAGAGTATTACCGGTTTTGAAGAAGGCAGACCACTGTTTGTGCGCAGACCGGACAGCAAATTTAATCTTGCAAACTTCATGCGTGTACATCTGCTGACTTCACTTGGCGCATTAAAAGCCGGTATGGATATTCTGGTAAAAGAAGAAAAAGTGCAGATTGACAAAATGCTTGGTCACGGTGGATTTTTCCTGACCAAAGGCGTAGGACAGCGTGTGATGGCAGCTGCAATGCAGACACCGGTCTTTGTCATGGAGACAGCCGGAGAAGGCGGAGCCTGGGGAATCGCACTTCTGGCAGCGTATATGATCGGAAAAGCAGAGGGACAGACGTTACCAGATTATCTGAATACTGTTATTTTCCACGGGGAAGAAGGTAGCGTAATGCAACCGGATGCCGCAGATGTGGAAGGTTTTGAGACATTTATGAAAGATTACAAAGCTGGTCTTGCCATTGAACGTGCAGCGGTAGAGCAGCTGCGCTAATCTGGAATTGTAATAGAAATAATAAATCATAACGGATATACATGAAAATTTTTTGTTATATCAGATGGGAGATGACTCCCACCTCTATAGGTGGTGAGAAACAAGCTAGTATCAGTGGTGGGAGCCAATCCCCCATCTGATATAGCCTCCGGCAGGATTACAGAGGTGCGCAGTTGAAGTATGTCATGCAATTGCATGACGCGCACCTCGCAACAAGAATGCCGGAGCATTCTTGAATTTCCACGCGATGTTATATAAAGAAGATTTTCATGTATATCGGAAGAATGGAGGAATTTTGACATGTTGGAAGAATTAAAAAAACAGGTGTACGAAGCAAATATGCTGCTTCCAAAATATGGTCTGGTTACATTTACCTGGGGAAATGTCAGCGGCATTGACCGGGAATCCGGATTATTTGTCATCAAACCAAGTGGTGTGGAATATGACCTTCTGACACCGGAAGATATGGTTGTTGTGGATTTGCAGGGAAATAAGGTGGAAGGACGTTACAATCCATCTTCTGATACCGCAACCCATGTGGTTCTTTATAATCGTTTCCCGAATATCGGCGGAATCGTACATACCCATTCTTCCTGGGCAACAAGCTGGGCACAGGCAGGACGCGATATTCCGTGTTATGGAACGACACATGCAGATTATATTTACGGAGAAGTTCCATGTGTGCGGAATCTGACAAAAGAAGAAATTGACGAAGGTTATGAGCATAATACCGGCGTCCTGATTGCAGATGAGTTTGAACGCCGCAAAAAAGATTACATTGCAGTACCTGCTGTATTATGCAAAAACCATGGTCCGTTTACCTGGGGCAAAGATGCAAACGAAGCGGTTCACAATGCCGTAGTATTAGAAGAAGTTGCAAAAATGGCAGCACGCTGTGAGATGATCAATCCGCAGAATCAGCCGGCACCGCAGGAATTACAGGACAAGCACTATTACAGAAAACATGGTGCGAACGCATATTACGGACAGAATAATTAACAAAAGTGAAACTATGAAACATAAACAATATTTATGAGGAGGAAACATACTATGATTCAGCAGAAAGATTACAAATTTTGGTTTTGCACCGGTTCCCAGGACTTATACGGAGATGAATGTCTTGCACATGTGGCAGAACATGCCAAAATTATCGTAAATGCATTAAATGCTTCCGGAAACCTTCCATATGAAGTAGTCTGGAAACCAACCCTGATCACAAACGCACTGATCCGTCAGACTTTTAACGAGGCAAACAATGATGAGAACTGTGCCGGAGTTATCACATGGATGCATACATTTTCACCGGCAAAATCATGGATCCTTGGTCTGCAAGAGTACAGAAAACCGTTACTGCACCTGCATACACAGTTCAACCGTGAGATTCCGTATGATACCATCGACATGGATTTCATGAATGAGAACCAGTCTGCACACGGCGACCGTGAGTTTGGTCATATTTTCAGCCGTCTTGGTATGGAGCGCAAGATCGTAGTTGGTTACTGGGAAGATGAAGCTGTTCAGAAAAAAATCGGTTCCTGGATGCGTACCGCAGTTGGTGTGGTAGAGAGCAGCCACATCCGTGTTATGAGAATCGCTGACAACATGAGAAACGTAGCCGTTACCGAGGGTGACAAAGTAGAAGCACAGATCAAATTCGGATGGGAAGTAGATGCTTATCCGGTAAACGAGATCGCAGAGGCAGTTGCCGCTGTTTCTCAGGCAGATATTGATACTTTAGTAGAGGAATATTACAGCAGATATCAGATTCTGTTAGAGGGCAGAGATGAAAAAGAGTTCCGCAAACATGTCGCAGTCCAGGCAGGCATTGAGATCGGATTTGAGCGTTTCTTGGAGGAGAAAAATTATCAGGCGATCGTAACACATTTCGGGGATCTGGGTGCTCTGCAGCAGCTTCCGGGACTGGCAATCCAGCGTCTGATGGAAAAAGGATACGGTTTCGGTGGCGAAGGTGACTGGAAAACAGCAGCCATGGTACGTGTTATGAAGATTATGACTCAGGGCATAAAAGATGCAAAAGGAACTTCTTTCATGGAAGATTATACATACAATCTGGTTCCGGGAAAAGAAGGCGTTCTGGAAGCTCATATGCTGGAGGTTTGCCCAAGTATCGCAGATGGTCCAATCAGCATCAAAGAGCAGCCGTTATCCATGGGTGACAGAGAAGATCCGGCACGTCTGGTATTTACTGCAAAGACAGGTCCGGCAATCGCAACTTCCCTGATCGATCTTGGCGACCGCTTTCGTCTGATTATCAACGATGTAGACTGCAAAAAGACAGAGAAACCGATGCCGAAACTTCCGGTTGCTACTGCATTCTGGACACCACAGCCAAACCTGATCACAGGTGCTGAAGCGTGGATTCTCGCCGGCGGCGCACACCATACCGCATTCTCTTATGATCTGACTGCGGAGCAGATGGGAGACTGGGCAGATGCAATGGGTATCGAAGCTGTTTATATTGATAAAGATACCAACATCCGTCAGCTGAAAAACGAGCTGCGCTGGAATGCACTTGCTTACAGAAAATAAAACGAATTTGAAAAAGTAATGATAAAATAACAGGAAAATACCGCTACAGGTTCCCAACAACGCTGCGGCGGTATTTTTCTGGGTTAGGAAAGTGAGAGCTTTCCCTTCATAAATAGGGGAGGATAAGTTAAAAAAACTTGTCTTTTGTGTTCATTTTCATTATAACCGGATTGGGAAAATATATTCATGAAAATAGAAGCGGATTCGAAAAAATACAGTTTACAAACATGGCGTGTATGAGTTATACTAAAACATGCAGTAAAGCGCAATGATGAATAAAATAAATAAAAGGTGGTAAACATAATGGGATTATTACAGGATTGGCAGGCAGTTGCCTTTAATGAAAATGCAGACAGAGGTCAGCTTCAGAACTTCTGGAGCCGTTACTTTGCAATTGAAAAAAGCGTATATGAGAAACTTCTTTCCAACCCGGATGAGGTTGTAGAAGGAACTGTTAAAGAGCTGGCAGAGCGTTTCGATATTGAACTGATGGCTATGGTTGGTTTCTTAGATGGAATCAATGAGAGTCTTGTAGAGGAGAATGACCTTGAGGATTTAAGCGAAGACAGCCATGTAAGTCTTGCTTTTGATAAAGAGAAACTTTACAAAAACATGGTAGATGCAAAAGCTGACTGGTTATACGAACTTCCACAGTGGAAAGAAATCTTCTCTGAGGAGAAATTAAAACAGTTATACACAGAGCAGAAGAAATCCGGTACTGTTGTAAAAGCTGCAAAAGTATATCCGAACGATCCGTGTCCATGCGGAAGCGGCAAAAAATATAAAAAATGCTGCGGCAGAAAATAATAATATAAGAAACATATCGATATCCATGTGAATGATTTTGCATGGATATCTTTTTTATATAGTTACATATTTATGTGTGATATGTCTGCATATTGCTTATATGTTTTTCGATTTATGAGTGTTATATGTGAATTGTTATGCTTTTTCTTTTTTTAGTTTGTATATTTTTTGAAAAAAGGAAGATACTCTTTTTGTATGAAATCAAAAGGAGGATCTTACAATGACACAATTAGATTGTTCTGTAACAAGCTGCCTGTATAATCAGGATCATTACTGCGCAAAAGAGGATATTACCGTGGGTGGATCAAATGCGAAAAAGGCAAGCGATACTTGCTGCGAAAGCTTCAAAGAGAGAAGTGGTGCGCCGAGCAATTCCACCGGATATGCGACCAGTACGGTAAACATTGATTGTGAAGCAAAAGACTGTGTTCACAACCGCGGATGCAAATGCTGTGCCGACAGTGTGGGGATCGGTGGTGGAGCAGATGCCTGTCAGTGTCAGGACACAGAATGTGGTGATTTCTGCTGTAAATAAGATAAGATGGGAAAGCCGCTGTAACTATCCTGTGTAAACAGTAACCACACATGTAGTCTTTGCAAGCAGGGAACATGATGGTAAGATGTTGTTGCAGGACGAAGGTTAAGAATTGCACATGTTGGAGGAAACACAGGATGCAAGAAGCGATGGAATTAAAAGAGATGATCAAACAGGAACGAAAAATGCTGGATAAGGTAGTGGCGGAATGTGGGGTAGACCATGAGGATGCCTATGACCAGAGTAAAAAACTGGATGATCTGATCACACGTTACTATGAGGATTAAAGTACAAAAACGTACTTTTTTGTGGGAAAACGCCCCACTTTTTGGAAAAAATGTAGATTTCCTTAAAAAACACTGGAATCACGCGAGATTCCGGTGTTTTTTTGTGCCCGGATTATGAAAATGCTATTGATTTTTGCGAATAGATGCATTAATATTTATATAAAAGTGGATGAAAGTGGTGTAAAAGGGTGGAAAGTGGATAAGGTTGATAACTTTGTGGATAACTAAGACACCGAATACGAACCAGAAAGAAGGTGTTTTCGATGGCGCGCGGATTTAAGGGCGAATACAATCATACTGTAGATGCAAAAGGCAGATTGATCATCCCGGCAAAATTCCGCGAAAAACTCGGCGAAACATTCGTAGTAACAAAAGGTCTGGATGGATGCTTATACGTTTACTCGGATGAGGAGTGGGAGAAAATCGAAGACAAATTCAGCGAATTACCACTGACAGATGAAGATGCACGTCAGTTTACAAGATTCTTTTTCTCAGGAGCAGCAGACTGTGAAGTAGACAAGCAGGGCAGAGTGCTGCTTCCGGCAGTTCTGCGTGAACATGCGGGAATCGAGAAAGAGGCCGTACTGGCAGGTGTACTTAACCGGGTAGAGATCTGGAGCAAGGAACGCTGGCTCAAGACAAAAGACTATTCGGATGTAAATCAGATCGCAAAACACATGTCAGAGATCGGTCTGAGATTTTAACAGAAAGCAATAGAAAGGCGAAACGATGGAGTTTTCTCATATATCAGTTTTACTGGAAGAAACAGTCGGGAATCTCATTACAGATCCGGATGGAATTTATGTGGACGGTACTTTAGGTGGTGCAGGACACAGTTATGAGATCTGCAGCAGACTGTCAGATAAAGGCAGACTGATCGGAATTGATCAGGATGCAGATGCAATCGCGGCAGCAACAGAGCGGTTGAAGCCATTTGAAGATAAGGTGACGATCATAAGAAGTAATTACTGTGAGATGCCGCAGCGACTCAGAGAGATTGGTATTGAGCAGGTGGACGGCATTATGCTGGATCTTGGAGTTTCGTCCTATCAGTTGGACGAGCCAATGCGAGGTTTTACTTATAAGGAAGAAAATGCTCCTCTGGATATGCGTATGGATCAGCGTCAGAGTATGACGGCAAAGGACATTTTGGCAGAATACAGTGAGCAGGATCTTTATCGTATGATCCGCGATTATGGTGAAGATAAATTTGCAAAAAATATTGCAAAACATATCGTGCAGGCGCGTCAGGTGGCACCCATCGAGACGACAGGGCAGCTAAATGAGATCATCCGGGCAGCAATCCCGGCAAAGGTACGGGCGACCGGAGGTCATCCGGCGAAGCGTACATATCAGGCAATCCGAATTGAGTTAAATCACGAGTTGGACGTGCTTCAGGATTCTTTAGATGAGATGATCCAGATGCTGAAACCGGGTGGGAGACTTTGCATTATTACCTTCCATTCCTTAGAAGACCGGATTGTCAAGACGAATTTCAAGCGGAATGAGAATCCATGTACTTGTCCACCGGATTTTCCGGTTTGTGTATGTGGAAAGAAATCCCTTGGTAAGATGCTGACACGAAAGCCAATTTTACCGACAGAAGAAGAAATGGAATACAATAAACGTTCTAAGAGCGCAAAGCTGCGTGTATTTGAACGAAGATAATAGGAAATTAGAAAGAAAGCGTGTAGAAGATGGAGAACAGAAACAGACAATATCGTCGTGAATCTTATATCGATGGAAATGTGGTACGCCAGCCGGAACGTGCACCGGAGCGCCGCAGACAATATGAGGAGAAATCCCCGGAGCAGCTGAGAAAAGAGCGGATGCGCCGTAATGCAGCAAGACAGAATCAACAGAGAGCATTGTCTATGAATCGTGGATATGTTGCTTTTCTTGCGTGTGCAACCATTGTCTGTTGCCTGGTATGTGGCGTATTTTTATATTTGCAGTCTGATGTAACTACCAGACTTGCGAACATTGCAACCATTGAGAGCGAGATCGCTGATATGAAATCAGATAATGTGGCAGCAGAGAAGCGTCTGGAGACCACAATGAATCTTGACCAGATCAAGGATGCAGCAATCGGTCTTGGACTGGTTATGCCGGGGAGTGATCAGGTTCGTTATTATTCAGTAGAGAATAGCGATTACATGAATCAGTATGGGGAAATTCCAACGAACTAAAGAGGAGAAAGAATGAGACCCGGAAGACCAAAAAAGTCCAGAAAAAGAGCTGGAAAAAACAGAAACGTTACGTACAAATTTCTCACCAGGATGAAGGCGAAGATGCTGATCGTATTTCTGATCATCATTGGAATGCTGATTGCTCTGGTGGGACGTTTGGCTTATATTGAATTAAAAAGTGGAGACAAGTATGGCAAGATTGTTCTGAACCAGCAGGAATACAGCAGTAAGACCATACCGTTTCGCAGGGGTGACATTGTAGATAGAAAGGGGACTGTCTTAGCGACGAGTACAGATGTTTACAATGTCATTTTAGATTGCAGCGTTTTGACTTCGAAGGAAGATTATATGGAACCGACGCTGTCAGCACTGGCACAGTGTTTTGAACTCAATACAGATGATATCAGAACTTATGTAAAGGCAAACCCGAAGAAGCGTTATTACGTTCTGGCAAAGAAGCTTCCATATGAAGAAATTGCCGAATTTGAGTCTCTGCAGAATGACAAGAAAACAGGAAAAAATATCAAAGGTGTCTGGTTTGAAAAGGAATATATCCGAAACTATCCGTATGACACCCTGGCTTGTTCCCTGCTTGGATTTACCACATCCGGTAACGAAGGTATCGGCGGGCTGGAAGATTATTATAATGATGAATTGAATGGCATTGACGGTAAAGAATATGGATATGTCAATTCAGATTCTAATTATGAGATCAAAGCAAAAGATGCAACGGATGGCAATACGATCGTATCCACCATTGATGCAAATCTTCAGTCCATCGCAGAGAGCAAGATTGCAGAATTTAATGATGCAATGAAGGACAGTGAGCATGAAGGTGCCAAAAATATTGGTGTCATCATGATGGATCCAAACACCGGTGAAGTGCTGGCAATGGCAACGAACAGAACCTTCAGTTTGCAGGATCCGTGGAATGCGGATACTGATAAGTATTTTACCGAGGAAGAACGGGCAAAAACCATCAAACAGGCAGAACGTGTGGAACTGAAAAAGTACTACAGCACCGATGAAATTGATGCTATGACAGATGAACAGTGGAGTGCTGCGTTAAGTGAACATTACAGTGACGAACAGTTAGAGCAGATCCATCATCTGGCATTATTAAATCAGGTGTGGAACAACTTCTGTGTATCTTCCACCTATGAGCCTGGATCTACCGCAAAACCATTTACGGTAGCCGCCGGACTGGAAAGTGGAACGCTGACCGGAAATGAAACATTTTACTGTGATGGTGCAGAGACCATTGCCGGACATCATATCAGCTGTATTAAGAAAGCCGGACACGGCATGGAAACCATTCAGCAGGCGCTGGAAAATTCCTGCAACGATGCCCTGATGCAGATGTCTTATCTGATCGGGCCGGCAAATTTCAGCAGATATCAGCAGATCTTTAATTTTGGACTGAAGACCAATATTGATCTGCCGGGTGAAGCGCGTACTGATTCCCTGATCTACACAGAAGACCAGCTCAGTACCATCAACCTTGCAACCAACTCCTTTGGACAGAGTTATAACGTAACCATGATCCAGATGATCACTGGTTACTGTTCTCTGATCAATGGCGGAAAATATTATCAGCCGCGTGTGGTTGGCAAAATACAGGATGCAAATGGCAATAGCGTTCAGACGATTGATCCGACACTGGTAAAAGAGACCGTGTCAGAGGAAACTTCCGCAACAATCCGCCAGTATTTAAAAGGCGTTGTAGATAACGGTTCCGGTAAGAAAGCAAAAGTGGATGGCTATTCCATGGGCGGCAAGACCGGTACGGCACAGAAATTACCGCGATCCGCAAGAAAATATCTGGTATCCTTTATCGGCTCTGTACCGGCAGAAAATCCACAGGTTGCTATCTATGTCGTTGTAGATGAGGCAAATTCAGAGGATCAGGCACACAGCTATTATGCACAGAGTATTGCCAGAGAAATTTTAAAGGAAGCGCTTCCATACCTTGGCATCTATCCGAATGAAGAGAAAACCGGTATCAATGAAGGTGTTGGTATTACCGGTGAGGGAACCCCGGTAGAACAGACAGAAGCTATGGACAGTGAAGTGCCGACAGAAGCACCGACCGATACCACCGGTCAGTAAAAAGTTTTGAATTTCTTTTATATTAGAAAAATAGAAACAGTCAGAATTATTGTGGAAAAGTAGAAAAAGGGAATGTGCAGTATGTGTGTGGAATAAAGTGTAATAAGTATGCTTTAAGGCACACAATTATGCGGCATTTGAAAACCTTCCAGAGAAAAAAGATTGTTGCATTGATGCTGATGATCACCATTGTGATGGCAGCGTTGTTTGGAAGACTGATCTATCTTATGGTATTTCGGTCCGTCTATTATGAAAAGATTGCACAGGATCTCCATGAACGGGAGCGCAGTATCAAAGCTGCCCGGGGAAAAATCGTAGACCGTAACGGGATCGTTCTGGCAGATAATAAATCGGTATGTACGATATCGGTGATCCACAGTCAGATCGAGGATCCGGAGCGCGTGATCGAAGTGCTGCAAAAGGAACTGGAACTTCCGGAGGAGACGATCCGAAAAAGAGTGGAAAAAAACAGTTCCATTGAGCGGATCAAGACAAATGTTCCAAAGGAGACCGGGGATGCAATACTGGCATATGATCTTGCAGGTGTAAAAGTTGACGAAGACTATCGACGTTATTATCCGTATGATTCACTGGCGTCAAAAGTCATTGGATTTACCGGTGGAGACAATCAGGGAATTGTGGGACTGGAAGTGCGCTATGATGAATGGCTTGCAGGGACAGACGGCAAGATCCTGACCATGACCAATGCCTCCGGTGGAGAATTGGAGCAGGAAGGGGAACGCCGGGAGGAACCGCAGACCGGAAACCAGCTGACCATCAGTCTGGATTACAATTTGCAAAGCTACTGTGAACAGGCAGCACAGACTGTATTGCAGGAAAAAGCGGCAGATGGTGTGCGGATCATCCTGATGAATCCGCAAAATGGTGAGATTCTGGCAATGGTAAATGAGCCGGAATACAATCTGAATGAGCCTTTTACCTTAAACACAGATGTTTCAGGAATATCGGATAAGGAAAAGCAGAATCTGTTAAATCAGATGTGGCGCAATCCAAGCATCAACGACACCTATGAACCGGGATCTACGTTCAAAATCATTACGACGGCAGCAGCGCTGGAACAGCACGTATTATCCGTCAGTGACCGTTTCTACTGTCCGGGTTACAAGATCGTGGAGGATCGCAGGATCCGATGCCATAAGACAACCGGACATGGTGCAGAAGATTTTACCCAGGGAATCATGAATTCCTGCAACCCGGTTTTTATTGAACTGGGACTGCGGCTTGGCGCAGATGATTTTTACCATTATTTTGAGCAATTCGGTCTGTTGTCCAAAACCGGGATAGACCTCCCCGGTGAGGCAGCAACGATTATGCATAAGAAAGACAACATAGGACAGGTGGAACTGGCTACCATATCATTTGGCCAGTCGTTTCAAATCACACCGATTCAGCTTGTGACCACTGTAGCTTCGCTGATCAACGGCGGCAGACGTGTCACACCGCATTTCGGTGTTTCTGTGCAGAATGCACAGGGAGAGACGATCCACACATTTTCCTATGATACTACAGAGGGGACGGTGAGTACTGAAACATCCGAAACACTCCGCAGCCTGCTGGAAAAAGTCGTGTCGGAAGGAACCGGAAAAAAAGCGGCGATTGAAGGGTATTCCATCGGTGGCAAGACGGCGACTTCTCAGACGCTTCCAAGAAGCGAACATAAATATATCGCATCTTTTCTTGGATTTGCACCGGCAGAGGATCCACAGGTCATTGGACTTGTCGTGATCGATCATCCACAGGGAGTGTATTATGGAGGAACCGTTGCGGCACCGGTGATGAAAGAAATATTCGAAAATGTGCTGCCCTATCTGGGAATCGAAAAAGTGCAGACAGAAGCCACGGATGCAAATGAGGAAGGGAATTGATGTCGAACTTATTTTGCGGTTGCCAAACAAATCGAAAAGACGTATGATACTAATTAAGTTGTAAAAAAAGATACAGTCGGCATTGGGAGAATGCCGCAGTAAGAAGAGGTGTGAAAATGACATATCAGGTAATTATTCCGGTTCTGGTAGCATTTGCGATCACAGCAGTACTTGGACCGATCATGATTCCGTTTTTGCGGAAATTAAAAATTGGAAATACAGAGAGAGAAGAATTACAGTCTCATCAGAAGAAAAATGGTACACCGACTATGGGTGGAATTATGATTCTGATTGCAGTTGTGATTACTTCCCTGTTTTATGTAAAAGGATATCCGAAGATTATTCCGATCCTGTTTGTAACCGTGGGATTTGGAATCATCGGTTTTCTGGATGACTATTTAAAAGTTGTTCTGCGCAGATCAGACGGACTGCTTGCATGGCAGAAGATGCTTTGTGAGATCGTTGTGACAGCAGTTTTTGCATTTTTCTTAGTGAAAAATGAGATTCCGATGTCTATGCTGATCCCGTTTAGCGGAGGACGTTATCTGGAACTTGGATGGCTGGCACTTCCGGTACTGTTTCTGGCAGTGATCGGAACCGTAAATGGTGTCAACTTTACGGATGGACTGGATGGTCTGGCTTCCAGCGTAACAATTCTGGTTGCAACATTTTTCTCTGTTGTAGCCGTTGGAAATGCCTGCGGCATCGCACCGGTTACCTGTGCGGTAGTGGGCGCATTACTTGGATTTTTATTATTTAATGTATATCCGGCAAGCGTATTTATGGGAGATACCGGTTCCCTGGCATTGGGTGGATTTGTGGCGGCAACAGCGTATATGCTGCAGATGCCGATCTTTATCCTGATCGTGGGACTGATCTACTGGATCGAGATCTTATCGGTTATGATCCAGGTCGTATACTTCAAAAAGACCGGTGGTAAGCGGTTCTTCCGTATGGCACCGATCCACCATCATTTTGAGCTTGGCGGATGGTCTGAGACACGGGTTGTAGCAGTATTTTCCATTGTTACAGCTATTTTGTGTCTGATTGCATTTATTGGATTATAAAGAGATTTACTATACTATACATCAAGGATCTGGAGGAATGTTGCAATGGAATTTGCAGGAAAAAAAGTTCTGGTTTTCGGAACAGGAATCAGTGGAATTGCAGCGGCAAAATTACTGGAAAACGTTGGTGCCGCAGTCGTATTATTTGACGGAAACCAGGAACTGGATAAAAAACATGTGCTGGAAAATTTTGAGGCAGATCATATGCCGGAATTATATGTAGGTGAATTACCGGAAGAAGTTCGTGCAGGACTGGATCTGGTTGTATTAAGCCCGGGTGTACCGACAGATCTTCCGTTTGTCAATGAACTGCGAGATGCGGGACTTCCAATCTGGGGCGAGATCGAACTGGCATATCGATGTAAAAAAGGCGATGTACTTGCGATTACCGGAACAAACGGAAAGACAACGACCACTGCACTGCTTGGAGAGATCATGAAAACAACGTATCCGCAGGTGCATGTGGTAGGAAATATCGGAATTCCTTACACTGGTCTGGTTGCAGAAGATACGGATGATACCGTGACGGTAGCAGAGATCAGCAGCTTTCAGTTAGAGACGATTGATACTTTCTGTCCGGAAGTATCCGCAATCTTAAATATTACACCGGATCATCTGAACCGCCACCATACGATGGATAATTACATCGCGGCAAAAATGAGCATTGCAAAAAATCAGGGACCGGAGCAGACCTGTGTATTAAATTATGAAGATGAAGTGCTCAGAGAGCAGGCAAAACATCTTTCGGCAAAGGTTGTTTTCTTCAGCAGTCTTTCCAAATTAGAGGAAGGCTTCTATCTGGAAGGTGACAAGATCGTGTATGCACATGACGGTCAGATTGAGGAAATTATATCTACAGATGAGTTGAATATCCTTGGACGCCACAATCATGAAAATGCGATGGCAGCGACTGCTATGGCTATGAGTTATGATGTCCCGGTGGAGCATATCCGTCAGGCTCTGCGTACATTTCAGGCAGTAGAGCACAGAATTGAGTATGTGACAGAGAAACGCGGTGTCCGTTTCTATAATGATTCCAAGGGAACCAACCCGGATGCTGCTATCAAAGGGATTCAGGCGATGGATCGTCCGACCTGTCTGATCGGCGGCGGTTATGATAAACAGTCTGAGTATACCGAGTGGATCAACAGTTTTGACGGTAAAGTAAAGAAACTGGTTTTGATCGGTCAGACAAGAGAGAAGATTGCCGAGGAAGCAGAAAAATGTGGCTTCTACGATTATGTATTTGCCGACAGTCTTCAGGAGGCAGTTGATATCTGCTATGAAAATGCGGAAAATGGTGATGCCGTATTACTTTCTCCGGCTTGTGCAAGCTGGGGAATGTTCCCGAACTATGAAGTAAGGGGAAAAATGTTTAAAGAAATGGTTCATGCCTTAAAGGAGTAATGTTACATGGGTAACCGCAAATATCATAAGAATACTGCGGATGCGGGAACAACCAAATATTTTGATTACAGTCTGCTGTTTATTATCATTTTTCTGGTGCTGTTTGGACTGGTGATGCTCTACAGTGTCAGTGCTTATGAAGGTCAGGATGTGTTCAATGATCCATTTCACTACCTGAAACGACAGGCAGGCTGCGCATTTCTTGGATTCATCGGTATGTTTATCGTCAGTGTGATTCCATGCGAATGGTGGAAAAAGCTGAGTTTTCCGAGTTATGTGCTGTCATTTCTGATGTGTGCGGCGGTTATTGTAGTCGGAAAAGGTTCGAACGGTTCTACCCGTTGGCTGAAGATCGGACCGATTCAGTTGCAGCCGTCTGAGATTGCAAAAATAGCAGTGATCATTTTTATGGCAGCGCTTTTAAGCAGGATTCCAAAACAGGTCAAAGATCTGAAATCCATTATCAAGGTACTGCTTTTTGTTCTGCCGATGGTAGGTGTGATCGCAGTTAGCAACTTGAGTACCGCAATCATTGTCGGTGGTATTGCCGTACTTATGATCTTTGTGGTCAGTCCGAAGACAAAGGAATTTTTCGTTCTTGGAGCAGGTCTGGTCGCATTGGGAGCCATCGGTGTAAAAATGGGTGGTTATCGTGTGACACGTATTGCTGCATGGCTGCATCCGGAAGACTATCCGGATGAGGTGTATCAAACGCTGCAGGGAATGTATGCCATCGGTTCCGGCGGTTTGTTCGGAAAGGGACTTGGTGCCAGTGTACAGAAACTTGGTTATGTACCGGAGGCGCAAAACGACTTTATTTTTACCATTATCTGTGAAGAATTGGGACTGTTTGGTGCAATCTGTGTTATTTTATTATTTGTCTTGTTGCTCTGGCGCTGCATGGTGATCGCAAATAATGCACCGGATCTGTTTTCTTCCCTGCTGGTGGTGGGTGTTATGTCACATATCGCATTGCAGGTAGTGTTAAATATCATGGTTGTTACAAACTGGATGCCAAATACAGGTATTATCCTGCCGTTTTTCAGTTACGGAGGTACGTCGATCCTGATTTTGATCACGGAGATGGGCTTGGTACTGAATGTGTCGCGTCGGATCAAATTTGATTCCAATCATCCGATCGAGTGATGTGATCTGACAGTAAAAAGACAGAGGATCATTGAAAAAATTGGAATGATTCAGAAGAAAAAGTCTCAAATTAGATTGGGAAAGTGTTAATATGATTCAGCACTTTGGTAAGATTCTCAACTCAGACTGAGATAAAATGTGGAGAACTGTATGCGTAGAAAGAGACGAAAAAAGAAAAATTTACGTATCATTCTGACTGCTCTTCTTGTAGCTGCATTTGTAGCTGCATTGGGAGCAGTTTTGATATGGAAAGTATTTGTGGTAAAAGATGTTTCCGTAAAAGGAAATGAGATCTATACGGACAAGCAGATTGAGGACTGGGTTTTGGATGAAAAATATTCCTGGAATTCACTGTATGTTTATTTTGAAAACAAACTGAATAAAACCGAGGAGATCCCCTTTGTGGATTCTCTGCAGATCCGGTTGAAATCGCCGCAGAAGCTGGAGATCACAGTGGTGGAAAAGGGAATCCTTGGATATCTGTACATTCCGTCACTGGGAAAAAATGCATATTTTGACAAAGATGGATTTGTGGTGGAACTTTCCTCTCAGGTGATCGATGGTGTGACCAAGATCAACGGTTTATCTGTGGAAAGTGCAGAACTTTACAAAAAACTTTCCATCGGTGATAACAGCAAACTGCTTCGTACCCTGTTAAATGTGACACAGCTTTTGAAGAAATATGACCGAGTGCCGGAAATGATCTATATCAAAGATGGCAATGTTTATCTGATCTATGGTCAGATTCAGGTAAACCTTGGTGGAGGAACGGATCTGAATGAGAAGATCCTTCGAATGGATCAGATTCTGCCACAGCTTGACGGAATGAGTGGAACGCTGCATGTGGAAACTTGGTCGGAGAACAATACGGATATTTATTTCCGAAACGGGGAACTGATGGAGATCCCGAATGATGTGCAGACTGTTCCGGAAGCGTCAGATGGATCTGCGGATGGTAGTCAGTAGGATCGTATCCTCTTTTTTGAGGATGAATCACATTTCTTTATAAGAAAATGAATTCAGAAAATGGATTACTTCTTCTTATAATGGAATGAATTCTGGAAAATTCAGATTAAATATGATTTAGAGGTTGATTATTTTTGCAAAAACAGATATTATAGAAGAGATAATAAAAATAGTGGCAGGAATGTCGTTAAAGATAGTATAAATATATTCCGTGGGAGGAATAAAAGGAGGAATATCGTGGTTGAAATCATGTCAATAGGGGCTGAGTCCAGCGCAAAAATTATTGTAATCGGAGTAGGCGGCGCTGGAAACAATGCCGTAAACCGAATGATAGATGAAAAAATCGGTGGTGTAGAGTTTGTTGGAGTAAATACAGACAAGCAGGCACTTACTTTATGTAAAGCACCGACTTTGATTCAGATTGGAGAGAAACTCACCAAAGGACTTGGCGCAGGTGCACAGCCGGAGATCGGTCAGAAAGCTGCAGAGGAAAGCGCAGAAGAACTGACAGCAGCAATCGAAGGCGCAGATATGGTATTTGTTACCTGTGGTATGGGTGGCGGAACAGGAACTGGTGCAGCACCAGTTGTTGCGAAGATTGCAAAAGATATGGGAATCCTTACCGTAGGTGTTGTTACAAAACCTTTCAAATTTGAAGCAAAAACACGTATGACAAATGCAGTACATGGAATCGAGAATCTGAAAGAGAGCGTAGATACGCTGATCGTGATCCCGAATGATAAACTGCTTGAGATCGTTGACAGAAGAACCACGATGCCGGATGCTCTGAAGAAAGCAGATGAAGTATTACAGCAGGCAGTACAGGGAATCACAGACCTGATCAATGTACCTGCTCTGATCAACCTTGACTTTGCTGACGTTCAGACTGTTATGAAAGACAAAGGTCTGGCACATATCGGTATCGGTGGAGCTACCGGTGATGATAAAGCCATCGAGGCAGTTAAAATGGCTGTTGCAAGTCCGTTGCTTGAGACAACCATCAATGGTGCATCCCATGTTATCATCAACATTTCCGGTGATATTTCTCTTATGGATGCAAATGATGCAGCAAGCTATGTACAGGATCTTGCCGGTGATGATGCAAATATCATCTTTGGTGCAAAATACGACGAGTCTATTCCGGATGCAGCAACCATCACTGTTATTGCAACAGGTCTGGAGAATGCCGCAGCACCGGCACCGTCTATTTTACCGGGCATGAAATTTAATGGTGGCAATACTTTGAACATGGCACGTACTGCTGGCAGCGTAAAACCGGCACAGACAGGCACAACTCCGGTTCAGCCACAGTTCAATGGAATCCAGCGTCCGCAGAAACCAACACCAACCGTTGCTCCGCGTGACATCAAGATTCCGGAATTCCTGAAAAATACAAAACGCTAATCATTCGAAAATAGAATATTATGGTAATAAACTCCGCGATTTCGACAAAAAAATCGCGGAGTTTTTTGTATACTGTTCAGGGAGGTGACAAGTGGAGTATGAATGGTATGCAGATGTTTTTCTTTTAACAAACCTGTTGATGGATGTGAGTGCCATGTTTGCCGCGGCGCTTTTGCTCAACGACAGACTACGGTTGGGACGTTGTCTGGCAGTCTGTGTGGCAGGGGTGACAGGCTCCACAGTGTTGCTGATACTGCTGAAAAAATATCTGGTCTACAGTATCATTTTACATATGGTAATCCATCCGCTGATGACGTTTGGGGTATTTGGGGCAAAAGACCGAGGGCGGTTTTTACGCACGCTTTTGACCATTTATCTGATTTTGTTTGTGATGGGTGGGGTGCAGAACAGTATTGGGGTGTTGCTTGGAAGCAGTACATTGGAAATCCTGTTGTCCGGGATGGCAGCGGCACTTTTGTTTTGTATCTATCAGATCCGACGGCGTGTCATCCAGCAGATCTGTCGGGTGGAACTGTGGGCAGGGACAGAACATGTCACGGTAGATGCTTATTGCGATACCGGAAATCTGCTGAGAGATCCACTGACGGGAAGGCCGGTCTGTATTTTGCAACAGGAAGTGTTAGCGCAATTTGCTGCTGACCGAACAATACAAAAAGAGATTTCCTGTCACACGATCGGCACAGAAAAAGAAAAACTGAAAATTGTGATGTTGGATAAAATGAAGATTTATCAGAAAGGTACGGTAACGGAGATAAAGGAGCCGGAGATTGGTCTGCATACCGGGGAGATTATGCAGAATCCGAAGGTACAAATGCTTTTACATGCAGGCTATATCAGATGAGAGGGCAGATTACAGTGATTCTGAGAAGAATATGTCAGTTTACGCTGACCAAAATCACGCACTAAGTCTTACGTGCGTTCGACTTGAACGGATATAGTTTTCAACCGGAGTGCAGAGGCACTCTGGAAGTAAGAGAAGAGGAGAAAAAGAAAAGAGCATGGAAAGGATCTATAAGTATGTATTTAAAAGTTTCCGTACCTGGAAAATTCCAACTGAAATTAATACCAACTGTGCAGAATCTGCTGTTTTTGCAGTCAAATGATATTCATTATATCGGTGGCACGGATGTGCTTCCGGCACCGTTAGAACGGGAGGATGAGAATGAGTGTATCATGCTGCTTGGAACGGAGGAGGGCGGCGAGGAAGCCAGAAAACGGCTGATTGAGCATAATCTGCGCCTGGTTGTATACATAGCAAAGAAGTTTGATAACACGGGAATCGGGGTGGAGGATCTGATCTCCATTGGCACGATCGGGCTGATCAAATCCATCAACACGTATAATCCGGGAAAAAATATCAAACTTGCCACCTATGCGTCACGCTGTATTGAAAATGAGATTCTCATGTATCTTCGCCGGACGAGCAAGATGAAGATGGAAGTTTCTTTTGATGAACCGTTAAATGTCGACTGGGACGGCAATGAGCTGCTGCTTTCTGATATTCTTGGAACAGAGGATGATATTATTTATAAAGATATGGAAGTAGAGGTGGAGAAAAAGCTGTTAAAACGTGCCATCGACAAGCTTTCTCCAAGGGAAAAGAATATCATTGAACTTCGCTATGGTCTGACACCCGGTGGCAGAGAGTATACACAAAAAGAAGTGGCAGATCAGATGAATATTTCCCAGTCTTATATCTCACGTCTGGAAAAAAAGATCATGAAGCGGTTGAAAAAAGAAATTACCCGTTATGAATAACCCACTTGGGTAAATAAGAAGAAAAGGTTACAATTTTATTAAGTTTTGCCGGAAAGGTTGATGAAAAATAAAAATGAGTTACAATATGAGATGATTAAGCCAAAAAGACAGGGTAAATTGAAATTAGATACAAAGGAAGTAAGAATCGTGCAAAAGACAAAATTAAGACAGGAATTAAAAAGACAGAGAACAAGTCAGAAACGTTTCCGCAGAATTTTATATCTGATTATTGCGGCTGCAATCGTGATCTACATTGCAGGAACCGTGTATTACAGCAAACATTTTTATTCAAAGGGAACAGCGTTCGGAATTGCTCTGCGCAATGAAAGTGTGGCATCTGTCAAGGAAAAAATCGAAGAAAAAATGAATGCCTACACACTTACGGTATCCGCCAGAGATGGGGAGGAGACCATCAATGCATCGGATATCGGACTGAAATATGATGACAAAAAGGAACTGGATGATTTGTTTAAAAAAGAAAAACCATTTTTGTGGTTTTTGATGGCAGCGACTTCAGAGGAAGAAATTGATCTGGATATTTCCGTAGATGAGCAGAAATTGGATGATGAGATCCAGAAACTTTCCTGCATGCAGGATGAGAACATGACAGCTCCGACAGATGCACATCTGGAATATTCCGATGGGGAATTCAAGATCGTGGATGAGACACATGGAAATCAGCTGGATGTCAATAAGGCAGAGCAGGTGATCGAGACCGCTGTCAGTGAGGGAGCATCTGAGGTTTCATTGGATAACCAGGATTGTTATGTAAAACCGAGTGTATACAAGGATGATGAAAAATTAAAACAGGAATGCGATGATGCAAATAAAATGCTTGTCGCAGAGATTACCTATGATTTTGGCGATCGGACAGAGGTGGTGGATAGCTCCGTAATCGCAGACTGGATTACATTTGGTGATGATTATACCTTTGATTTGGATGAGGATAAAATTACGGAATATGTACATCAGCTTGGATTGAAATATGATACGTTTGGTTTGAGCAGACAGTTCAAAACACATGATGGTCAGACAATCACACTGAAAGGCGGTGATTATGGCTGGTGTATCAATAAAAAGAAAACGGTTGCGCAGTTAAAGGAACTGGTTTTGCAGGGGGCAAAAGAGACGGTAGAGCCTGTATATCTGTATAGTGGTGTCTGCCGTGATACGAATGACCTTGGCAGTACTTATATTGAGGTAAGCATTGCGGCACAGACCATGTGGCTGTACAAAGACGGGGAATGTATTGTATCCACACCGGTTGTAACCGGAAATGTATCAGCCGGACACAGCACACCGTCCGGCGGTGTATGGGCAATTGATGCGCGTATGACAAACTATACTCTTAAGGGTCAGGATTATAATTCAGAAGTCTCTTTCTGGCTCCCGTTTAATGGAGATGTCGGAATCCATGATGCTTCATGGAGAAGTGAGTTTGGTGGAAGTATTTATAAGACACGTGGTTCTCATGGTTGTGTCAATACACCGTACAGTGCCATGAAAACCATTTATGAGAATGTCAAAATTGGTTATCCGGTTGTAGTTTATTAATTTCCATCAGATGTGGAAAACAAGTTTATGTCAGTGGAAGAGATTCATCTCAGTCTGAGTTGAGACTCCCACTTCTGCAAGTGGTGAGTAGTAACAAGTGTTTCTCAGTGGGAGTTCAATCTCCGACTGAGATAAATGCTCCGCGAGGGCGCACATTGTCTGGGAGACAATGGTTTTGCGCCGACCGGAACGGAGTGTAGAGTGCAGTGATTCTGAAAAGAAGATGTCAGCTTGCGCTGACCAGAATCACGCACCAAGTCTCACGTGCGTTCGACTTGAACTTCTACCTGATATGGACTTCGGGCTTTGATGTATGATAAACAGAGGTTTTGGAATGTAAGGAGAACGTATGAAAAAAGCAGAAAATCCGAAGAAAAAGAAAGGTGGAAAGCTGACACTGGTGATTATTGTGATCGCACTGGCAGTCATGGCATTTGCACTTTTCAAAATTGCTCAGATCTACAAGGACTATCAGGAATCCGAGCAGACATTTGAAAAACTGGAAGAAACCTATGTGGTCAATCCGGATGGAAGCTCCGTGACAGAGGATGACTGGAATGATGATACCAGAATCCAGTTTGATGCGCTGAAAAAAGAAAATCCGGATATTATGGCATGGCTGCGGTTTGACAATTTCGATGATGTACATATCAGCTATCCGGTATTGTATTCCGGGGATGATTCCAAATATCTGAGAAGCGATATTTACGGAAACTATCATATTGCGGGCTGTATTTTCCTGGAGGGACTGAATAATCCGGATTTTTCCGATTATCATTCCATTATTTACGGACATAATATGAGAAATACCACGATGTTCGGTGACCTTAAGCGTTATAAAAACGATGAAGGATTTTATGAAAAAAATCAGTTTTTTAATGTTTATACCGCGGATAAAGTGTACCGGTATCAGATTTTCTCCTACTATGATGTGGATGAGGACAGTGATATCTATACTGTTGGTTACGGTGCAGATGACAGCTGGCAGGCAATGATCGATAAGATGGTTGCTTCCTCTATGAAAGATACGGGGATTCATCCGACCAAGGAGGATAAAGTGGTGACGCTGTCTACCTGTAGTAAGGCTGGGGAGACCAAACGTTTCGTGGTTCATGGAGCACTGGTCGATGTGAAAACACATTAAAAGTTTTTTGGGACTTTTAGGGTGGCTTAAAATTTACAATTTAATTTTTTGAAAGAACTTCTGCAATTTGTTTCAGTCGCTAACAATCGCTCCTTGAAAAAAATTGCAGAAGTTCTTGTTTTACACAGAGCTTTTCGTAAATTTTTGCGCCACCATAGAGCACTTAGGTTGTCATGAGGTAATTTCGCATGGTTTTTAACGCGGATTTTTCGAGTCGGCTGACCTGTGCCTGAGAAATATGAATTTCTTTAGCTACTTCCATCTGGGTTTTACCCTCAAAAAAGCGCAGATCTATAATATGTTTTTCGCGTTTATTCAAACGTTTCATTGCATCGCTGAGTGAGAGATTTTCCACCCAGCGATCTTCTTTGTTTTTCTTGTCGCTGATCTGATCCATGACGTAAAGTGGTTCACCGCCGTCTGTATAAACGGGATCATAGAGACTGACCGGTGTTTGGATGGCATCCAGTGCATAGGTGATGTCCTCTTTGGAAATATCAATTTCTTTGGAGATTTCATCCAGTGTGGGTTCCCGATTGTTTTTTTTGGTCATAAGCTCTCTGGCATGAATGGCTTTGTAGGCGGTATCTCGCAGGGAGCGGCTGACACGCAGGCTGTTGTTGTCTCTGAGATAGCGTCGGATTTCCCCGATGATCATGGGAACGGCATAGGTGGAAAATTTTACCTCCATAGTAGGATCGAAATTGTCGATGGATTTGATCAGCCCGATGCAGCCAATTTGAAACAGATCATCCACATTTTCGTTGGAGACGGAAAAACGGCGGATCACACTTAAAACAAGGCGGAGATTACCGCGGATGTATTCTTCCCGAGCCTGTTGGTCACCCTGCCGGATGCGGGTAAATAGTTCTTTTTTCTGGTTTTCATTCAAAACAGGGAGCGTGGATGTGTTGACACCACAGATTTCGACTTTGTATGCTGGCATGTATGGGTTACCTCCGGAATTGTTTGATGCAAATTCAAGAATGCCCTTGGCATTTTACATCTGATGTATTAACAGCTTGCACCAAAACAGAAAAATTATTCCGAAGATGGAAAAACAAAGAATGGTAAAATTGGGAAAAAGAATACAGTTGTTTTTTGTGAGAATGCTAATGGGTACAAAAGTGATTTGCAACGGTTGTTTGGGATGGAATGTGATCTTAGTTACAAAATGCGGTTCAGGTTTAAAAATGTGGCTCAGGTCGTTGCACAACATTAAAAATGATGTTAGAATAAAAACAATTGTCAATTAGAAAGATTGAAACCGGGAGGTACACATGAAAAAATTATTAGATAATATTACCGCTGAGGTAACAAAAGCTTTTGTGGAAGCCGGATACGAAGAAAAATTCGGCAAAGTTACATTGTCTAACAGACCGGATCTGTGTGAGTTCCAGTGTAACGGAGCCATGGCTGCTGCAAAACAGTATAAAAAAGCACCGTTTATGATTGCAGATGACGTGGCAGCACGTCTGCAGGATGTGGAGATGTTTGCATCGGTAGAGTCTGTAAAACCGGGATTCCTGAACCTGAAATTATCTGAGGAATATCTGGCAGAGTATCTGCGTGAAATGCAGGCAGATGAGCGTTACGGCTGCGAGAAGACAGCAGAGCCGAAGACCATCATCGTGGATTACGGTGGAGCAAATGTAGCAAAACCGCTGCATGTCGGACATCTTCGTTCCGCAGTTATCGGTGAGAGCGTAAAACGTATGAGCCGTTACATCGGTCACAATGTCATCGGTGATGTTCACCTTGGTGACTGGGGACTTCAGATGGGACTCATCATTACAGAGCTTCATGAGCGTAAACCGGAGCTGGTTTATTTTGACGAGGCATACGAAGGAGAATATCCGGAGGAAGCACCGTTTACCATCTCTGAGTTAGAGGAGATTTATCCGACTGCAAGTGGAAAATCAAAAGAAGATGCAGCTTACAAAGAAGCAGCAATGCAGGCTACTTTTGAACTTCAGAAAGGCAGAAGAGGTTACATCGCACTGTGGAAACACATTCTGTCTGTATCCATCGCGGATCTGAAGAAAAACTATGACAGCTTAAACGTTTCTTTCGACCTCTGGAAAGGCGAGTCCGATGCAGATCCATACATCGCACCAATGGCTGAACAGATGAAGAAAGATGGTTTTGCATATATGAGCGAGGGCGCACTGGTTGTTGATGTCAGCGAGGAGACCGATGCAAAAGAGATCCCGCCATGTATGATCTTAAAATCAGACGGAGCATCTCTGTATACAACCACAGACCTTGCAACTATCGTATGGCGTATGAAAGATTATCATCCGGATCAGATGGTATATCTGGCAGACAAACGTCAGGAGCTTCATTTTGTACAGGTATTCCGCTGTGCAAAGAAAACAGGTCTGGTAGATGACAACACAGAACTGAAATTTATCGGCTTTGGTACCATGAATGGCAAAGACGGCAAACCGTTTAAAACCCGTGAGGGTGGCGTTATGCGTCTGGAAAAACTGGTTGGGGACATCCAGAATGAGATGTATCAGAAAATTGCCGAGAACAACACCATGGAAAAAGAAGAAGCAGAAAAGACTGCAAAACAGGTTGCATTATCTGCTATCAAATACGGAGATCTGTCCAATCAGGCTTCCAAAGATTATATCTTTGATATTGACCGATTTATCTCCTTCGAGGGAAATACAGGTCCATATATCCTGTATACCATCGTGCGTATCAAATCTATTTTGAAAAAATACGCAGAGAGCGGAAAATCAGCAGCAGATTACACCATTCAGGCAGCACATTCTGCAAGCGAGAAGAACCTGATGCTGGAGCTGGCACGTTTTAATGAAGTAATGACAAATGCAGCAGAGGAACTTGCACCGCACAAGATCTGTGCATATATTTACGGACTGGCAAATGCGTTGAACCATTTCTATCATGAAACAAAGATTATGGTAGAAGAGGATGCGGCTGTGCAGGCTGGTTATATCCGTCTGTTAGAGCTGACCAGAGATGTTCTTGAGACATGTATCGATGTTCTTGGATTCGATGCACCGGAGAAGATGTAAGTACAATCATTCTGACAAGCTGATAAACTTGTGATTACTATATTTTTACGTAGATATTCCCCGTGGACTTTTAGGAGAACACGGGGATTTTTGCTTAAAGTAAGGAACTGAAAATGAAAAAGAACTGGAAATATATGAAATTTGAAAGATACATATTCGGATTATTAATTGCCCTGGAAATTATCATGTCCTTTACGTTCCTTGGTTATATTCACGTGGAGCCGATTTCTGTTACGACAGCATATATTCCGATCGTGATAATTGCATGTCTGTTTGGAATCGGGGAGTCAACGGTGTCAGGTCTGGTTTTCGGACTGGGAAGCATGTATAAAGCATCCTCGTCTTATGTCATGCCGATGGATATGATTTTTTCGCCGTTTCAGAGTACAAATCCGTTGGGAAGTCTGATTTTAAGCGTGGGAACGCGAGTGTTATTTGGATTTCTGATTGGGTGCGTATTCCATTTGGCAAAAAACGGAAAACATCCGATGATCTGGAAAGGTGTGGCTGCACTGATTGCGGGTAAAATGCATGGAATCATTGTATACAGTGCAATGGGATTGTTTTTCAGGGAGTATGTATTTTCAGGAAACAGTACATTTAAGATTGAGAGAAATGATTGTATCGTTGCTGTTTTATGTATGGTACTCGTGTTACTGGCGGATCGGTTTTATAACAGCAGTTTCGTTGGAAAATACAAAGATGCTGTGAACGAATCGGAAAATAATCCGTACTGGTCATCAAAGGTGAATCGGATTCTGGGGATTATTGGCGCTTTTGTCTTGTGTATGGCAGTGCTGTCAACGGTCTATTTTGCAAATCGTATGACATACATGCTAAATGTGCATGAAGTCGATGTGACAGCAGTCATTCAATCAGATATTATGCATTTACAGGCGCAGTTTTTGATGTCTATGCTTGCATTGTACTTCATTTTGCTGCTGGTAATTGCTATGGTTTATCGTTATATGAAGTATCGGGAATATACAGGAGAAATTGATGCTCTGACTGGAATTATGGGGAGACGTCTCTTTTTGCATTACTGTACCCAATGCCAGAAAACAGAAGAGGGAAAATATGGATGGTTCCTGTTTTTAGATCTGGATTACTTTAAACATATCAATGACAGTATGGGACATTCTGCAGGAGATGAGATCTTGCGAAAATTTGCACAGCATTTGCAACGTACATTTCAGGATTATGGTGCGGTTGGACGAGTCGGTGGTGATGAATTTGCGATGATACTGAAAGAGGATATGCCGAGAAAAATGCTGGAACAGAAGCTGACACAGTTTTTACAGGATATTTCCGGAATCTGGGAGAATGTCAAAGTGAGCAGCAGTATCGGTGCCTATCATTTCAAATTCCCGGAAGAGATAAAGACGTTACTTACAGAGACGGATCGTGTGCTGTATGAGGCAAAAGCAAATGGAAGAGCTTGTTTTTGCATTGATGATGGTTTGAATGAGCCGTCCGTTGATTAATAAAAAAGTAAAAACGATAGTTTTAGATGAAAAAAGTTTTACACAACGTTTTATGAAAACAGATGTGTAAAACTTTTTTTGTGCATATAAATATTTTTTAATCTTCAGAATCATCTTCAAAACAATAGGCATTCAATTCTGGAAAATCGAGAAATTCTGCTAATGTCATATTAAAAGCGATGGCAATTTTGTGAAGCGTTCTGGCTTTGGGATTATGTGTTTGACCACGAATAATATTATCTAAAGTAGATTGCTTTACGCCACTCATTGTAGCTAATTTGTTTATGCTGATGCCCCGTTGTTTACAAAGAGTTTTTATTCGCATTACATATAAGTTTGAGTACTCCATTCAATTGTTCCCCATTATTTATTTTTGTTAAGGATATGTTAACAGGGATAAAAATATGTTTTACCCGTATACGGGTTGAAAAAATAAATAGATAATGATAAAATATACCCGTACACGGGTAACTAAGTACATAAATTCATGAAATGGTAATTCGGAGAGACAAAAGAGAAAAATGATTGTTCTGAATATGAGTAAAATCATGAAATAAACACGAGAGAGGGGAGAAATATGTTTTGCGGAAAATGTGGAAAAGAAGTTAAGGAAGGTGCTATATTCTGTGGTAATTGTGGAGCACCAATAGAAAAGAAAACATCGAGTATTTCTTATGGAAAAGGTGGTTATTCCTGGGATGGAAAGAATAACCAGATTGTAAAAAACAAAAATGTTGGTATTAAAAAAATATTAGGTATTCTGATCATTGTCATTGTAATTGTATTGCTTATTGTTTTATTAAAAAATAGGAATTCAGCTGAAAAAGTGGCAATAAAGGCATGCAAAGCGACAGTAGAATGTGATATGGATGCTTATTACAAAGTGTTGGCACCGGATTATATTGATTACATGGTAGGCTCTAATGGCTGGTATTCCACGGATGCTGGATTTAAAGAGGATTTGCTAGATTTTGCAAAAGATCACCGGAAAGATATTGAAAATCAATGTGGAAAGAAATTTAAAATAAAATATTCTGCAAAAGTAGAGGCAGAGAGTGATACAGATACGATTGCACAGGTACAGTATGAATTAAAACATGAATATGGTTATGATGGAGAATCAGTGAAGGCAGCAAAACTTATTAAAGTATCAATGGATGCCAGTGGTTCAGAAAGTGAGACTACATACTCGGCGACAATTGCCTGTGTGAAAATTGGAACAAGATGGTATGTTCACCGTCCGGGGTTATCAAGTTTATAGTAATAACGTTTATAGTGTGTTTGCAGAGGAGAGAAAGATGAACAACAATAATAGTAAAATTAATATGGGAAGTATTTGTTGGGCAACGATTTTTATTGTAGTTGGGATTGTTATGATTTTATATGCACAGGATGAGCGGGCAAGTTCTTGGGGGTACACATGGCGTCCGCCTTATACTGATTATGAGTGGAAGATTTTAATAATTAAATGGTGCGGAATAGCTTTTATTATCAGTTCTGCCATTGGTTTGGTAGGAAACTTTGTCAAAAATAGTATGAATCAAAATGCTGGGGTTCAAGTCCCAATGCAAAATATGAATTTAGAATCAATGAATGGTGGTTTTGTAAACTGCCCTAAATGTGGAGTGCGCCTGATGGCTACTACAAAAAATTGTCCACAGTGTGGCAGTTCTATAGATACAGAAAAGTCGGATAGTATTTCTTCTAAAAATAATAATAAAATATTTTGTGGTATGTGCGGGAGCCCCGCAGATGAGGATGCTGTTTTTTGCCCGAAATGTGGAAATAAAATGATGAAATAGAAAGAGAGAGTATGAAAATATGTTTTGTAAAAATTGCGGAAACGAACTAGAAAATAATGCTATGTTTTGTGGCAAATGTGGAACGCCGGTCAGACAGGATACAAAAGGCAGTCCGTTCAATACGGAAATTAATTCAATGACTGGCGCTGTGAAAAATAAAGGAAAGAAAAAGTTGTGGAAAGCCATAATTGCAATTGTGGTGGTTATCGGAGTATTTTTGGTTGGAAGTCACGTATACGATATTAAATTTGGATATAAAAAAGTTATAAAACAGTATATAAATGGTACAGAAAAAATGGATTGGAAAGTCCTTTCAGATTTATGGATAGATGAATATTATGAAGTCCTTTCAGAAGATATTTCGGATGGAAAAACTGATCCAGATGAATTTAGATCATCAGAGCACACAAACAAAAAGAAGGTATTAGCAGAGTTTGAAAATATAGATGATTGTTCCGTTGATGTAATCATTGATGATGAAAACACTGGAGACAGAGAAGATATTAATGAGGTAGAAGATTCATATGAAAACTATGGATTAGAAATAAACATCAAGAGGATGGTGAAAGTAGATGTGCATACGGATATTACTTATGAGACGGTTGATGGAGAGACACATGAAAAGGATTATGATGAAACGATATATATTGCACAGATAGATGGTGAGTGGCGTCTTACGATGGAAAAACCAAAATCAATGGATAAGCAAATAGGTGTGTATGCAAATCTTTTTATAGCAAATGAGGAGTACAAGTAAAATGGCATTTTATGATGAATTAGGAAAGAAAATTTCAAAAACAGGACAGGGAGCAATCCAGAAGACAAAAGAATTTGCAGAAATCACAAGATTAAATTCTTCAATCACAGAATTAGAAAAAGGAATTGTGGCAATTTATACAGAAATCGGAAGAAGTTATTTCCAAAAATATGCGCAGGCATTTCCTGACGAAGAGTTTGCAGTTTTATTTAATCGAATTGAAGAAAGTATGCGCCAGATCGAAGCTAATAAAAAACAAATCAGAATTTTAAAAGGTGTGGTTTCATGCCCGAATTGTGGAATGGATGTAGATGCAAATGCGGCATTTTGTAAAAGTTGTGGAGTCAGGTTAATTCCGGTAGCACAGATGACATATTCTGGTAATGTGTGCTCAGAGTGTGGAAGTCCTGTGGATGAGGGGCAGCTTTTTTGTACCCGGTGCGGTCATAAAATGGAACTACAGATACAGGAACCGAGTATGCCAGTTGAGGAAAAACAGTTTTGCAGAGAATGTGGAGCAGAATTACAGGCAGGTGCAATATTTTGCATGAGTTGTGGAACTAAGGTGGAATCACAGGAAAATCAGAATGTAGAGCAGGAACAAAGTGTGATGCAGCCACAGAACGTTGAATGGGAAGAAGAAACGACTGATTTTGCAGGCGGACAGGAAGAAAAGAAGTGTTGTCCGGAGTGTGGAGCGGCAGTAGAGTATGATATGTTGTTCTGCGTTAATTGTGGACATCGGTTTTAAGGAGCTTGGATAAAATGAAGTTTTGTATTTATTGTGGGCATGAGATTTCGGAAAATGCGAAGTTTTGTACAATATGTGGAAAAGAACAGATTCAGAATAAACAGCTCAAGAATAGAACTGTCTGGACTGATGATCAGGATGATACAGATGAGTACATGAGAGAAACAAAAAAAGGAAAAAAATTTAAGACAGCAATAGTAGTTCTTGTGATTGCATTTGCAGCAGGAATTATATGGAAAGCAGGGATATTTCAGCAAAACAACAATGATAATTCTGTAGCAACAATAAAAAATAGTCAGGAAGAAGTATCTGCTGATTCTGAAAATAAGGAAACAAAGACGAAAACAGATGTATCAACTCAAGATACAGATACAACATTACAGAATAAGCAACAGAATGTACCGCAGGATAATGTTACGCAGGGAGATCAAAACGAGGTGATATCCACAGATGAATATATTTTACCGACAGATACACAGTATATCAGTGAATCTGATTTGTGGGGATTGACGCAGGAAGAAGTAGCACTAGCAAGAAATGAAGTCTATGCGCGTCATGGGTATGTATTCCAGAATCAAGATTATCAGAATTATTTTTCGGCTAAAAGCTGGTATCAACCGGATGCTGCATATCAGCCGACGGATGATACACTTTCAAAAATAGAAAAAGCAAATGTTGATCTGATCGTGAAATATGAAGTTTCTAAAGGCTGGAGAAAATCATAATAAATATTGTCAGTAATAGGGTTTATATTTCATAGGAAAAAGCAATTTTTAGAAGGAATAAAAATGGGAGAATGATAATGAAAACAAAAGCGAAATATCTGACGGCAATTCTTTTTCTTGCATCTGTCGTGATGTATTTTGTCCCATTTATGGGATGGGAGAGGTTACAGTTGAGATTGTTTGATCTGGTTCAGATCGGATTTGGCAATAAACGAACAGAGGAGATTTCTCGGATTGTTGATAATTTACCGCAGAGCCAGATGTCGTTGTTGGGATATGTGATACTGGGGGCGATGTTTGCAGCGTTAGTGGGAGCTGTTTTGTCAGTGCTATTGAAAAAAGATGCACCATATTTTGCAACAGTGATATTGTCTGTATTGATTAATATCGTGATTGTTTTTTCTGTATTGTTTATGAAACAAAAAATGGGTCAGATGGAGCAGGTACTGAAATTAAATAAAACTTTAGGTGAAAGTTTTGAAATTAACAGAAATCTTGTGTATATCTGGATCGGTATTTTTGTAGTAAATATAGCGGTTTCACTGCTGGCAATTGCATTGCCGGATAAAAAAAGAAAAAAAGATACTCGTATTATTTATTCGGAACAGCCGGTTAAGTCAATACAGAGACAATATCAGGACAAACTTCAGATACCGGTACAGCAACAGAAACTGGAAAATCAGAAACATTTATGCCCACAGTGTGGAAATGAATTACCGGAGAATGCAAAATTCTGTACAAAGTGCGGACAACGTTTATAAAAAGAAAGCACTATATATCTGCACATAATCGTAGATACGGGATATGGAGGAGTTAAAATGAAGTGTACAAATTGTGGTTATGAAAATCCACAAGGAGCAAGATTTTGCGGAAAATGTGGATTGGATTTAATGGTAAATCATACTGAAGGAAGAAAGAAAAAAGAAGAAACAAAAAACAGAAGAAAAAATAGCACAGAATCAATGCAGCCTGCAAAGAAAAAGGGGAAAAAGATTGCGATATTACTGCTGAGTGTTTGTGTATTAATAGCAGTTGCAATAGCTGCATATCTGTCAGTAATGTCACATCCTGAAAAACGATATGAAAAAACATTAAAAACAGCTCAAAAATATATGGAAGAAGAAAATTACGATCAGGCAATTGCAAAATATAAGCAGGCTATTTCTATTGATCCAAAGCAGGTCGAACCATATCGTCAGTTAGCAAAAGCTTATATTGCAACAGAAAATTCGGATGCAGTTGAAGAAACCTATGATACAGTAACTGGTATTATTGTTCAGGAATACAAGAATACAGGAGCAGTATTGGATGGGACAAAGGATGTCTATAAAGATAAGATTGATTATTATGGAAAAACAGGAGATACGGAAAAGATTAAAACAGCAGCCGATGAAGTAGTTGGAATGTTAGATGATGCGAAGGACAAAAATGAAGTGGAACAATTAAGAGATTTTTACTTGATGAACTGGGGATATTATAATAAACTTCAGGAATTGGAAAAATCTCAGGGAGAAGCTGATTTTACGTCAGAAACAGATGAGATGGGAACATTTATCTCCTGTTCCGGTCTGTGCTTTGCTAAATTAGTAGATTTCAATAATGATGGTCAGGAAGAATTAGTTGTGGCTTATCAAATGTCGGATGGTAGTAAATATGTGGAAGAAGTTTATGGATATGAAGAAGATGAAGTACATAAACTGCTATTCGGAGATGGATTTGTTACAGCTGGTGTTCATGATACGACAAAAATCTCTGTTTTATCTAAAGATGATCAATTTTATTTGATTGATGGAAAAATTATTGATCTGTATGAAAAAGATATTATATATGGATATCAAAATGATTCTTTTGAAAAATTAAAAACAATAGGAACTACCGGATTTGACGCAGTGTATTCTGTGGATGATAGAACGGTAAGTGAGAGTACCTATACAAGCGCATGCGAGAAATGGCTGGATTCTGACAAAATTCAAAACTATGCGCTGTCTGATTACGGCACAGAGTCAATCATCACATCTATAGAGGAACTGAAAAATGTTTATGAAACTTTGAGAAAACGGTTGAATATTCAGGTGGATACGAAGGAAGATGATGTTATACAGCGATTAAAAGATGTAAAGGTTTCAGAAGTAAATGTGCAGGAGAATGTATCAGATTCTACAGATACATCAACGACCGGGACAGACATTGATCGCGAATTGACCGAGATAGAAGAAAAAGCAGCGGAAATAGAAGAAAGACTTTCTAATGCGATGGATCAGACAACAATGAATCAGACTTCAGCGGAACTGCGAAAGTTATGGGATGATGAATTGAACTCTATCTGGTCACGTTTGAAAACAAGTCTGGATGCTGATGCGATGGAACAATTGAAAAATGAGGAAAATGATTGGATAAAATATAAAGACAGTGAAATTGAAAAAGTAGGACAGGAATATGAAGGTGGTTCAATGCGCCCTATGGAAGAAAATATGACAGGAGCAGACTTGACGCGGGATAGAGTTTATGTATTAAAAAATTATTTGTAAGGTAGAACATTAGATATAAATGATTCGTTTTTATTAAGCTGGCGATAAAGATGAATTTGTAAAAAATAGAATATGAAGAAAAGTCGGTAAATAAGATTCTAAGTGTATAATAAAAAGCTGGAATTATTTTTCTTTAGACGAGAAAGGTCTTGTTGAGAAAAATGATTCCAGCTTTTTGAAATAGTGTTTATGATATATTTATTAGTATCCCAGTTCTTCGCCAATCAGAATCAGCTTAATACGTCCTTCGATAGCACTTCTACGTGTGATAACTGTATGGCTGCAGATACATCCTTCTGCAAAACAGTCATGGCAGCTTCCGGTCAGTGCACATGGTGTGTTACGGTCCAGACGGATGGCATTTGGCGGAGAAGCGATATTTTTTACTCTGGATTCTGCTTCTTCCAGTGTGGCAGCAACTTTATTCATACCGGCGATGATGATTACATTTTCCGGTCCATAGATCAAAGCAGCTACACGATTTCCGGTGCCGTCTGTATTAACTAACTGACCATCTAATGTGATAGCATTTGTACTCATAAAATAATAATCGCAGGACAGAGCCTTGTGGTAAACCTCTTTGATTTCTTCAGGGGAACAGGCTTTGGAACGATCCAGTAAGGTGATATCCTCTCTTTTTTGCAGAGCATCCATCAGACCACATTCGTTCATAGTCATGGAACCGCCGAAAGATACGCTGGAACCCGGTGTTACATAAGAAAGAGCCTTTTTTACCGCTTCCTCACTGGTTTCGCAGTAGCATCCCTCGTAACCGCGTCGCTCGATGCTTTTCAAAATCGTTTCTGCGGCAACTTTATAATATTTTTGTTTTGGTGTCATAAAATAACCTCCTTGCTGAAATGTAGCAATGATTGAAAGTGAAAATTTTTAAAATCATTGAGACATTACATTATGTATAAAAGTATAGTGAACCAATCAGGAGAGAAAGTCAAGTGATGTGAGAAGTGTTAGAAAAGCCAAACTTTTTGCAAAAAGTCATGTAATGTGATCACCAGCGGTTTGACTTTTTTTGTATGGGTGTAGTATATTAGACTACAGTTTAAATGATAAGGGGAAAGCAAATGAGGAAAAATTTAAAGAAATTGTTCTCATATTACAAGCCGTATATGGGAATTTTTATTGCAGATATGTTTTTTGCATTTGGCGCAGCGGCGGTATCGCTGGTGATTCCGTTAGTGGTGCGTTATATCACATCTGAGGTTGTTCATTGGGAAAGCAGTCAGGCGCTGCACACAATTTTACGACTGGGAGTGATCATGCTGGTGCTGATCGCTGTTCAGTGTTACTGCAACTATTTTATATCGAATTACGGACATGTCATGGGCGCAAAAATCGAGTATGACATGCGTGCGGAGATTTTTTCACATTATCAGAAACTGTCTTTCCGATTCTATGATGATCAGAAAGTCGGCCAGTTAATGTCACGCATTACATCGGATCTGTTTGACATCACGGAGCTATTGCATCACGGACCGGAAAATATCGTGATTTCGCTGATCCGTATCATCGGTGCTTTCATTATTATGGTAAATATCAGTCCACGGCTGACAGTGGCAGCATTTGCACTGGTGCCGTTTATGCTGGTGTACGCTTATGTGTTCAACAAAAAAATGAAGCGCGCCTTCCGTATGAACCGTGTGAAAATTGCAGATATTAACAGTCAGATTGAGGATAATCTGTCTGGAATCCGTGTGGTAAAATCCTTTGCCAATGAGGAAATTGAAAATAAAAAGTTCAAAAAGGGCAATGACGGATTTCTGGATGCAAAGAAAAACAGTTATCGGTATATGGGCGGTTACAATGCCGGCTTGACTGCGTTTACAACAGCAATTACCGTTGTTGTCATGTTGTCTGGCGGTGTGATGATTGCCCGTGGAAAAGGAAATATCACGGATCTGATCACATTTTTGCTGTATATTAATGTATTCACTGAGCCGATAAAAACGCTGATTGATTTTACGGAACAATTCCAGAATGGTTATTCCGGATTTGAGCGTTTTATGGAGATGATCTCTGTGGTGCCTGATATCAAAGATGCGCCGGATGCGCAGCCGATGCAGGAAGTGAAAGGTGAAATCAGTTTTGAAAATGTGTCCTTTCATTATGCAGACAGTGATCAGATGGTGCTGAACCATGTAAATCTGGAAGTTCCGGCGGGAGAGTATGTGGCGTTGGTTGGAAGCTCCGGTGCAGGAAAAAGTACGCTGTGCAGTCTGATTCCGCGATTTTATGATGTGACAGGCGGTACGGTCCGGGTGGATGGTCAGGATATCCGCAAGATCAAATTGTCGGATCTGCGCAACCATATCGGAATCGTGCAGCAGGACGTGTATTTATTTGCGGGGACGATTCTGGAAAATATTCGCTATGGAAAACCGGATGCCAGCAGGGAAGAGGTTATCAAAGCGGCAAAAGAAGCCAATGCCCATGAATTTATCATGAGTTTCCCGGATGGATATGATACGGATATCGGACAGCGAGGCGTGAAATTATCCGGTGGTCAGAAGCAGCGTCTGTCGATTGCCCGTGTATTTTTGAAAAATCCGCCGATCCTGATTTTTGATGAGGCGACTTCTGCATTGGATAATGAAAGTGAAAAAGTCGTGCAGGAATCTCTGGAAATCCTTGCAAAAGGACGTACTACTTTTGTAATTGCACATCGTCTGTCTACGATCCGTAATGCAGAACGTATTCTGGTGTTGACAGAAAATGGCATTGAAGAGAGCGGTACTCATGAGGAGCTTGTGGCAAAAGGCGGTATTTATCAGAAGCTGTGTGAAATGGCAAATCTGGCATAAGGCGATTAAGATAATAAAAGACACGTATCGATATGATTTTATCAATAAGTTCAGAAAACATAGTTCAATGATTTCATAAATGAAATCAGATGGAAGCATCATATTTTGTGTAAGTCTGGAAAGGAAATGTTATTATATATGAGCAGACTGAAAGTGAAAAAGGTACAACTGTCCGATAAGGAGTGGATGGATGCTTATCTGGATGCAAAACAGGACAAAGGATGTGACATGTGTTTTGCAAACATCTATCTCTGGGGCAGAAAATATAAAACGGGTTATGCACTGGTCAATGACTGTCTGATTTTTGCGGATCTGACGGATTTTACCAGTGTATCCATGCCTCTTGGCGATCCGGAAAAAGTAAAACAGGCGATTCTGACGCTGGAAGAATATTTTGCGGAAGATGGAAAGCCGTTTGCACTGCATCTGACAACACCAAAGGATGTGGAGCAGTTGGAAGAATGGTTTCCGGGAAAATATCAGGTGGAGTATGAGCGTGATCTGGCGGATTATGTGTATGAGAGGGAAAAACTTGTGGCATTATCCGGCAAGAAATATCACGGCAAAAAGAACCATGTGAATAAATTTAAAAATCTGTATCCGAACTGGGTGTATGAGCCGATCACTGATGAAAATGTGGAAGACTGTTTTCAGATGGGACTGGAATGGCGCAGAATCAACGACTGTGAAGAGGATGAAGAAAAACTGGACGAACTGTGTGTGACGTTCAATGCGTTGCGTCTGATGAAAGAACTTCATCTGACCGGTGGTTTGCTGCGGTTGGAGCCGGATGGCGATGTGGTAGCTTTTGCCATTGGCGAAGAATTAAATAAAGATATGTATGTGGTGCATATCGAAAAGGCTTTTGCGGATGTGCCGGGGGCTTATCCGATGATCAACCAGCAGTTCGCAGAGCATGCGGCAGAGGGGTATCAGTATGTCAACCGTGAGGATGACAGCGGTGTAGAAGGTCTGCGCCGGGCAAAAGAGTCCTATCACCCTGCGTTTATGGGATTGAAGGGATATGTGACACACCTTGACAATTCCTGATTTCAGACTTAAAATAATCTGTCAAAGGGTGGAAATTTAAAAGCTAAGAAAGGATGATATAAAATGACAAAGATAGACATTATTTCCGGATTCCTTGGAGCCGGAAAAACAACTTTTATTAAAAAAATGCTGGAAGAAGTTTTCTCCGGTGAGAAAGTAGTTCTGGTTGAGAATGAGTACGGTGAAGTTGGTATCGATGGCGGATTCTTAAAGGATTCCGGTATCGAGATCAAAGAGCTGAATTCCGGCTGTATCTGCTGCTCTCTGGTTGGTGATTTCAACCGCAGCTTAAATGAAGTAATCGAGACTTATCATCCGGATCGTATCCTTATCGAGCCGTCCGGAGTTGGCAAACTTTCTGATGTTATGTCTTCTGTAAAAGACATGGAGAAAAATCATGATGTAAAATTAAATGCACTGGTAACGGTTGCAAATGCAATGAAAGCAACCAAACAGATGAAAGCATTCGGTGAGTTCTTCAACAACCAGATTGAAAATGCAACAACTGTTGTTTTAAGCAGAACTCAGAATATGAAAGAGGAAAAACTGGAGCTTTGCGTAAAAGAGATTCAGAAATTAAATCCGAAGGCTGCTATTATTACAACACCTTGGGATTCTATTTCCGGAGAGCAGATCCTGAAAGTAATCGAGCAGCAGGATTCTTTGATGCAGGAAATGATGAAAGAGTACGAAGAGCATCATCATGATCACGAGCATGAACATCATCACGACCATGACCACGATCATGAGCATCATCACGATCATGACCACGATCACGAGCATGAGCATCATCACGACCATGACCACGAGCATGAACACCACCATGACCATGATCACGACCACGGCGAAGGATGCACCTGCGGATGCCACGACCATGATCATCACCATCATGACCATGATGCAGATGAAGTATTTATCAGCTGGGGCAAAGAGACTCCTCATAAATATACAAAAGAGAAGATTGAGTCTATCCTGAAAACATTCTGCGATACCGAAGACTACGGCACAATTTTACGTGCAAAAGGAATGGTTCCGGCAGAAGACGGCACATGGATCTATTTCGATATGGTTCCGGGCGAGTATGAGCTGCGTGACGGTGAGCCGGATTATACCGGACGTCTCTGTGTCATCGGTACAGATATCGACGAGCATAAGTTAGAAGAATTATTTGAACTGAACTAAAAACGGATTCCGATATGGCAGTGCGGTCAGCATTGCTATATCGGAAAAAGTTTTCTTTTGAAACCACGCAGAAAGCAAAAATTACAGAAAAGAGAGAAACGAATAATTATGGATATACCAGTATATTTATTTACCGGTTTTATGGACAGTGGAAAGACTTCCCTGATCACTCAAACCCTTCAGGAGAATGATTTTGGCATCGGCTCCCACAGTCTGATCATTGCCTGCGAAGACGGCGATGAAGAATACGATGAAGAAGCACTGGCAAAAGACAAAATTACGGTTGTGGCAGTAGAGTCCGAAGAAGAATTTACCGAGGAATATCTGAAAGAGTGTGACGATACCATTAAGCCGGATCAGGTATTTATCGAGTATAACGGTACTTGGGAATCAGCCAAAATTCTGGAAATGAAACTCCCGAAAGGATGGGAAATCGTTCAGTCTCTGGCCACCGTAGATGCTTCTACATTTGAACTGTACCTGACAAACATGCGTGCCATGATGATGGAGCAGGTGTTCAATACCGATGTGGTTATTTTTAACCGCTGCACCGATGACACACCGAAAGCAAAATTCCGCAGAACCATCAAGGCTGTAAATCGCCGTGCACAGATTGTATACGAGCGAGAAGATGGTACCATTGATGAGAGTGATGCTGATGAGCTTCCATATGATCTGGATCAGGATGTCATTGAAATCACCGATGCTGACTACGGCATTTTCTATCTGGATGTACAGGACAATCCGCAGAAATACGAAGGCAAAACCATTCGTTTCCTGGGACTTGTATATAGACCGGACAAATTCGGTAAAAAACCGATGATGGTACCGGGACGTTTTGCTATGACCTGCTGTGCAGAGGATATTCAGTTTATCGGTCTGAAATGCAAGTATGACAAAGCAGTGGAGATTCCGCACAAATCCTGGATTTATATAACCGCAGAGATCCACAATGAGTTTGCCAAGGAATATCGTGGAAAAGGCCCGGTTCTGTATGCAAAAGAAGTCGTAAAAGCAGAAGAACCGGAAGACAGTCTTGTATACTTCTCATAAAATGTGAGAAAAATGAGAAAACTGATTGACAAAACTTCAAGAATGTAATAGACTAAAGCACATATAAGAAAACAAGTTGAAACCGTTGAAAAAGAGTAGTAGGCTGGAGACAGTGATGTCGAACCGATTTTCAGAGAGCTGCCGTTGGTGTGAGTGCAGTATGAGGAGAAAGCTGAATGGACTTTTGAGGGCTGCCTGAAATGGATTTGAGAGTAGGGTATGCCGGGAGCCGAACCCGTTATCCAGTCGGTATGTATGAATACGTACATAAAAAGAGTGGGCGTCACGCCAATTTGAGTGGTACCGCGATAATAAATCAGTTTATTACCGTCTCAGGATAAGTTTATCCTGGGACGGTTTTTTTAATCATGAAACATGAAAAAGAGGAGAGTAAAAAGATGAAAAAGAGATTTTTAGCAATGGCACTTGGATGCGCAATGGCAGTAACAGTTCTGGCAGGCTGCGGTGGTCAGTCAAACGATCAGAAAGATGCAGGAAATACCACTTCTGCAACAGAAGAGGCAGCAGATGGCAAAGTTTATCAGGTAGGAATTGTTCAGTATGTTGACGATGCTTCTTTAAACCAGATCGTAAAAGCTGTAAAAGAAGAGCTGGATGCAAAAGGAAAAGAGCTTGGTGTGACATTTGATTATGCAAATCACACATACAATGGTCAGGCAGATGCAACCGTTATGAACCAGATTGCAAGTGACCTGATCAATGATAACGTAGATGCAATTGTTCCGGTAGCAACACCGGTTGCAATGGTTATGCAGGCAGCAACAGAAGAAACACAGACACCGGTTGTATTTTCTGCAGTATCTGATCCGGTTATCACAGGTCTGGTAGAGAGCATGGATAAACCGGGCAGCAACATCACAGGTACATCTGATATGCTGGATACCGATGCGATCATGGATCTGATGCTGGCGGCACAGCCGGATATCAAAAAAGTAGGTCTGTTATATGACAAAGGACAGGATTCCTCCACACAGCCGATCGCAGATGCAAAAGCATATCTGGATGCGAAAGGAATCGAGTATGTTGAAAAAACAGGAACAACCAACGATGAGGTATCTCTTGCAGCAGACGCGCTGATCGCAGCAGGATGCGAGGCGGTATTTACACCAACTGACAATACCGTTATGACAGCAGAACTTGCAATTTTTGAAAAATTCCAGGATGCAAAAGTTCCACAGTATTGTGGTGCTGATTCCTTTGCATTAAATGGTGCATTCTGCGGATATGGCGTAAATTACGAAGAACTTGGAAAAGCAACAGCAGACATGGTAGTAGATATTCTGGTAAACGGTGCTGATCCGGCAACAACTCCGGTACAGACTATGAACAATGGTATCGCAACCATCAATACAGACACAGCAGAAAAAATCGGTCTGGATTACAGCATGTTTGCTACCATGTGCGAGCAGGTAAAAGAGACTACAACTGCTCAGGAATTTGAATAAAAGCGGGAGCGGAAACTGATTATGTTATCTTCAATTTTTACAGTATCACTTGCACAGAGTGCAATTGAACTTGGATGTATTTATGCGCTGGTTGCGCTGGCGCTGTTTGTATCATTTTCAATTTTAAATATTGCGGATCTTTCCACAGATGGATGTTTTACTTTAGGATGCGCTGTGTGTGCCATGGTAACCCTGCAGGGTCATCCGTTTCTGGGACTTCTGGCAGCGACCGGTGCCGGTGTAATCTCCGGATTTGTAACGGCATTTCTTCAGACCAGACTGGGCGTTGAGTCCATTCTGGCTGGAATTATCGTAAATACCGGTTTGTATACCATCAATATTGCGGTTATGGGATTTTCATCCACCATCAATCTGTTTGCCAACGATACAATTTTCACACTGGCAAAAGACAAAATTGGTGGAAACTGGTATGAAATTATTGCTATTCTGATCGTAATCCTGATCGTGGCAGTTATCCTGATCTGGTTTCTTGGAACGAGACTGGGACTTTCTATCCGGGCAACCGGTGACAATGCCTTTATGGTAAGAGCTTCCTCCATCAGTCCGGTATTTACCATTACCGTTGGACTGTGTGTGGCAAACGCTATGACCGGACTTTCCGGCGGACTGCTGGCTCAGTATCAGAGATCCTGTGATATTAATATCGGAACCGGTCAGGTTACCATCGCTCTGGCGAGTCTGATCATCGGTGAGACACTGGTTGGAAAAGGACATGTGGCAAAACGAATTTTTGGCGTCATCCTTGGAAGCTGCCTGTACCGTTTCATCGTGGCAATTGCACTTCGATTCAATGTCCCGGCAGAATGCCTGAAACTGGTATCATCCATTATCGTAGCAGTAGCGATTTCTCTGCCGTATCTGAAACAGAAAGCGGCGTTTGCAAAGACCAAACGTGCGGCAATCGCAAAAAGAAAACGGGGAGGTAATCTGTAATGCTCCAATTAATCGATATATCAAAAACCTTTAATCCGGGAACGGTAAATGAGAAAAAAGCATTGTCTCATCTGAATCTGGAATTACAGGATGGTGATTTCGCAACCATCATCGGAAGTAATGGTGCCGGAAAATCAACTATGTTCAATGCAATCTGCGGAACATTTTTTGTGGATGAAGGCGCAGTTATTCTGGATGGCAGAGATATTACATATGAAAAAGAACATAAGAGAAGCAAATACATCGGACATCTGTTTCAGGATCCGATGAAAGGTACGGCTCCGAATATGAGCATTGAGGAAAATCTTGCACTGGCTTATCTGAGGGCATCTGCCTCAAGAGGAAAGTTTTTCAGCAGAATTTCTCAGAAAGAAAAACAGATGTTCCGTGAAAAACTTGCTTTACTTGATATGGGACTGGAAGACCGTATGAAAAATCCGGTGGGACTGCTTTCCGGTGGACAGCGTCAGGCACTGACACTTCTGATGGCAACCGTTGTAACACCAAAAATTTTGCTTTTGGATGAGCATACGGCAGCATTGGACCCGGCGACGGCAGAAAAAGTATTGAATCTGACCAAACGGGTCGTGGCAGAAAACAAGATCACCTGCCTGATGATCACACATAACATGCAGTCAGCGCTGGATCTTGGCAATCGAACTTTGATGATGAACTCCGGTGAGATCGTGCTGGATGTCAAAGAAGAGGAAAGAAAAGGTCTGACGGTTGCAGATCTGTTGGAAAAATTCAAGGAGGGTGTTGGCGCTCAGCTTGATAATGACCGAATCCTGTTATCATAAATGATCCGAGTGATCGGGAATTTTGTGATTGAGAAGAAAATGAGAGACATAATACAAAAGTAATATTATACAGGAATAGAAGAAAACATAACAAAAACCGGTGTCTGAGCAAAACAGATGCCGGTTTTTATGTAAGAGGAAGTTAAGATTTTCACTCAGAGTAAAAAGCAATTTGGTGAATTTTACATAAGCAATATAATAGAATGTAAGAATGACATAAAGAATAGGAGCAGAAAAAAGAAATCCGGCGTTCTGAAGATCAGAAAACCGGATTTCTTTTTTTACAGATATGATAATTCGCTTAAATGAATTATTTAGCAGCTTCTGGTAAAAGAATTACTAACATCTGAGCTGTTGTTGTTCCGATGTTTGTAACGCTCTTTTTAGAGTGCGGTGCGATATGTACGCTGTCGCCTGCCTCAAGAACAGTCTCAACTCCGTCATCGCCTTTGAATAACATTGTTCCTTCTACAATGTAGTAGATGGACTCCATAGCGTTGTCAGCGAACTCTGTGCCGCCGCCGCTTGGAAGGAAGTGAGAAAGACCGTTGATCAGTCTACCACCATCGATATCCTGCGGATCATGAAGTCTGCATAATTTGCACTCTTTGTGTCCTGGTGCCTCATAAGTATAATAAGCATCTTTTTTAGTAATTTTGTAGCCAGCCATAATATAAAACCTTCCTTTCTACCTGACATTTTTTACAAGACATAGTCTACCACCATGTGAGGGAAAAATCAACAATTTTCATGTAAAAAAATAAAAAAGTGTTAGTAGTAATGCACAAAAAGGAAACTGAATTACCGTACAGTAACTTAATAACAATATTGTATGTATTGCATAAAAAAGCGACATGAACTATACTAAACATGATGAATTTGACGAACGGAATTTTAGGTTTATCCGTTTCGCCTTGATCCATCTCAGCTTCTTATATAGAAACTGAAATGAGAAAAACCAAAAGGCAAAAAATGAAGGAGGATTTTGGGAAATGGTAAGTTTAAAGAAAGACTTTGTCGACAACATGTTTTCTGTAGAAGGAAAAGTAGCTCTGGTTACAGGTGCAACTGGTGCATTAGGAAAAGTTCTTGCTAAAGCATATGGTTATGCTGGAGCAAAAGTTATGATGACTGGTCGTAACGCAGCTAAATTAGAGGAGCTGGAGACAGAGTTCAAAGCAGAGAATATCGACTGCGCATACATCAAAGCTGATCCTGCAAAAGAGGAAGATGTTGACGCTTTAGTAAAAGGTACAGTTGCTAAATATGGTGAGATCAACATTCTTGCTGTTTGCCACGGATTCAACAAACCACAGAACATCTTAGAGCAGTCCGTAGCTGATTGGCAGTACATCATGGATGCTGACTGCAAATCTGTATACGTTGTTTGTAAATATGTTGCAGAGCAGATGGTTGCTCAGGGCAAAGGCGGTAAAGTAGTAGTTGTTACATCTCAGCGTTCTAAACGTGGTATGGCTGGATACACAGGATACTGTACATCTAAAGGTGGTGCAGACCTTATGGTTTCTTCCATGGCTTGTGATCTTTCCGCTAAATATGGTATCAATGTTAACTCTCTGTGCCCGACAGTATTCCGTAGCGATTTAACAGAGTGGATGTTCGATCCGGAGTCTGCTGTATACCAGAACTTTATGAAACGTGAGCCAATCGGACGTCTGGCTGAGCCGGAAGATTTCGTAGGATATGCTATCTTCCTTTCTTCTGACGCTTCTAACTACATCACAGGCGCTAACTGCGACTGCAGCGGTGGTTACTTAACCTGCTAATTATTGTCTTTGACAATAAACACAGTCATGTAATGTGGCGTACAAAACCATGATTGCAGACTTATTACACAAATTAAGAAGAGCTCCTGCCCGCCACAAGCGGGCGGGCTCTGTAAATGATTAATAAGACGGAGATGCAAAAATAATGAGTGAAATTAAAAATTTCTTAGTATGCGGCGGCGGAATGATGGGAAGCGCAATCGCACAGATCCTTGCAGGACTTGATGATGCAAAGGTTACTGTATATGATGTATTCCCAGTAAACGTAGAAGCAAAAGTTCGCAACAACATGAAACTTCTTGTAGAAAAAGGAATCGTAACAGAGGCAGACGTAGATAACATCGTTTCCAAAATCAGCTTTACACAGGATATGAACGACGAAGGCGTTAAAAACGCACAGATGGTTGTTGAGTGTGTATTAGAGGAGATGGAGATGAAACAGAATCTGTTCGCTCAGTTAGAGGAGTATGTAGCAGATGACTGTATCTTCTGTACAAATACATCCGTTATGAGCCCGACAGAGATTTCTGCAAAATGTAAACACCGTGAGAGACTTTGCGGTACACATTTCTGGAATCCTGCATTCCTGATTCCGTTAGTAGAGGTTGTTAAGACAGATGCTACTACAGATGAGGTTGCCCAGACTGTTATCGACGTTTTAACAGAAGCTGGTAAAAAACCGGTTCTTTGCAAAAAGGATGTTCCGGGATTTATCGCAAACAGAATGCAGCATGCTTTATGGCGTGAGGCTATTTCCATCGTTGAGCGTGGTATCGCAGATGCAAAAACTGTAGATGATGCTTGCAAATACAGCTTTGGTCTGAGACTTCCATACTTACCACCATTAGTAAACTCTGATATGGTAAGCACACAGCTGACATCCAATATCCATAACTATGTATTAAAAGATTTGGAAGACAGACATGATGCTTCTCCATTACTGAAACAGATGCTGGATGAAGGCAAAAACGGTTTCCGTGCAGAGGCAGTAGATGGTGTTCATGAAGGATTCATGAAATATACAGACGAAGAGATCGCAGAGATCAACGGTGGTCTGAATGAGTATCTGATCAAGATGCTTTACAACAAATAAATTTAATTATACAATAACATGGTTCATTCGTATCTTCGGGTAATGTGAAGGTACATGAAATAGACACACTATATTCTATTCAGGAGGATAATAAAAATGGGAAAAGTAGTAGTAGATTTAGCACATCCTTTTAGTGCAGAGATTCCGCGTTGGCCTTACTTTGATAAACCAGAAATCGTAGGCGCACATTCTATGGCTAAAGGTGGCGTTTTAACACAGAGAATTACATGTACAATGCATACAGGTACACACTGTGATGCACCACGTCACGTTATGGAGTATGAGTTCGATGGCAGACGTGCTCGTTACACACATGAGATGCCGGCTGATGCTTATGCTGGACAGGCTATCGTTTTCAAAATCGATATCGAGCCTTGGGGACTGATCACAGACAAACATCTTGATGCATGTATGAAAGAGTACGGCCTTAAAGATGGTGATCTGAAAGGAAAAATCCTTTGTCTGAACTCTGGAATGCATCGTTACTTCGATGATTCTAAAGCTTACTATCATTATGCAGCTGGTACAGGTATCGACGCTGGTAAATGGTTTGTAAAACAGGGCGTTAAATGTGTAGCTATGGACGGACAGGCTCTGGATCATCCGCTTCACACAGCTATGGGTAACAACGGTATGACAAGAATGAACCTTCTTGGCGCTACAGGTAAAACAATCGTTGAAGAGTACAAAGAGCTCTTTGGTGAGGAAGCTTACGCTGAGTTCGATAAATTCGAGTACATCCGTATCCATGGACAGGAAGCATATGATGAGAAATTTGGCGAGTTAGAGAACCTTGGTGTATGGGGAACTTGGGAGCCATGTCATAAAGAGATGCTTGGTCATGGTATTGTTGGTGTTGAGAACCTTGGTGGTGATCTTGATAAGATCGTTCCAGGTAAATGGTTCGACTTCCACTGCTACCCAATCAGATGGTACATGGGCGATGGCTCTATGGCTCATCCGGTTGCTTACGTTGACGAAGAGAACATTGATCCGACAGTTCCGGATAGAAAATACAAATACTGTGGAACAGGTTACGGCGATGCTGAAGAGTATGGTCTTAGCTGCCTTGACTACATCCAGAGACTGTTCAACCGCAACAAATAATTCTGGCTGGAATTACCAAATGATATAAAATAAGCCCATTGCAGCAATGCAGTGGGCTTATTCAGAGCTTATAAAATAGAGATATATTGTCAAATTTTTCAAAAGTTGCTATGTCAATGTCTTGACATTCGACCAGACATGACATAAAATTTAAATGTATGAATTTATACCATATAAATAAGAAATGAGGGAATGAAAAATGGCAAAGAAAACAATTATCACAGCAGCAGTAACTGGCGCATGGCCAAAAAAAGAGAACAACCCGAACGTTCCAATGACTCCACAGGAGATCGCTGATGACGTATACGCATGCTGGAAAGCAGGCGCTGCAATCGCTCATCTTCATATGAGAGATGATGAAGGAAATGGAACAATGGATACAGCTAAATTCGAAGAGACTGTAAACCTGATCCACACAAAATATCCGGATTGCGATATCATCCTGAACCTTACAACATCTGGAGATATCCACGCTGATGACGAGATCCGTGTTGCTCATGTTAAAAAATTAAAACCAGAGATGGCTTCTTATGACTGTGGTTCTATGAACTGGTTAAACAGTGGATTATTCATCAACTCCCCGAAATTCTTAACAGATTGTGGTCTGTTATTCCAGGAGACAAATACAAAACCAGAGATCGAAGCATTTGATCCGGGTATGATCGGAAACGCTGCTTACTATATCAAAAAAGGCGTTCTGAAAACACCTGTACACTTCCAGTTCTGCATGGGATGTGCAAATGGTATCCCGGGAACAATGAAAAATCTGATCTTCATGAAAGAGACAGCTGATGAGTTAGTAGGAAAAGGAAACTACACATGGTCCTGCTTCGGTGTTGGACACAGCGCAATGGAGATGCTGTACGGTGCTGTAGCACTTGGCGGCGGAATCCGTGTAGGTATGGAAGACAACGTAATGTACGCTAAAGGACAGCTTGCAGAGAGCAACGTTCAGTTCGTAGAGAGAGCTGCTCGTGTAATCAGAGAGTATGGTAACGAAGTTGCTACACCGGCTGAGGCACGTGAGATGCTTGGTTTAACAGCTAAATAATAGGAGGCTTCTTTATGACCTGGGGAGCTTTATACATGTATTATCATTGTCCAAAATGCGGAATGAAATTCGAATACGCACTGGATGTCATGACTGAGTTTGGTGATGAGTTCGGTTTCTGTCCGGAATGCCATGTGATGGGTGTCTATGAAAAAGAAGGTGCCCGTCAGAAGGATGACAATGATTACTTTGAAGTAGAGTAATAGAAAAGACACGATCAGAATCAGAAATGGTTTTGACCGTGTCTTTTTTTCTATATATAAATGAATGGCTAGTCATTGACAGGAGAATTTAAGAAACTATATTACAAAGATTTTATGTGGAAAGTTTTTCTTTTTATACGATAAAGTGTTTGCATTGCTTCTGGATGTGTGGCATAATATTCTATGTATTTGACATTGTGCAAAATGTGAAATGTGTAGGAAGGCTATAAGTAAAACAGGAGTAAAAAGAAAAGAATGGCAGTAATTAAGAGAGTATCCCTTGTGGATCAGGTATATGACAAATTGCGGGAGCGCATTGTACAGTTAAAGATTCCTTTTGGAAGTAAATTAAATGTAAGCAAACTTCAGGAGGAATATGGTGTAAGTTCCACACCGGTGCGTGAAGCGCTGAACCGTTTATTAAATGAAGGGCTGATTGAATTCGAAAACAACGTAGGTGCACACGTTATAGATATCACAGAGAAAGATGTCCGGGAGATTCAGGAGATTTCTTTTTCTTATCAGATGGTAGCCGCACGTAATGCACTTCGTAACGGCGATGCACAGAAGATGGCAGAGGAGATCGAAAAATACATTGAAGAATACCGTTCTTCCAATGGCGTCATTGAAAGCTGCAGATGTATCCGAAATATTATGGATGTATTTTATAAAAATTCCAACAATGATATGTTGATGACAAAAGTAACTTCTATGACAGGTATGGACGAGATTCTTCATGCATTATTTGCAATGCCGCGTGAAAAAGGTGGCAGTGGCGGACAGTACCATTCCGGTATCACATATTTTGAGCAGATTCATGATGCAGTTGCAAACAAAGATTTTGCAAAAATCTGTGATGGATTGGAAGCACATCAGTTGTGGTCACGGGGGTACATTCTTAAAAACCTTGAGACTGTGAAAAATAGATTCTAATATAGAGTATGAGAGCGGGATTCTTAATTTGTCCCAGCAGCTAACAATCGCTGCTAGGAAAAATTAAGATTCCCGCTATTTCAGTTATTGTCCTGAATTTACATGGCAAAAATATAATTCCTGACAAATATCTTTTTCTAATAGAAATTTTATCTCAGTCGAGAAGACTCCCACTTCTGCAAGTGGTGAGTAATAACAAGTCTTTCTCAGTGGGAGTACAATCTCCGACTGAGATAAACGCTCCGCGGGGGCGCACATTGTCTGGGAGACAATGGTTTTGCGCCGACCGGAACGAAGTGTAGATGTGCAGTGATTCTGAGAAGAATATGTCAGCTTTCGCTGACCAGAATCACGCACCAAGTCTCACGTGCGTTCGACTTGAATACATTTTCTGATAAACAGCGAAGAATGTATAAACTAAAAAATATAGGAATATTACCGTGATTTTTTATCACCGTGTAGATTAAGGGAAGTCCCTGATTTTTCTCAAGGAGCGATTGTTAGCGACTGAGACAAATCAGGGACTTCTCTTTCAATAATGTATATAAAAACAAAAAAATCGTGCACGATGCAAAATATAAAGTATAAATTGCAAATTTTCCTGTTGCGATACAAAAAGAATCATGCTATAATGAGAACCAATGAATGAGAAAAGAGTCTCAGGAAAGACTCAAAAAATATATAAACAAAAGCAGGAGGATTTTAGTATGGCAGTTATTAAAAACTTTGATGAGATCGTAGAGCGTGTAAAAGGTTTCCCAGAGCCAATGCGTGTAATCGTTGCAGCTGCTCAGGATGAGCACACATTACAGGCAATCAAACATGCACAGGAAGAAGGAATCGCAAAACCGGTTCTGGTTGGCGATAAAGCAGAGATCGACAAAATCTGTGCAGAGATCGGTCTGGTTGTACCGGAAGAAGATATTTACGATGTTCCGGATGTAGACGAGTCTGCAAAACGTGCCGTTGCCCTGATCCACGAAGGAAAAGGTGATTTCCTGATGAAAGGTAAAATGGAGACAGCACAGATCTTAAAACCGGCTGTAAACAAAGAGACAGGTCTTGGAACAGGCCGTGTAATGTCTCATTTCGTATTTGACGAACTTCCACATTATCATAAACTTCTTGTTACTACAGATGGTGGTATGATGACATACCCGACACTTGAGCAGAAAGCTCAGATCATCGAGAATACCGTAGAGACTCTGAAAGCTCTTGGATATGAGAATCCGAAGATCGCAGCTGTAGCAGCAGTAGAGAAAGTAAACCCGAAAATGCCTGAGACAGTAGAAGCACGCGAGTTAAAAGAGATGAACGAGCGCGGCGAGATCAAAGACTGTGTTGTTGAGGGACCGATCTCCCTGGATATCGCTCTGGACAAAGAGTGCGCAGACATCAAAGGTTTTGAAAGCCCGGTTGCAGGTGATGCAGATGTTATCCTTGTTCCAAACATCCAGGTTGGAAATATCCTTGGAAAATCCATCACAATCATTGCAAAAGGTAACATGGCAGGTTTCGTAGTTGGTGCTCAGGTACCGATCGTATTCTGCTCCAGAGGATCTTCTGCAAAAGAAAAATTCCTTTCTCTTGCATTAGCAGCAGCAGTAAGTGCAGGCAAAAACAAATAAGGAGACCGATATGGAAAAAATCTTAGTAATGAATCCAGGCTCCACATCCACAAAAATTGCGGTTTATCAGGATGAGACACCGTTATTTGTAGAGAGCATTGAACATTCTCAGGATGAGTTAAAACCTTTTGAAAATATTATCGATCAGTATGAGATGCGTAAAGACCTGATCCTTGCAACCATGGAGAAACATGGAGTACACAAAGAGGATCTGACAGCAATCGTATCCCGTGGAGGACTGCTTCCACCGATTAAAGCTGGTGCTTATCGTGTAAACGAAGATATGGTATGGCAGCTTACATACGCACCGCAGAATGAGCATGCATCCAACCTTGGCGCAGTTATCGCAAATGCCATCGCTACAGAGCTTGACATTCCGGCCTATATTTACGATGCAGTAACTGTTGATGAGCTGGAGCCACTTGCAAAAGTGACCGGTTTACCGGAGATGCAGCGTAAAGGTATGGGACATAACCTGAACATGCGTGCAGCAGCTATGAAATATGCAAAAGAGTATAACAAACCATACAGTGATATTTCTGTGATCGTTGCTCATCTGGGCGGTGGAATCACATTATCCCTGCACCACAAAGGTCAGATTGTTGATATGATCTCTGATGATGAAGGCCCGTTCTCACCGGAGCGTGCCGGCGGACTGCCTGCATTTCAGGTCATTGATATGGCAACCCGTGAAGGCATGGGCAAAAAAGCCATGATGAAAAAAGTAAAAACACAGGGTGGTCTTATGGGCTACTTTGGTGTAAATGATACACGAATCGTTGAAAAAATGATGATGGATGGCGATGAGAAAGCCAAACTGATCTATGATGCAATGATTCTCAATGTTGCAAGAAATATTGCAAAATTAAGTGTTTATGTGGATGGAAAAGTTGACAACATCATTCTGACCGGCGGTATTGCATATTCTGAATATTTTACAAAAGAAGTTGCAAAACGTGTAGAGTTTATCGCACCGGTAATCGTATATGCCGGTGAAAATGAGATGGAATCCCTTGCTTTAGGCGCTTTACGTGTACAGCGTGGCGAGGAAGAGGCCAGAACATTCACAAAAGTTGTTCCGGAATAAAATCAAATTATTTGATTTTATGATTTTCTAAATTATACCTATCCAGGAAAAGGACTTCTGCTTTGCAGGGGTCCTTTTTGTTGAAAAAATGGTACGCTTTTTGTATAATAAAAAAAGCAATAATTATAATTGAATGTATACGAATTAGAACATGTAAATGTGCAGAAAGGAGTTGAAAAAAGACGCTATTTTGTATACAATATAAAAAGTGAGTTAGTTAATAAATTAACAATAGAGGAGGTACTTATGTATAAGATTTTAGAACGTAAGCAGTTAGCTGATAAAATCTATTATATGGTTGTTGATGCACCAAGAGTAGCAAAAGCCTGTCTTCCGGGACAGTTTGTAATAGTAAAGATGGATGAGATCGGAGAGCGTATTCCGCTGACAATCTGTGATTATGACAGAGAAGCAGGAACCGTTACCATTGTATTCCAGATCGTTGGAGCTTCTACAGAGCGTATGTCAGCTTTGGAAGAGGGAGATGCATTCCAGGATTTTGTTGGACCGCTGGGATGCCCGTCTGAACTGGTAGAAGAAGACCTGGAAGAACTGAAAAAGAAAAAAATCATGTTTGTAGCAGGTGGTGTTGGAGCTGCACCGGTTTACCCACAGGTAAAATGGATGCATGAGCATGGCATAGATGTAGATGTAGTTGTCGGTGCAAAGAATCATGATATGCTGATCCTTGAGGATGAGATGAAAGCAGTAGCAGGAAATCTGTATGTATGTACAGATGATGGAAGCTATGGTATTCCGGGAATGGTTACCACAGCAATTGAAGATCTGGCAGCAAAAGCTGAGCAGCCGTATGATGTCTGCGTAGCCATCGGACCGATGATCATGATGAAATTCGTATGTCTGCTTACCAAAAAGCTGAACATTCCGACCATCGTTTCCATGAACCCAATCATGGTAGACGGAACTGGTATGTGTGGTGCATGCCGTCTGCAGGTTGGTGATGAGATCAAATTTGCATGTGTAGACGGACCGGAGTTTGACGGACATCTGGTTGATTTTGACCAGGCAATGAAACGTCAGCAGATGTATAAGACAGAAGAGGGACGCGCGATCCTGAAACTGCATGAAGGTGATACACATCATGGTGGATGCGGAAACTGCGGAGGTGACAACTAATGGATATGTTTAAAAAAGTTCCTGTAAGAGAGCAGGATCCAAAGGTAAGAGCAACAAATTTTGAAGAAGTTTGTTATGGATATAATAAAGAAGAAGCGATACAGGAAGCACAGAGATGTATCGGATGTAAAAATGCAAAATGTATCGAAGGATGTCCGGTTTCCATCGACATTCCTGGATTTATCGGAAAAGTAAAAACAGGCGAGATCGAAGAGGCTTACAAAATCCTTTCTCAGTATACATCCCTTCCGGCTACTTGTGGACGTGTATGCCCACAGGAGAACCAGTGTGAGGGAAGATGTGTCCGCGGTATCAAAGGCGAGGCAGTTTCCATCGGTAAACTGGAGCGTTTCGTAGCAGATGCAGCTGCTGAAAATAATTATAGCCAGCAGGCACCGGCTCCGTCAAACGGACATAAGATCGCAATCGTAGGTTCCGGTCCTGCAGGTCTGGCTTGCGCAGGCGAGCTTGCAAGAATGGGATGCGATGTTACAATTTTTGAAGCATTACATGAGCCGGGCGGAGTACTTCGTTACGGTATTCCGGAGTTCCGTCTTCCGAAACAGCGTATCGTTGCAAGAGAGATCAACAATGTAACAGATCTTGGTGTTAAAATTGAGACAAACGTTGTTATCGGTAAAGCGGTAACTGTTGATCAGCTGATCGATGAGGAAGGTTTCGAAGCTGTATTTATCGGCTCTGGAGCAGGTCTTCCGAAATTCATGGGTATTGATGGTGAGAACGCAAATGGTGTATTCTCTGCAAACGAGTACCTGACAAGAAATAACCTGATGAGCGCATACAGAGATGAGTATGACACACCGATTCACGGCGGAAAGAAAGTAGCTGTCGTTGGTGGTGGTAACGTAGCAATGGATGCTGCAAGAACTGCACTTCGTCTTGGTGCTGAAGTTCATATTGTATACAGAAGAAGTGAAGCAGAGCTTCCTGCCCGTGTGGAAGAAGTTCATCACGCAAAAGAAGAGGGCATTATCTTTGACCTTCTGACTAATCCGGTTAAGATCTATGAAGATGAGAACGGATGGGTATCCGGTCTTGAGTGTGTCCGCATGGAGCTTGGTGAGCCGGATGAGTCGGGAAGAAGACGTCCGCAGGAAATTCCGGGATCTAACTTTGTTCTGGATGTTGATACTGTTATCATGTCTCTGGGAACATCTCCAAACCCATTGATTTCTTCTACAACAAAGGGTCTGGAAGTAAATAAATGGAAATGTATCGTAGCTGATGAAGAGAACGGAAAGACAACCAAAGAGGGTGTCTATGCCGGTGGTGATGCAGTTACAGGTGCTGCTACCGTTATCCTTGCAATGGGAGCTGGTAAACATGCAGCACATGCAATCTATGATTATGTAACAAACAAATAAGGGTTTGTTGCAGAACAATTTATTCTGGCAGTTACACAGGTTGAATACAACCTTGTTTGTAGCTATATATAATATCCTATCCTAATAACAAAAAAAGCTGCATAAGCAGCTTTTTTTGTTTACTATTTTTGCTCCACTGGAGGATGCTTTTTCATATACGTATCCATGATATCTTGTAATTGGTCACGATATTTGACTTCTGTGTGAACTGCAAAGGCATCTGGATCAATGGGAAGATTCAATTCATTTAAGCGTCTGATACTCCAAATGTAAAGAATGTCTAATGCCGGGATCAAATCTTCTCCCAGAGGAGTCAGAATATATTCGACTTTCAATGGGATGGTGTTGTACTGTATTCTTTCAACCAGTCCGTCATGTGTCAGTTCTTTTAACTGCTGACTGAGCACTTTTTCGCTGACGCCGAGTGTCTTTTTTGTTTCGTTGAAACGGATTTTTCCATAATGATGGATGTGATGCAAAAGCGTCATCTTCCATTTACCGGAGATACAGTTTGTGACAAAATGATACGGATTAACAGTTTGTTGCATGGAAAGTATTTCACCTCCGACCTTTTCTTTTGATTTTTCTAAAAGTAATTTGGTTTAAAAAAGTAATTTAGTATCAAAAGGGTAACCATAGTGTAGCAGTTTCGTGACAAAATTTCAATGGATTCTGGTAAAAAATATTCAAAATATGATATAATTAGTCAAATAAGTGAAAAATTTAGAAAAATGGGTAAAAAAAGAGCAAAGCGGAGGTAGAAAAATGAAGACGGTAGAAGAAAGAGTAGCAGAGTTAAAAGACAGACATGCACGCGGATATAACTGTGCACAGGTGGTATTGTGCTCTTATGCAGATGTGCTTAGTATTGATGAGGAGACACTGTTTCAGATCTCAGAAGGATTTGGTGCAGGTATGGGTGGTATGATGGAAACCTGTGGTGCGGTGACCGCAATGTTTATGGCACTTGGATTGAAAAACAGTTCCGGGGATCTGCAGACATGCGATACTAAGCCACAGACCATGCGTTTGGTGCGGGAGCTGGCAGCAAAATTCAAGGATAAAAATGGTTCGATCGTATGTCGGGAACTGAAAGGTGTGGATACTGGAAAAGTGCTGCGAAGCTGTGATGGCTGTATCGAGGATGGTATTCGGATTCTTGGGGAATATTTATTAGACGAATAAAGGATTGTGTGATTAGACGGACGAAAAAAGAGAGAAAAAAGTATCCTGCAGACTAAGACGCCTTGCCGGATATTTTTTGAATATTTGGTTGGGCGGTTTTATTGGTATTTTAATGTCATATATTGATCGGGTGTCGCATATTCATAAGCAGAAGAGGAGAGTGACGGATATGACAAATAAAAATATTTATCAGAATATCGCAGCAAGAACCGGTGGTGATATTTATCTTGGGGTTGTGGGACCGGTCAGAACCGGAAAATCTACGTTTATCAAGCGTTTTATGGATCTGATGGTGCTGCCCCGCATGGAGGAGTCGGCAGGCAAACAGCGGATGATTGATGAATTGCCGCAGTCTGCACAGGGAAAAACGATCATGACAACGGAGCCGAAGTTTATTCCGCGGGAAGCGGCAACGATTCAACTGGATGAGGATGTGTCGGCAGATGTGAAGCTGATTGACTGTGTGGGGTATCTGATTGAGGGTGTCAGCGGGCATATGGAGGATGGTGCGGAGCGGATGGTAAAGACACCATGGTACGGCTATGAGATTCCATTTGCAAAAGCGGCACAGATCGGGACGGAGAAGGTCATTCGGGAGCATGCAACGATTGGAATTGTAGTGACAACGGATGGCAGTTTTACGGATATTCCACGGGAGAATTATGTCCCGGCAGAGGAAAAAACGGTGGAAGAATTAAAAAAGATTGGAAAGCCGTTTGTAATTTTACTGAATACACCGAGGCCGCACAGTACCGGGGCAGAACAGCTTTGTCAGGAGTTGCAGGAGAAATATGGTGTCACTGTGCTGGCGGTGAACTGTGAACAATTGAAATCGGAAGATATTCGGCAGATTTTGCAGAGTGTGCTGTATGAATTTCCACTGGAGGCGTTAGAATTTTATGTCCCAAAATGGGTAGAAATGCTCCCGACAGCGCATAAAGTGAAACAGGCAGCGATACAGGAAGCGGGGAAAATTTTGCAACAGGCAGATCAGATGAAGGATATTGTCGGGCATACTTTTTTGCCGGAACATGAGGAAATTGCAGAAATTCGTCTGGATGTGACGGACCTTGCCAGCGGAACGGTAAAAATTTGTCTGGGAGTGGATGAACGGTATTATTATGAAAATATCAGTGAATTGACAGGGATTCCGATTCACGGTGAATATGAACTGCTATCCCTGATCCGGGAACTTGCCAAACAGAAAAAAGCGTACGAACAGGTGGCTTCTGCAATCGAAAGTGTCCGTGACACGGGATATGGCGTGGTATCTCCGTCCATGGATGACATCAGTATTGAGGAACCAACGCTAATCAAACATGGTAATCGCTATGGGGTGCGTGTGAAAGCATCTTCCCCGTCCATACATATGATCCGTGCAAATATTGAGACCGAGATTGCGCCGATCATCGGAAGCGAAGAACAGGCAAACGATCTGGTTACTTATATCAAAGACAATCAGAATACGTCAGAAGGTCTCTGGAAAACCAATATTTTCGGAAAATCCATCGGAGAACTGGTGGAAGATGGAATTCGGCGAAAAATCACGATGATGGATGAAGAAAGCCAGCAAAAATTGCAGGATACCATGAAAAAAATTGTCAACGATAATAATGGTGGTCTTGTATGTATCATATTGTAAAAACGTAAGAAAGTCCGACAGAAGTATCACACAAGGCGTCTTAGCCTGTGGGATACTTCTGCCGGGCTTTCGTATTATATATCAAAAAGGGGAACATCTTCACGGACTTGTTCATTTTTGGGTTTTGTGGTATTATAATTTACTATCTATGTGAAAAGTGTAACGATTTCAAGTAAAACAGATAAAAAGGAGAAGTTTGGCATGAGTGAAGTATATGACAAATTACTGAGATGTTATTACAGTGTGAGAGAAAAAGTATCCTTTGAACCGCAGATTGCATTGATTCTTGGTTCCGGTCTGGGGGATTATGCGGAGCACATTCAGGTAGAAGCGGTTCTGGATTATCATGAAATCGAAGGTTTTCCGGTTTCTACGGTACTGGGACACAAAGGACGTTTCGTGTTTGGTTATATTCAGGACGTCCCTGTGGTAATTATGCAGGGCAGAGTACATTATTATGAAGGCTATTCGATGAGTGATGTCGTGCTTCCTACCAGACTGATGGGACTGCTTGGAGCAAAGGTTTTATTCCTGACAAATGCTTCCGGTGGAATTCAGGATGGGATGCAGGTTGGCGATTTTATGCTGATCACCGGACATATTTCCAGCTTTGTGCCGTCTCCTCTGATCGGACCAAATCCGGATGAGCTTGGCACCCGTTTTCCGGATATGAGTGAGGTTTATAAAAAGGATCTGCAGGAAGTGATCCGAACTACTGCAAAAGAGTTACAGATTCCGTTGAAAGAGGGCGTGTATGTGCAGACAACCGGACCGAATTATGAATCTCCGGAAGAAATACAGATGTTTAAGATTCTTGGCGCAGATGCGGTTGGCATGAGCACTGCCTGTGAAGCAATGGCGGCGAATCATATGGGCATGCGCGTTTGTGGTATTTCCTGTATTTCGAATCTGGCAGCAGGTATTTCTAAACATCCTCTGACGCACGCGGAGATTCAGGAGATGGCAGACCGGGTGGCGCCAGTGTTTAAACAGCTGATTACAGAATCTGTAGTAAATATTGCAAAGACGGTAAATGATGCTTGTTAGAAAAATGGATCTGTGTGACTGAATAAAAATAAAGAATGTGAAATACAGAAGACAAAAATACAATAGAAATCAATGATTTGTATAAATATGTTTTATCTCAGTCGAGAAGACTCCCACTTCTGCAAGTGGTGAGTAATAACAAGTCTTTCTCAGTGGGAGTACAATCTCCGACTGAGATAAACGCTCCGCGGGGGCGCACATTGTCTGGGAGACAATGGTTTTGCGCCGACCGGAACGAAGTGTAGATGTGCAGTGATTCTGAGAAGAATATGTCAGCTTTCGCTGACCAGAATCACGCACCAAGTCTCGCGTGCGTTCGACTTGAATATATAGAAACAATATGAGAAAGGAAAGAAGATGAATATTCGTTTTTATAATGCAAAAATCCTGACGTTAAATGAGCAGGAACAGTTTGAAATTATTCATGGAGAACTCTGGGTAAATGGAGATTCCATCCGTTATGTGGGAGAGAGCAAAAAACCGGCGGAAATCTGTGCCGAATTAAAACTGGAGATGCCAGTATGGGAGCGTGAGATCGATGTAAAAGGCAATCTGCTGATGCCTGGATTTAAAAACGCCCATGCGCATACCTATATGACATTTTTACGTTCCTATGCGGACGATTTGCCGCTGCAGGAGTGGTTATATCAGATGTGCTTTCCGAAGGAGGACAAGCTGGATACCGAAAATATCCGTCCATTGGAAGTACTTGGTATCATGGAGTATCTGACCAGTGGTATCACCACAAGTTTTGATATGTGTTATTTCCCGCCGGTGTATGCACAGGTGGCAGCACAGTGTGGGTTCCGTGCAGTACAGGTATCCGGTGTCAACAGTTTTGGCGGAAGCGCAGCAGTGGTTGAGGAGAATTACCTGAAAGTCAATGAGACCAGTGATCTGACATCTTTCATGATCGGTTTCCATGCGGAATACACCACAAAAATGGATCTGATGAAAGAAATCGCAGATCTGGCGCACAAATACAAATCTCCGGTATTCCTGCACAATTCTGAGACACAGAACGAGGTGAAAGAGTGTCTGGAACGTTATGGTAAGACACCGACACAGCTGACAGAAGAACTTGGCATGTATGAGTATGGTGGCGGCGGATATCACTGTGTATATTTTGATGATAAAGATTTTGAAATCTTTAAGAAACGCCAGCTTACCGCAGTTACCTGTCCGGCTTCCAATCTGAAACTGGCAAGTGGAATCGCACCACTGAAACGGTTTGTAGAGGAAGGTATTCCGGTGGCGATCGGTACAGACGGACCGGCAAGTAACAACAGTCTGGATATGTTTAAGGAAATGTTTCTGGCAAGCGCACTTGCAAAGGTGCGTGAAATGGATGCGGAGTGCATCAGCGCGGACAAGATTTTATATATGGCAACCACAGGCGGCGCCCATGCTATGGGACTGGACAACTGTGACCGTCTGGCCGCAGGCAAGAAAGCGGATCTGATTATGATCGATCTGCAGCAGCCAAACATGCAGCCAGAGAATAACATCGTAAAAAATCTTGTATACAGCGGAAGCAAACAGAACGTGAAGCTGACCATGGTAAACGGAAAAATCCTGTATGAAGATCAGAAATTCTCTATCGGATTTGAACCGGCTGATATTTATAAAGAAGCAAACCGCATTATTCGTTCTATGGAAGGATAAAATTTATGAAAGTAACATTATATACCGATGGTGCTGCCCGGGGAAACCCGGACGGACCGGGCGGATACGGAGCCGTTTTACAGTTTATTGATTCCACAGGCAAACTGCATGAACGCGAATTAAGTGCCGGATACCGCAAGACAACAAATAACCGCATGGAGCTGATGGCAGCAATCGTGGGACTGGAAGCTCTGGTAAAACCGTGTCAGGTGGAACTGTATTCTGATTCTAAGTATCTGACGGATGCCTTCAATCAGCACTGGATCGATGGATGGCTGAAACGCGGCTGGAAGAAATCAGACAAATCTCCGGTAAAAAACAAAGATCTGTGGAGCAGACTTTTGGCGGCGATGGAACCGCATCAGGTAACGTTTCACTGGGTGAAAGGGCATGACGGACATCCGGAGAATGAACGTTGTGACCGTCTTGCGACAACAGCGGCAGACGGTGGTGATCTGTTGGAGGATGAGATAACAGAATGAGAAAACAAATGAGTAACAGCGGTCTGTTTTTGTGCTTTACGGCACTGACAGGTGCTGTGATCGCCGGTCTGGTATGGCTGTATCTGAAAATTGCAAATGTAGGGATTACAGTCATCTGGGAAATGATTCCGGCATACATAGATTCCTGGTATTATACGATTCTGATGTGTCTGGCTGGCGGAGTGGTGATTGGACTGTTTCACAGGATATACGGACCGTATCCGGAGCAGATGGCAGATTCTGTGAAACGTGTCAAGGACACTGGAACTTATCCGTATCGAAAACTGCCGATGATCGTGGCAGCGTCCTTTCTGTCGTTATTTTTCGGCGGGGCGGTAGGACCGGAATCCGGTCTGGTTAGTCTCCTGCTTGGACTTTGCTGCTGGGCGATGGATCAGTTCGGACTGGCACGCTGGAAGATGAACACGCTGCTTGCCGGAAACCCTTATATTATGAAAAAAGAACTGTTTCGGGTGATGGCGGCAGGACTATTTTTGCCACCGGATCAGATTGTATACGACAAAGGAAAAATTGAATGGAAGCGGAAAGAGCAGGTCGCAGCAGGTGTGACGGCAGGTCTGACCGGACTTGCAGTATATGAACTGTTGAATTTGATTTTTGGCAGATGTCTGTCTGTACCACATTTGCAGGGCGGTGTACTGCTGTTGAGAGATAAAGTGGCGGTTGTTCTTCTGATCATTGTGGGGATTGCCGCAGGTTATCTGTTCCTGATCTTTCAGAAAATCAGTAACTGGTTTTTTGGAAAAATGCGGGAGAAAAATCTGGCAGTTTTAAATGCGGTACTTGGTGGATTGATTCTTGGGTTGATCGGAACGGCACTTCCGATGACTATGTTTTCTGGTGGTAGTGATATTCAGACTATGCAGTATGAATATCTGAAATTTACACCGTATCTGTTGATCGTGATCGGTGTGGTGAAGCTGTTTTTGACAAATGTCTGCATTGCTTCCGGCTGGAGAGGCGGACATTTTTTTCCAATGCTTTTCAGTGGACTGAGCATCGGATATGGATTTGCAGCAATTTTTCATACGAATGAGATCGTCAGTGTGGTGCTGGTGACAGGCGCACTGTTGGGAACTGTATTGCAGCAGCCGCTTGGGGCGTTGGCACTTTCACTAATTTTCTTCCCGATGAAAAATCTGGGCTGGATGATTCTGGCGTCCATGGTAGGTGGATGTGTGCCGGTTCCGGTGTCGCTTCGCACAAATCCGGAGAACAAAGGCTTTGTATACAATATGATACATATGAAAAAACGTGGAAAGTTTTTGCCTGGTAAGGAGTAAGCACTTTAATTAAGTCAAACTTAGGTGGAGTTTAGTATATGATTTCGACTAGCATAAGTTACCTGTTTTTTCAAAACTAATATGCATTTTTCCAGAGTAATTATTTTAGCCTGAATTGGAAATGAGATAAAATAATGCATCGCTTTACAAGGAAGAAATGCTATGATATTATGATAAGAGTGTGTAATTGTACTGTTTTCAGTGATTGCATAAATGAATTAGATATTCAAAATAAACACATAGATGGAGGAACACGAGAGTGAAAAAGTATGGTGTAAATGAATTACGAAGAATGTATCTTGACTTTTTCAAAAGCAAAGATCATCTTGTTATGAAAAGTTTTTCGCTGATCCCGCATAATGACAACAGTCTGTTGCTGATCAATGCAGGAATGGCACCGTTAAAACCTTATTTTACAGGAGCAGAGATTCCGCCGAAGCGCAGAGTTTCCACCTGTCAGAAATGTATCCGTACCGGTGATATCGAAAACGTAGGAAAGACAGCACGTCATCTGACCTTTTTCGAGATGCTTGGTAACTTTTCTTTTGGCGATTATTTCAAACATGAAGCAATCGCCTGGTCCTGGGAATTTTTAACAAAAGTTCTGGAGTTAGATCCGGAGCGCCTGTATCCGTCTATTTACGGAGAGGATGAGGAAGCATTTGAAATCTGGACAAAAGAGGTCGGTGTACCGGCAGAGAAGATCACACGCTTTTACCGTGATGAAAACGGGGAGTGCGATAACTTCTGGGAGCATGGCGCAGGTCCTTGCGGTCCATGTTCTGAGATTTACTATGACCGTGGAGAGAAATATGGCTGTGGCAGCCCGGACTGTAAAGTAGGCTGTGACTGTGATCGTTTTATGGAAGTATGGAACAACGTATTTACACAGTTCAACGGTGATGGAAAAGGAAATTACGAAGAGTTAGAGAATAAAAATATTGATACAGGTATGGGACTTGAGCGTCTGGCTGTTGTTATGCAGGATGTAGATTCCGTATTTGATATTGATACAATGAAAGCAATCCGTGATAAAGTATGTGAAATGTCTCACAAAACTTACCAGACAGATGCACTGGATGACGTATCTATCCGTCTGATCACAGATCATATCCGTTCTGCTACATTCATGGTATCTGATGGTATCATGCCGACCAACGAGGGCAGAGGCTATGTACTTCGTCGTCTGATCCGTCGTGCGGCAAGACACGGAAAAATGCTTGGTATCGACGGACTGTTCCTGGCAGAACTGAGCAAAACTGTTATCAACGAGAGCAAAGACGGTTATCCGGAACTGGAAGAGAAAAAAGAATTCATTTTCCGTGTACTGACACAGGAAGAGGAAAAATTTAATAAAACTATCGATCAGGGACTTGCAATCCTGGCTGACCTGCAGGCAGAGATGGAAAAAGAAGGGAAGAAAGTTCTTTCCGGAGAAGATGCATTCCGTCTGTATGACACTTACGGATTCCCGGTAGATCTGACCGAAGAAATCCTGGAAGAAAAAGGCTTTACCATTGATCAGGAAGGCTTTGAGGCAGCCATGGAAGAACAGCGTACCAAAGCACGTAACGCACGAAAAGTAACAAACTATATGGGTGCAGATGCAACTGTTTATGATGCCATCGATCCGTCCGTTACCACAACATTTGTTGGATATGATCGTTTCAGTCATGATTCAGAAGTAACTGTTCTGACCAGTGAGACAGAACTGGTTGAGGCACTGACAGATGGCGAAGCAGGTACTATTTTTGTAAACGAGACTCCGTTCTACGCAACCATGGGTGGACAGACCGCTGATACCGGTTATATCCGTACTGCAGAGGGTGAGTTCCGTGTAGAAGATACTGTAAAAATGCTTGGCGGTAAAGTCGGACACATTGGCCGTGTGACAAAAGGTATGATCAAAGTCGGTGATACAGTTACTCTGGAAGTAGATGCAAAAAGACGTTCTCTGATCGCAAAGAACCACAGTGCAACTCACTTACTGCAGAAAGCCCTGCGTAACGTACTTGGTTCTCATGTAGAGCAGAAAGGTTCTGATGTAAATCCGGATCGTCTGCGTTTTGACTTCTCTCATTTTTCTGCTATGACAGAGGAAGAGTTAAAACAGGTTGAGACCATCGTAAATGAGAAGATCGCAGAGGCACTTCCGGTTGAGACAAGCATCATGAGTCTGGAAGAAGCAAAGAAAACAGGTGCGATGGCACTGTTTGGTGAGAAATACGGTGATTCCGTCCGTGTGGTAAAAATGGGTGACTTTTCTACCGAACTCTGTGGTGGTACTCATGTTGCAAATACTAGCGAGATTTCCGCATTCAAGATCGTGTCTGAGTCCGGTATCGCAGCAGGTGTAAGACGTATCGAGGCACTGACTTCGGATGCATTGTATGCTTACTATGATAAATTAGAGGAGATCATCAACGAGGCAGCAGCATTACTGAAAACAAATGCAGCAGGTCTGACAGAAAAGATCACTCATCTTCAGGCAGAAGTGAAAGAACTTCACAGCGAGAACGAGTCCTTAAAGAGCAAAGCTGCTCAGGATGCACTTGGCGATGTTATGGATCGCGTAGAAGAAGTAAACGGTGTGAAACTTCTGGCAAGCGCACTGGAGAACGTTGATATGAACGGACTTCGTGATCTGGGCGATCAGTTAAAAGAGAAACTTGGTGAGGGTGTTGTTGTTCTGGCATCTGCGAACGAAGGAAAAGTAAGTCTGGTAGCTATGGCAACTGACGGCGCAATGAAACAGGGTGCACATGCAGGTAATCTGATCAAAGCAATTGCTGCAAAAGTTGGCGGTGGCGGCGGCGGACGTCCGAATATGGCTCAGGCGGGTGGAAAGAATCCGACAGGAATCCCGGATGCGATCGCAGCAGCAAAAGAAGCACTGGCAGGTCAGATTAAATAATAAGATAATTTATCTCAGTCGAGAAGACTCCCACTTCTGCAAGTGGTGAGTAATAACAAGTCTTTCTCAGTGGGAGTACAATCTCCGACTGAGATAAACGCTCCGCGGGGACGCACATTGTCTGGGAGACAATGGTTTTGCGCCGACCGGAACGAAGTGTAGATGTGCACTGATTCTGAGAAGAATATGTCAGCTTTCGCTGACCAGAATCACGCACCAAGTCTCACGTGCGTTCGACTTGAACCTCTGTATTCAGCGAATGGTTCTGGTTGAAAAATTAGCTGAATGCAGGGAAAAGTATCATAATTATGCAAAATATCGCAAAAGTATGTAAAAAAGTTTGGAAAAACTATTGACATATCTGCGAAAAATGATTATAATTGTCAAGCAGTGCAGTAAAATATTACCCAATCAGTTGAATATGCACAATACGCAACTGGAGGGAGGTTAGGTGTGAGACTATGTCAAATGTAATCGTAAAAGAGAACGAGACTTTAGATAGCGCTTTACGCAGATTTAAGAGAAACTGTGCGAAAGCTGGTATCCAGCAGGAGATTCGTAAAAGAGAGCATTACGAGAAACCAAGCGTAAAACGTAAAAAGAAATCTGAAGCAGCTAGAAAACGTAAATACAACTAGTTCAAAGTTAATTGAAAGGACACTTCTGTGGAAGTGTCCTTTTATCGTGCTTTTTTAAAGTTTCTTTTGTGGTTGAGATTTAGGTAATGAAGAAAAAATCCTGAAAAAGTATCCCTGCAGGCTAAGACGCCTTGCAGGGATATTTTTTCAGGATTTTTTCGTTTAAGTTACAGTGTGAATCAACACGAAATGATTGGCTTAATATAAAAAAACAGGAAGTTAATGAAAATATTGAATTTAAATGTTAAGAGAATGTATAAGAACCAGAGATAGGAATAAAAGTGTAAGTTTTTTTTGTTCTAAGATGAACTGTAATACATATATTAGACTATGGCAATTAACAAAATGGATGGCATAAGGTATAAAGAAAACCTGGAATAAATTTTTGAAAAAATTGCCGAATGGAGTGATGCGATGGAGCAGATTTTGAGGTTATTTTCCATAAGAATCAGGGAGTGTTTTTTGCAGGCGAATATTTTTGAAATGTTTGCCGGAGAACTGGAGGAAATTCGGGTACGGGTGAATCAACCGATAGAACTGGTCACTGCAAGAGGAGCGTATTTTTTGAAGAATGATACGTTGGTAAGCTTTCCGGACAGGCAGTGCCTATCGGTAACTGCAGAAGATCTGCGGCAGATGAGTGCGCTGATGTCACAGTATTCGCTTTATGCTTACGAGGAGGAAGTTCGGCAGGGATTTTTGACAGTGGAAGGGGGACATCGAATCGGTGTGTGCGGTCAGGTGACGCAGAAAGCAGGGACAATCGGTAGGATTTATCCAATTTTATATTTGAACATCCGTATTGCCAGAGAGCGAAAAGGATGCGGAAAAACGGTGTACGAGCAGTTATGGAAGCATGGGGAACCGGAAAATACGCTTGTGCTATCTGCACCGGGAACTGGAAAAACAACGTTTTTACGGGATCTGATTCGACTGTTTTCAAATGGAGATGAAATACATCCCGGGAAACGGATTGGACTGGTGGATGAGCGTTCAGAGATTGCCGGATGTTTACACGGGATTCCACAAAATGATGTTGGAATAAGGACAGATGTATTGGATGGATGTCCGAAAGTGGAAGGAATGATGCTGTTGGTGCGTAGTATGGCACCAGAAATTTTGGCTGTGGATGAGATTGGTGGAGTGGAAGATTTTTTCGCCATGCAATATGCCCTGCGGTGTGGATGTCATTTGCTGGCAACGGTACATGCGGGAAGTCTGGAGGAACTGTTTCAAAAGCCCGGGTGGGACAAGTGTAGGGATGAGCGGATGTTTGGAAAATATGTGGTTATTTCGAAGGAAGATGGAAAGAGAAGGTATCAGGTGAAAACAGCAGGAAAAGAGGATGTATGTTTTTAAAATTGACGGGAAGTGTCTGTGTGTTGGTGGCTTGCGTCGGATTTGTCAGGGAGATACTTCGCACAGGAAATTTACATAGAAAAATGCTGGAATCGTTAATTGAAATGACTGAATTACTGGCAGCGGAGATCCGATATGAACGGCTTCCCATTCAGGATGCATTGTTGCAGGTGCAAAAGAAAGTGCGACCGGAGATTTCTATTGTGCTGCTACATATTGTAGAGCAGATGAAAAAGGGAAGTGGGACAGAATTTGTGACAATCTGGGAGCAGGCGTTTCGTGAAGCACAGAAAGATTTGTTTTTGAAATCAGAGGAGTTGGACGAGGTCTGTCGGATTGGAAAACATCTGGGATTTTTGGATCAGACGCAGCAGGAACAACATTTGAAGGGATGTGCAAAGCGGTTGCAGCGGATGCAGGAACAGGTGCAGAAAGAGTTGGAGGAGAAGAAACGTATTTACCGTTATCTTGGGATGGCAGCTGGAATCTTTGTGATATTGGTTCTGGTCTGACAAGATAGTATGTTGGAATAGTTACTATGTGATGAATGGTGAAGGAAAATTAGGTTGATTGAGAATTATAACAAGTTAATGCAGAAGAGAAGATACAAGGAAAAATTAGGTTACATACGGGAAAAGGGATTTTGCGGTGGATGAGGTTACAGGAGGACATGTATGGATGTCAATTTGTTGTTTAAAATAGCGGCGGTGGGGATTCTGGTTACGGTGATTGGACAGGTTTTAAAACACAGCGGCAGAGAGGAACACGCATTTCTGGTCAGTCTGACGGGATTGGTGATTGTATTGTTTTGGATTGTACCCTATATTTATGACCTGTTTGATAAGATTAAAAATTTATTTTCATTATAAAACAAGATTGAGAAGGAAGGGAGCATACGGTGGGAATCATTCAGATTTCGATGCTTGGTATTGGAGCGGTAGTTCTTGCATTGCTGTTGAAACAGCAGAAAAGTGAATATGCTCTGTATCTGAGTCTGGCCGCTGTTATTCTGATCCTGATTTTCAGTATGAACCGGCTGCAGGTGGTAATGGAAACGATTCAGAAGATAGAACAGTATACCGGGATTGATGCAGCGATGCTGAAAATTCTGGTGAAGCTGATGGGGATTACTTATGTGGCAGAGTTCGCTTCTGGTATTTGCAAAGATGCTGGATTTTCTGCAATTGGAAGTCAGATTGAAATGTTTGCGAAGTTCTCAATTATGGCGGTAAGCGTGCCAGTGTTACTGACACTGTTGGAAACAATTGAGGGACTGTTGGGAGCGTAAAAGTGTGGAAGAAAATGAAAGATTATTGAGGCATGATAGATTTTGGAAGGATTGAGATTAAGTGAGATGAAAAGTATTTGAAATAATATAGGCAATGTTGGGAGAAGATATAGAACGATAGATGGGCATGGATGGAATGAAAAATAAGTGTGCTGTGGGGATATATAAAATTGAAAAAAAGAATGTCGATGCGATAGATCAAAGAGAACGGCGAATGGAGAAAATGCGATTGCTTTTGATACACGTTGTACTGTTGAGTGTTTTGCTTGTTGGGGGAAGTATTGGGGCGAAACCGGTGCAGGCGGCGGAAGCAAATCCTGTGGACATAGAGAATGCCCAAATCATTCACAAAAATGATAGTTATCTTGCAAAAGTACCAAAGGTACAAATTGATAAGATTTCCTATAAAGCAGGAACTGATGATGTAGGAACATCGGACAGCGATAGCATGCAGCAGGATTTATTATCTGATTTACCTTTATCGGATATTCAGGATGTGTTGCAGGAGAATACCGGCACAGAAAATATATATTTCCGGGAACTTGTGAAAAGCCTGATGCTGGCAGATGCAAATACAGACAAGCAGGAACTGTTTCGTCAGATTTTACGCAGTGCATTTGGAGATGTGGAAGAAGGTAGACAGGTGTTTGTTCAGATTTTGCTTCTGACGGCGGCCTGTGCGTTTTTGCAGAATTTTATCAATGTATTTGAGAACAGTCAGATTTCAAAAACGGGATTTTATCTGTATTTTTTGCTGTTAATGGGATTGCTGCTGCGGTCGTATCTGCTGATTCATGGCATTTTGGAGGGCGTACTGGATCAGGTGATCAGTTTTATGGAAGCATTGCTTCCAGCATTTTGCATGACGATGGTGTTTTGCAGTCAGCAAGTGGCAGCGGTAGGGTTTTATCAGTTATCTCTGATTGTGATTTATTTGATCGAGCGTGTGCTGTTGTATGTGGTGATCCCGGCGATTCATGTGTATGTGGTGTTACAGATGTTGAACTGTATGACGGCGGGAAAGCTGATTTCACGAATGACGGCGTTATTGAAGCGGGGATTGATTTGGGTGATGCGTCTGTTGCTGGCGGGAGTGACCGGCATGAATGTGATCGAGCGGATGATCGCTCCGTCTGTGGACAATCTGAAAAAAATGTCTGTGACGCAGACCATCAGCATGATACCGGGACTGGGAAATACAGCGCAGGCAGTTGGAAATATTTTTTTTGGCTCCGCGGCAGTAATACGAAACGGAATCGGAACAGCGGCGATGATTGTGTTATTGTGTCTGGCGATTGGACCACTGCTAAAAATGCTGATATTTTCGGTGTTCTATAAGATGGCGGGCGCACTTGCGGAACCGTTTTCGGATAAACGGATCTGTGGATGTATTGACTGTGTGGGAGATGGCGCATTATTGCTGTTTCGCGCATTGGGAACAGGAATTTTATTGTGCATGATTACGATAGCGGTGGTGGTGACGGCGACGGTATGACAGAGTTATTGGAATGGGTAAAACGAATGATCTTTCTGGGGATTTTCCTGACAATTTTGCTGCAGGTGCTTCCTAACGGAACGTATCGGAAATATGTGCGCTTTTTTGCGGGAATGGTGTTTGTACTTACTATTGTGAGTCCGCTTTTTTCGATTTTGGGGCAGAAAAACTGGGAGCAGACATTAGAGCGGGAACTTTTACAGGAGGATGTGTTACAGAGCGGTCAGCTTGATTTCTCTTATATGGAACGGCAGCAGCAGGCTTATTATGAGGTACAAACGAAGGATGCGGTGGCGCAGATGATAGAAAAACTGGGGGAGATGAATGGCTGTCCGGTGCAGCAGGTTGAGGTAAATTTGTCAGAGGATGACGGTTCGATTCTTCAGGTAAAAGTGTGGACGGCGGTTACTAGTGAACAGAGCAGGCAGCGTATGCAGGAGGAGACGGCGCAGGCGTGTGGCATATTTGCGGATCAGGTGGAGGTGTATGAGGCATAATGGATCTGAAAGAGTTCCTGCGGGAGAAAAAATGGAAAAAGATGAAAAAGGATCAGTGGCTGATCTTATTTCTGGCAGGGGTGCTGCTTTTGGTTGTTGCCATGCCCACTGGAAAGAGCAGTTCGAAAACTGTAAAGCAGCAAAATGCACAAACAGAAATTGTGCAGACAAATGGAACCGGATCGGGGGAATCCGATTATGAGAAAACACTGGAAACACGTCTGGCGCAGATTTTAGAGGGGATGGAAGGTGTCGGAAATGTGCAGGTGATGATCACGTTTCAGGATCAGGGAGAGTCTGTGGTGGAAAAGGATGTGACAATGCGGCAGGATGCTGGCACGGGGAGTTCCGGGCAGAATTCTTCTGGTGGAACAACGGGAAGCGCAGGAACATCAGGGGTGGAAAAATCCGGCAGTCGGGAAAGTAGTGAATCGACTGTTTTTTCACAATCAGACGGGGATGAAACACCATTTGTAAATAAAGAAATATTGCCGAAGATTGATGGAGTTTTGATCGTGGCAGAGGGAGGTGCGGATGCAAGCGTCAGAAAAAATATTTCTGAGGCGGTGGAGGCATTATTTGGACTGGATGCACATAAAATAAAGATAGTTAAAATGAAAACGAAGGGAGATTCCAATTGAAAAAGATATTTCGGAAAAATCAGATTATTATTACCGCACTGGCTCTGATGATCGCTGTGGCAGGCTACATCAGCTATACGAAGACAAACGTGGCGGAAAATGAAGCGATTCAGACCGCAGGTGACAATGTGGACAATACATATGATATTTCTGAGGGTGATCAGATTGGAGAGATTTTTACGGATACGGAGGATAATACCCAGGCTGCCAGTGCGGCAGATGCACAGTCAGAAGATGGATCAGATCAGGCGAATCAGAGCACGCAAAACGATACGGATCAGGGGAATCCCGAAGATGTGCAGAACCCAGGGGAAACAGTACAGACTTCCGCAGACGCACAGGGACTGGCGTTTGCAGCAGATGTGAAACTGGATCGGGAGCAGGTGCGTTCCAAAAATAAAGAAACATTACTGGAGATTATCAATAATACTTCCATTGCAGAGGCACAGAAACAGGATGCTATTGATTCTATGATTCAAATGACGGATGTGGCAGAACGGGAAAATGCGGCAGAAATTTTGCTGGAAGCAAAGGGATTTTCGGACGTAGTAGTCAGCATTACGGATAATGAAGCGGATGTGGTGTTGAATATGGGAGATGTCACGGATGCGAAACGGGCGCAGGTGGAAGACATTGTAAAAAGAAAAACCGGAATCTCAGCGGAAAATATCGTGATCACGCCATTGAGCCAGTGATATAAAAAATTGCTTTAATGAGAGTGATTGATGAACAGAAAATAGGAGAATGTGCTATACTGTAGACAAATGGATATTCGAAGAAAAACAGATTTTTTCGGGTAACAGGATAAAAAACGCAGACAAGGAGGAACAGCAGATGAAACGTGTATTTTTAATTGTTCTGGACAGTTTTGGTATTGGTGAGATGCCGGATGCGGCAAAGTATGGCGATGAAGGCAGCAACACCCTTGGAACCGTGGCAAAGAGCCCGGAATTTTCCATGCCGAATATGGAAAAACTGGGATTATTCAATATTGATGGTGTGACGGCGAAAACACCGTATGCAGCACCGGAAGGTGTATTTGCAAGGATGACAGAGCAATCAGCAGGTAAGGATACGACTACCGGACATTGGGAGATTGCCGGATTGATTTCCAAAAAGCCGATGCCGACTTTCCCGAATGGATTTCCACAGGAAATGCTGGATGAATTTTCAAAGGCTGTTGGACGCAAAGTGCTGTGCAACAAACCGTATTCCGGCACACAGGTCATTCAGGATTATGGCGATGAGCATAGGAAAACAGGTGCGCTGATCGTTTATACATCCGCTGATTCTGTGTTCCAGATTGCAGCGCATGAAGATGTAGTTCCGGTGGAAGAACTGTACCGTGACTGCGAGATCGCGCGTCAGATGCTGCAGGGAGATCTGGGAGTAGGCAGAGTCATTGCACGGCCGTTTATCGGTACTTCCGGAAACTATACAAGAACGTCCAGACGGCATGATTTTTCACTGGAACCGCCGCAGGATACGATGCTGGATGTTTTAAAAGAGGCAGAGTATGATGTGATCGGTGTTGGCAAGATTAATGATATTTTTGCCGGAAAAGGCATTACAGAGTTTGTGCGGACGCAGGATAATGCAGATGGCATTGAAAAGACATTAGAGTATATGGAACGCGATTTTAACGGATTATGCTTTGTAAATCTGGTGGATTTTGATATGCTCTATGGACATCGAAATGATGTGTCTGGTTATGCAAAGGCGCTGACCTATTTTGACCAGCAGCTTCCGAAAATTTTGTCTGCCATGGAGCCGGAGGATGTGCTGATGATCACAGCGGATCACGGCTGCGATCCGGGAACACCTTCCACTGACCATTCCAGAGAGTACACTCCATTTATAATGTATGGAAAAAATCTGCCACATGGTAAAAATATGGGAACCCGAGGCAGTTTTTCTGATATCGGAGCAACCGTGCTGGATTATTTTGGACTGTCATGGAATATTGCGGGAGAAAGTATGTTGTAAAAGCCATTCGGTTGGCTCTTGACAGATGTTTTTCCCTTTATTACAATAGATAAGATTGAGTATCGATTAGAAATAATGCATTTAAAAATCTTGCTATGAAAGATAAGATAAACACAAGTTGGAGGGCTAAATTTGGCTGATTTACACAAAGAAATAGAAAAAAGAAGGACATTCGCGATTATTTCCCATCCGGATGCCGGAAAGACAACACTGACAGAGAAATTTCTGTTATACGGAGGTGCGATCAACCTTGCAGGTTCCGTAAAGGGAAAAGCAACCGCGCGCCATGCAGTTTCCGACTGGATGGAAATTGAGAAACAGAGAGGTATTTCCGTTACATCATCTGTACTGCAGTTTGAGTATGACGGATTTTGCATCAACATTCTGGATACACCGGGACATCAGGACTTCTCCGAGGATACTTACCGTACCCTGATGGCAGCAGATTCGGCGGTTATGGTTATTGATGGTTCCAAAGGTGTAGAGGCTCAGACACGTAAGCTGTTTAAAGTATGCGTGATGCGCCATATCCCGATTTTTACATTTATTAATAAGATGGATAGAGATTCCAACGATCCCTTTGATTTGTTAGATGAGATAGAGAAAGAGCTTGGAATTGCAACCTGCCCGATCAACTGGCCGATCGGTTCCGGTAAAAATTTCAAAGGTGTCTATGATCGAAATACAAAGAAAGTTATGACATTCTCTGATACATTAAAAGGAACCAAAGAGGGCGAGGAAAAAGAGTTTGATCTGGATTCTGAGGAATTGCTGGCAGAAATCGGGGAAGACTATAAAGAACAGTTAGAGGAAGAAATCGAGCTGTTAGATGGCGCCAGCGCTGAGTTTGACATGGATCTGGTATCCAAAGGACAGCTGTCACCGGTATTTTTCGGATCTGCGCTGACCAACTTTGGTGTGGAGACATTTTTGCAGCATTTCCTGCAGATGACCACTTCACCATTGCCGAGAATGTCAAACAAAGGCGAGATAGATCCGTTTTCCGAAGATTTCAGTGCGTTTGTATTTAAAATTCAGGCAAATATGAACAAAGCGCACCGTGACAGAATCGCATTCATGCGTATCTGTTCCGGACAGTTTAAGGCAGGCATGGAAGTATTCCATGTGCAGGGCAACAAGCAGTTGAAACTTTCCCAGCCGCAGCAGCTGATGGCGCAGGAGCGTAAAATCGTAGAGGAAGCGTATGCCGGAGATATTATCGGAGTGTTCGATCCGGGTATTTTCTCTATCGGAGATACACTGACCACTGCAAAAGATAAATTCGCTTTTGAGGGAATCCCGACTTTCGCGCCGGAGCATTTCGCAAGAGTGCGTCAGTTAGATACCATGAAACGTAAACAGTTCGTCAAAGGTATTTCCCAGATCGCGCAGGAAGGTGCGATTCAGATTTTCCAGGAGTACAATACCGGTATGGAGGAGATCATCGTCGGCGTTGTCGGTGTCCTGCAGTTTGATGTATTGAAGTTCCGTCTGGAAAATGAATATAATGTAGAGATTCGTCTGGAGAATCTGCCGTATGAGCACATTCGCTGGATTGAAAATAAGGATATTGACCTGGATCACTTAAGTGGTACTTCTGATATGAAGAAGATCAAAGATCTGAAGGGCAATCCATTATTACTCTTTGTAAATGCATGGAGTGTTGGCATGACACTGGATCGAAACGAAGGTCTGGTTCTGTCTGAGTTTGGTACTAATTAATTTGCTTTCGGAAATGCATAGATAAAATGTTGTGAACCGGAAGTGGTTTTGCAGTAATGATATGCTTTTTGTATATGGAAATACTGCTTTGTTTACGGAGGAAAATAAAATGGAAATTCTGGAAGTTACAGTTGAAAATTTTGACGAGAAAGTATTAAACAGTGAGAAACCGGTAATGCTTGATTTCTGGGCAACCTGGTGTGGACCATGCCAGATGCAGGCTCCGATCTTCCACACATTTGCTGAGAAAAATGCAGATACTGCAGTATTTGGCAAAGTAAACGTGGACGAGCAGATGGAACTTGCGCGTGAGTTTGAGGTAGCAAGCATCCCGACCATCCTTGTGATCAAAAACGGTGAGGTTGCTTACCGCGCGGTTGGATTACAGACTGAGGATGAACTGCAGAAAGCACTTGCATAGGAAAAATACATTGAAAAAAATTGCTGTCCGGTGTTATGCCGGACAGTTTTTCGTTATACATAATATAAAAAACAGAGATAGTAAAAGGCCGATTTTTTCTAAGTGACAGGAACCCGGCAGAATGTTATAATCGGGATTGACTTTTGAAGGTATTTATAATATGATAGGAACAGACGCGAACAAATGTTCACTTTTGAATAAAAATAGACAGGAAATGAATGCGAGCAATGTTCATGAGCAGATGTAAGTATGAGTGTGATGGATGATCAGTCAGGAACGATTATTTGCAGCTGATGACAAATTTTTGGAAGAAATGTAACAGGAACGCAGGCTGTTCAGATAAGGAGAGAAACGAAAGTATGGCAAAAAATGATAAAATGGAAGTTCAGAAAGAAGCAAAATTAAAAGCGCTGGACGAAGCAATCGCGCATATTGAGAAGCAGTATGGTAAAGGATCTGTTATGAAACTGGGAGATCCGAGCGTACATATGAATGTGGAGACTGTTCCGACCGGATGCTTAAGCCTTGATATCGCGCTGGGACTTGGCGGTGTGCCAAGAGGACGTATCATTGAGGTGTACGGACCGGAATCCAGTGGTAAGACTACCGTAGCGTTACATATGGTAGCTGAGGTACAGAAACGCGGAGGTATCGCAGGATTTATTGATGCAGAGCATGCCCTTGATCCGGCTTATGCGAAGAATATCGGTGTAGACATTGATAATCTTTATATTTCCCAGCCGGATAACGGTGAGCAGGCTCTTGAGATCACAGAGACTATGGTTCGTTCTGGTGCAGTGGATATCGTGATCGTGGACTCTGTTGCGGCATTGGTTCCAAAGGCAGAAATCGAGGGTGATATGGGTGATTCACACGTAGGTCTGCAGGCACGTCTGATGTCACAGGCTCTGCGTAAACTGACGGCTGTAATCAGCAAATCAAACTGTATCGTTATTTTTATCAACCAGTTGCGTGAGAAGGTTGGTGTTATGTTCGGAAATCCAGAGGTAACAACCGGTGGACGTGCGTTGAAATTCTATTCATCCATCCGTCTGGATGTACGTCGCGTAGAGGCTTTAAAACAGGCTGGTGAGATTCTTGGAAACCATACACGTATCAAAGTTGTTAAGAATAAGATTGCTCCGCCATTCAAAGAGGCTGAGTTTGATATCGTATTCGGACAGGGAATCTCCAGAGAGGGCGATATCCTTGATCTGGCGGCAAATACAGACGTGGTCAATAAATCAGGTGCATGGTATGCATACAACGGCGAGAAAATCGGCCAGGGACGTGAGAACGCCAAGAAATTCCTGAAAGAGAATCCGGAGATCTGCCAGGAAATCGAAGCAAAAGTACGTGCGTACTATCATCTGGATGGTGAAGGCGAAGAAACGGCAGAAGGAGCCGGTGCAGATGCTTCTGTGGAAGCTGCTGCACAGACTGACGCAGAATAATGCAGATACAGGAGATTATCAGAGGGAAAAAAGGAAAGCTTACCATTCGACTGGAGGGAGGGCTTTCCTTTCCCATTTATGAAAAAGAAGCGGCAAAATATCGCATGACAGAGGGAGGCACGCTGTCTGACCAGGAATGGAATGAAATCTGTACGGAGATTTTGGAAAAACGTGCAAAGCGCCGAGCTCTGTATATTTTGCAGAGAATGGAACGGACGGAGTATCAACTGCGTCAGAAGTTGCAGGAGAACGGTTATCCGGAGGAAATCGTGCAGTGTGCCATTGATTATGTGAAGTCTTTCCATTATGTAGATGATTATCGTTATGCCTGTACATACATCCGATATCATCAGACGGAGAAGAGCCGGCTGCAGTTAAAAATGAAGCTGTATGAGCGCGGTGTCGCGTCAGATCTGATCGAACAGGCGCTGGAAGACGAATATTCCGGCGAGGAAGAACAGCTGATCGACCGTTTGCTGGAAAAGAAGCATTATGATGCGGAAACGATGGATCAGAAAGAAAAACAGCGGATTTATCAGTATCTGATGCGCAGAGGTTTTCGGCCTGAGACTATCCGGCATCGAATGGGGATCTGATCGAATGAGGGAAGTTTGCGGATTTTGTTACTTTATAATGGACAAAGTCGGAAATTTACGTATATCGGTGTATATAAGTGCTTTTGGGTGAATTATTTACCTGAAATGAAAAGGATTTTTGTGTCGAAACGGTTATGGATTGTATACAGTTTAGTGCCCTGGTTAGTATTATTTGCTTGACAGAAAGCACAAAAAAGTATAAAATTTAATAGTTGTAATTTATGACATAATACCAGATATAAATTGTTATATGTACAATGAAAATTAAATAAGGAGGTGCTCCTGTGGCGCAGATTATCATTGCGGTGGTAATTACTGCTGTAGTTGCAATCTTGCTTACTTACGTAGCATCTAATGCACATTTCAAGAAAGTCTCTGATGAGAAAATCGGAAGTGCAGAGGATCGTGCGAGAGCAATTATTGATGAAGCTGTGAAATCTGCTGAGACGAAGAAACGTGAGGCTTTACTTGAAGTCAAGGAAGAGTCCATCAAGACAAAGAACGAACTTGACAAAGAGATTAAAGACCGCAGATCTGAGATTCAGCGTAATGAGCGTCGTGTAGAACAGAAAGAGGCTAATCTGGATAAAAAACTGGAAGCTATCGAGCGACGTGAGCAGAGCTTTGCGGTAAAAGAAGAAGAGATTAAGCGACAGAAAGCAGAAGTTGCCAAGCTGAATGAAGAACGCATACAGGAACTGGAGCGAATTTCAGGACTCACCTCTGAACAGGCAAAAGAATATCTCCTGAAAACAGTTGAAGAAGATGTGAAACTGGATACTGCAAAGTTGATCAAGGAAATGGAGCATCAGGCAAAGGAAGAGGCTGGAAAGAAAGCAAAAGAATACGTAGTAAATGCGATTCAGAAATGCGCAGCCGATCATGTTGCCGAAACTACAATTTCTGTTGTGCAGCTTCCAAATGATGAGATGAAAGGACGTATCATTGGTCGTGAGGGACGTAACATCCGTACTCTTGAGACTATGACAGGTGTAGATCTGATCATCGATGATACACCGGAAGCAGTTATCCTGTCCGGTTTCGATCCAATCCGTCGTGAGGTGGCACGTATCGCTCTTGAGAAGCTGATCGTAGATGGACGTATCCATCCGGCCAGAATCGAAGAGATGGTAGAGAAAGCACAGAAAGAAGTAGAGAGTATGATCCGTGAGGAAGGTGAGGCCGCTACACTTGAAGTAGGTGTACATGGCATTCATCCGGAACTGGTACGTCTCCTTGGACGTATGAAATTCCGTACCAGCTATGGTCAGAATGCATTAAAACATTCCATCGAAGTAGCACAGTTAAGTGGACTGCTTGCTGCAGAGATCGGTGTGGATGTCAGAGTTGCCAGACGTGCAGGTCTTCTGCATGATATCGGTAAATCTGTTGACCACGAGATGGAAGGTTCTCACATCCAGTTGGGCGTTGAGCTTTGTAGAAAGTTCAAAGAGTCCCCTACCGTTATCAATGCAGTAGAAGCTCATCATGGCGATGTTGAGCCGGAGAGCTTGATCGCATGTCTGGTACAGGCTGCAGATACGATTTCCGCAGCAAGACCGGGTGCACGTAGAGAGACACTGGAAACATATTCAAACAGATTAAAGAAACTGGAAGATATCACAAACAGTTTCAAGGGAGTAGACAAATCTTTTGCAGTTCAGGCGGGCAGAGAAGTTCGTATTATGGTTGTACCTGAGCAGATCAGTGATGCAGATATGGTACTTCTGGCTAGAGACGTTTCAAAACAGATTGAAGCTGAATTGGAATATCCGGGTCAGATTAAGGTAAATGTTATTCGTGAAAGCCGAGTAACAGATTACGCAAAATAAGTATCATAGACCATAATCAGACAGTTCGTATGATGAAAATGAGTTTAAAGACCTGTAAGTCTTCGAAAGAAGATTTGCAGGTCTTTTTTGCGCGCAAAATAAGATGTTTTTGGCGGTTATCTCAGTCGAGAAGACTCCCACTTCTGCAAGTGGTGAGTAATAACAAGTCTTTCTCAGTGGGAGTACAATCTCCGACTGAGATGAATTAAAAAAGCATGAATCAGTTAATCTGATTGTATAGAAGATGCGGCTGATTATGTACTATTATTGTTGGTGAAGTAAATAGAAAAAGTATTTCCGTTTTTGGTAATTGAGTAAAAAATAATAGATTTGAATAAAAAAGAAGATCTCACGTAATTGCTAGAATCCTGTCTGGGTGAGCAGGAATACAAGCATCGTGAGATCTTCTTTTTGGTATGAAATATTAAGGTGTATGAGTCAAAAATAGATAACTTACATCAGATATATAACAAATTTATATTAGCAGTGGAATTTGATCACAAATCTAATATAGCATCTGGCAGTTTATTAACGTGCCAGTCCCGCTGCATCCAACTGTTTGCGGATCTGTGGTGCAATCAGCAGTGCAAGGATCATTTTAATAAAATCACCCGGCAGGAACGGAATAACACCTGCCATAAGTGCTGCCTGGAATCCCATATGTGCCTGAACAGCAAGCCAAGCGGTTCCAAGTGCATAGCATACAGCAGTTCCAAGGATCATGCCAAGGAAGCAGAGAGCTTTTTTGTTACGAAAATGATCGATAAAGAAGCCTGCGATCAGTGCCAGCGGGATAAATCCGATCAGGTAACCACCGGTTGGTCCAAAGAGTTTGCCAGGACCGCTGGTAAAGCTGGAAAATACCGGGATTCCAACCAGACCGATCAGAAGATAGATCAGGTAGCTGATGGTTCCTTTTTTCGTTCCCAGAATGAACAGTGAAAAATAAATGACAAGGTTGGTAAGTGAAATCGGCACCGGACCAATTGGAATAGAAAGTGGTGCCAGTACACAAGTTACTGCGGTCATGACTGCAATCATAGCAATCTGTTGAATCGTAAATTTTGAGTTTGTTTTCGCTGCTGTGTTGTTCATAAATCATTCTCCATTTCTTATATCTGAAATCCCATATCGGTAAGCATTTCCTGATCCTGCTTCGTGTTATTTCCGACAGTGGTAAGCATGTCACCGGTGATGGTGGCGTTGACACCTGCTTCAAACAACCGGCGTCCACCGTCTTTGAAGTAACTGCGTCCTGCTGCCATTCGGATATATGCATCCGGATTCAGGTAGCGGAACATTGCAACCGCACGGATAATGTCATCTTCGGTCAGTGGTGGAAGCTCAGCAAACGGAGTTCCCGGAACCGGAATCAATGCATTGATCGGGATGGATACAATGCCAAGCTCTGATAAAGATACTGCCATATCCAAACGGTCAGCAAATGTTTCACCCATGCCGATAATGCCGCCGGAACAGACTGCCAGTCCTGCTGCCTGTGCCAGTTTGATCTCATGGATTTTATCGTCGTAAGTATGTGTGGTACAAATATTTGGAAAATTGCGTCTGGATGTTTCGATGTTTGTATGATACATGGTGACACCTGCATCTCTCAGACAGAAAAATGCTTCCGGTGACAGCAATCCATGGGAAGCACACAGACGAAGTTTACTGTTTTTACGTAATTCTTCATAGGTGTGGATCAGTTTTTCCAGATCTTCGCCTTCCACAGTTCTTCCGGCAGTAACGATGGAGTATGCATGTACGCCGGCAGCTTCTCTTGCGCGGCAGTCCGCGAGGACGACATCGGTGTCTAACATGCCATAAGTCTCACAGGAAGTGTGGTGAAAGGATGACTGCGCACAGAATTTGCAGTTTTCCGAACATTTTCCGGCACGACCGTTGATGATGGTACACAGATCTACGGCGTTTCCACATAATGCCTGTCGGATTTCATTTGCGCCGGCTGCCAGTTCTTCCAGATCTGCAGTTTCAAAAAAAGACAGATCGTCATCGCGGGTCAGGCGGCGTCCGTTTATAATTTCTTTGGTAAGTTCAGTGATATTCATAATCAATTCTCCATTCTTGCATATAGAATCGTGTTCAGAATGTCATTTCAAATGAAATTTGCAGGGCGATGTGAGAATAAAATCATTTTCGGAATCATATGATCCGTCAGCATTGCCAGTGTTTTCCTTTGAAATATATGATTCTGTTGCTTAGTATAATCAGAATAAAGTTAATTGTCAACCTATAAAATAATTTCAGGTTAACATTAGAAAAGATAATAGCAAGAAATGTTAACAAACAGTATTGCGATATTCATTTGGTGTCATGCCTTCCTGTTTCTTAAAAGCAGTACAAAATCCGCTCTCATCAGAAAAACCGGAACGAATTGCAATTTCTTTCACCGACATCTGACTTGTTTTCAGTAAAAATTTTGCATTTGCCATGCGGGTAGTAATGAGATATTTGTGTGGAGTCATGCCTGTTTCTCTGGCAAATACCCGGGAAAAATAGTATGGACTCAATGCTGCAATATCCGCTAATTCCTGAAGGGTAATGGATTTATAAAAATATTTGTTAATGTGCGAGATGGCATCTGATATATCGGTTTGAGTTTTGCGGGTTGCATGCTGTGTCGTTTCAGCAGTTAACAAATCCGTCAGGATATTTGTGATCGTGCCGGAAATTTGATCTTCTGCAATTGGTGCACGGCTGCGGAAAGTATCGTAGATATTATAGAGGAATCTGTAAATGGCATCCGGGTGCGCTGGATAGAGCAGAGATCCTTTTTCGGGCACAATTGTTTCGTAAAAATTGCGCGCTATCGGACCGTCAAAGTGCAGCCAGAGAGCTTCAAAACCGGAATCTGTACCGTAGACATGTGGCGCATAGCAATCCAGAAGGATAAGCTGACCTGCCGTGGCCTGCATTGTCTGATCATCCACCGTTACAAAACAGGTTCCCTTTAAAATATACATCAGCAGAAAGCTATCGTAAGAATCCCGCGCCAGTCGGTAGCCACTTTCGTAACGGAATGATCCGGTACAGATTGGATAGAAAAACAGTTTTTTTGCCAGGGTGCTTGGGGTGTATACGTAGTAATCGGAATTTGGCAGAACGTGCGTTTCGTAAGATATCATAGGGACCTCCCGAGTATTGAAATTTAGAAAATTGTAAAACGCTTTGCAAAAAATATTGTTGCAAATGGTTTTGTTTTGCTTGAATTTGTTTGTAGGGTGTAGCAATTCTAAAAACAATATATAAGTATCTGCTGATAAGAATTGCATATTAACAATCTCATGTGTTCAATTTACAATTTTAGTAATTACTGTAAGTATACGTGTTTTATCAGCTTCTGTCAAAAGCAATTTTTTACAATGGAACAGCAATTAAATCGAATGAAAACGGGAACTGTATGGAATATAATGAGAGCAAGAAATTGATAATGATTAGATGAATATTAGAAATGCACTTTTAAAATTTGCTTACAACAAAAAGCTGAGAATTATGGGACAGATAATCAAAAAGGGCAAAAAAGTGAGCTTACACAGAAACGATAACAGGAGAAGTAATCAGAAAGGATGGGAAAATATGGAAACAGCAAAATATGCAAAAATCTGGGAAGAAGATGTAGTGATTCCAACTTATGAGATCGGTGCACCGGACAAAAATCCGATGTTTCTGGAAAAACGAGTATATCAGGGAAGTTCAGGAAAAGTATATCCGTATCCGACCACAGAAAAAATCAGTCATGAAAAGAAAGACAAGATCTGGCATGCAGTATATCTGGAAAATGAATATCTGAAGGTTATGATCTTGCCGGAACTTGGTGGACGAATCCAGCGCGCATACGACAAAACGAATGATTATGATTTTGTATATTATAACCATGTGATCAAACCGGCGCTGGTGGGACTTGCCGGTCCGTGGATTTCCGGTGGTATCGAATTTAACTGGCCGCAGCATCACCGTCCAACGACATACATGCCGGTGGATCATCTGGCAGAAACCCATGAGGATGGCAGTGTGACACTGCTGGTGGGAGATGTGGATCAGATGTACGGCACAAAAGTAATGACTTCCTTTACCTTGTATCCGGGAAAAGCTTATATCGAAATCCGGGGACAGCTTTACAACCGGACACCGCTTCCGCAGACATTTTTGTGGTGGGCAAATCCAGCGGTTTCCGTCAATGAATATACGCAGTCGATTTTTCCACCAGATGTACATACCGTGTACGATCATGGAAAACGCGCAGTTTCAAGATTTCCGATTGCAAAAGGAGAATATTATAAACACGATTACAGCGAAGGGGTTGACATTTCCAGATACAAAAATATTCCGGTTCCGACCTCTTACATGGCGGAAACGTCAAAATATGATTTTGTGGGCGGTTACGATTATAAAAAAGAAGCCGGACTGCTCCATGTAGCAGATCATCATTTTTCACCGGGCAAAAAGCAGTGGACCTGGGGATGTGGCGAGTTCGGAAAAGCCTGGGATCGCAATCTGACGGATGAAGATGGTCCGTACATCGAACTGATGACTGGTGTATACACAGAAAATCAGCCGGATTTCAGTTGGTTGAAACCGTTTGAGGAAAAAGTATTTACCCAGTATTTTATGCCGTATAAAAAAGTGGGAGGGGTAAAAAATGCTTCGATTTATGCGGCTTTGAATCTGGAACTGACTTCACAAGGCGCAAAAATCGTCGTATACGCAACAGAAGAATATGCGGATGCGGAAATCGTGCTGGAGCAGAATGGGACAGAAGTATTCCGAGGACAGACAAAACTGTCTCCTGTGGAAACTTACGAAGAAATTATTCCGGTGTCAGCAAAAAAAGTACAGGAACTGAAAGTGTCAGTTTATGGACACGGCAGACTGCTGGTGGCATACGAGCCGGAAGAGGAAACGATTCCGAAGCTTGGTGAGCCGGCGGAGGCAGCAAAGAAGCCGGAAGAAATTTTGACAAATGAAGAACTGCTTTTGACGGCACAGCATATTGAGCAGCATCGGCATGCAACTTGGCGACCGGATCCATATTATCTGGAAGGCTTGAAACGGGATCCGGGAGACATTCGAATCAATCAGGCCTACGGTATGCTTCTGATGCGGCGGGGACAGTTTGCGGAAGCGGAAAAACATTTTCGTGCGGCAATTAAACGTTTAACCTGGCGGAGTCCGAATCCATATGACAGTGAGCCTTACTATAATCTGGGACTTGTGCTGTTTTATCAGGGCAGAAAAGAAGAAGCGTATGATGCTTTTTATAAGGCGGCATGGACAAATGCACAGCAGGAAATGTCCTATTATTATCTGGCTTGTATTGCGTGTGGGGATGATGAATATGAGCATGCATTGGAACTTGTGGAGCTCAGTCTGGTAAAAAACAGTCACAATGTCAAGGCAAGAGGATTGAAAGCTGTATTACTGCGTAAATTAAATCGTGTGGAAGCAGCAGAAAAGTGGAGAGCAGAGAATCTGGAATTAGATGCTTTTGATTATGTGACACTGTTTGAAAATGTTTTAGCAGAAAAAGATGCAGATGAATTTCAGGAGCGAAGCAGAGGTTTTTATGAGACATATTTGCAGACAGCAAGAGATTATGCAGAATACGGTTGTCTGGAGGAGGCAATTTGCATATTGAAATGTTGCGCTGTGCAGCAGCCGATGATTTATTACTATCAGGCATATTATCAGCAGAATTTAGGTGCATTTGTTAAAGAAAATATGACTATCAATAGAGAAAATGATGGAGTAGCAATGGAATTGTGCCAGAAAGCCAATGCAGAAAACAGCAAAGATATAATAAATACATTATATGAAAGAGCAGAACAGTGTGCACCAGATTACTGTTTCCCGAATAAATTGGAGGACATTGCAGTATTAGAGCAGGCAATCGTTGCAAATCCAAAAGGAGCAAAAGCCTACTATTATTTAGGTAACTTGTATTATGATAAATTGCAGTATGATCGTGCAATCACACTTTGGGAGCAGTCCATCATGTTGGATGCATCTTATCCAACTGTACATCGAAATCTGGCAATTGCATATTATAACAAACGTCAGAATGCCGAGGCAGCCCGCAAGGAATTGGAGCAGGCTTTTGCGCTGGACGAAACAGACAGCCGTGTATTTTTGGAGCTGGATCAGTTATATAAGAAACTTGGTGTGCCGTTTGAAGAACGTTTAAAACAGTATGAAGCGCGGGAAGCACTGATCAGAGAGCGGGATGATGCGATGCTGGAGTGGGTGACACTTTACAACCTGAACGGGGAACCACAGAAAGCCTATGATCTGATTATGAGTCATTCCTTCCGTCCATGGGAAGGTGCAGAAGGTCGGATTTCTGGTCAGTATAAGATTGCACTGACGGCACTGGCAAGAGAAGCAATGCAGCAGAATGATTATGAACGTGCGGAGCAGTTACTGAATCAGGCATTGCAATATCCGGAAAATCTGGGTGAAGGACGTTTGGAAGGAACCAAGGATAATGACATTTATTATGAACTTGGTGTGGTACAGGAACATCTGAATCGACAGGATGAGGCGCAGAAGTATTTTGAACTGGCACAGATTGGTGACAATGAACCGGCGGGTGCAATGTATTATTATGATCAGCCGGCAGATATGATTCTGTATCAGGCACTGGCAAGTAAAAAGTTAAACCAGATGAAGCAGTATCATACCTGCCTGAACAAATTACAGGACTACGGGGAACGGCATCTGTACGATCAGGTGGAAGATGACTTTTTCGCGGTATCACTTCCGGATTTCTTGATTTTTGAAGATGACCTGACGGTGAAAAACAAGGCACATTGCTATTATCTGATAGGCTTATCAAACCTTGGTGCAGGAGCATATGAAGCAGCCAAAGAGGATTTTGACCGGTGCATTGCACTGGATTATAATCACCAGAAAAGCAGATGGTATCGGGGCATGTGTAAGGAAATAAATGAAAAAGATTCATAAAAAACCGGACATATAATAGCAATCATCGACTTCAACTGCAACAGCGTAGAGAAAAATGAAAACGGCTGGTGGTACATCCGAGGAGGAAAAGTAGACTTTAGCTTTACCGGAATCGGAAGCAACAGAAATGGCAGATGGTATATCCGAGGAGGAAAAGTAGACTTTTCACGTAACGGCAATGTGAGAATTGGCGGCAGAACCTATCGTGTTGTCAATGGTAAGGTTATGTAAGGAACGGTAATACAGAATTGTCACTTCCAGAAATATAGAAATAAAAATCGTTGGATATTTTAAAAAGAATATCCAGCGATTTTTTTATGAGAAATTCTGTTTATTTTTTACATCAAAATCCGTATAATAGAGGAAGATGCTTGGACAGGTTATTGGAGGGGAAGCAACAGATAATTTCCCATAGTATACGGCGTAAGGAAGAAGGTAAAAAACATGATACACAATAAAATCGAGATCAAAACCCCGGGCATGGATGCTACGGGATATTTATACACCTATTTTCTGGACAGCTCCATTGAGATGCGTCCGGATGAGAAAAGACCGGTTATTCTGATGTGTCCGGGAGGCGGATATGAAATGACTTCTGATCGTGAGGCAGAACCGGTGGCAATGCGTTTTCTTGCCATGGGATATCACGTAGCCATTTTGCGCTACAGTGTCAGTCCGGTGCGCTATCCGGCAGCATTGCTGCAGGTGGCAGGAAGTGTATTGTATCTGAAAAAACATGCGGAAGAGTGCCACATCGATCCGGAGAAAATTGTCGTGCAGGGATGTTCTGCCGGTGGTCATCTGGCAGCAGATTACGGTGTCTCCTGGCATCAGAAATGGCTTGCAGACGCAATGGCAACGACATCCGAACAGCTTAAAATTGCCGGATTACTGTTATGCTACCCTGTTATTACATCTGGAGAAAAGGCACATGAAGGTTCTTTCCGTAATCTGCTGGGTGATGCCTGTGAGGAAAAGAAAGCGGAATTGTCTCTGGAAAATCAGGTGACAGAGCAGACACCACCAACGTTTTTATGGCATACGGCGACAGATGATACCGTTCCGGTGGAAAATTCACTGTATTTCTTTCAGGCCTGTCTGGAGCATGGCGTGTCAGCAGAATTGCATATTTACCCGGTAGGAGGACATGGGCTGTCTCTGGCAAATGAGGAAACCTGTCGTGCCAACGGTATCGGTGTGCAGAAAGAATGTCAGAGCTGGATTAATCTGGCACAGATTTGGTTAGAACATATATTTGAAAACTAAAAGAGATTGTTAAAAACTCAGAAAAACGTCTGTGATGTGGTAACTTTGAAAAAATTTAAAACAGGAAGTGAACAGTTGGAAGTAACAGAGCGTTTGTTTAGGTTTTGGAAAAGAAATACTCATAAAAAATTAAGTTGAGATATTATTGGAAGCATGTTAGAATCTTCTAGGCATAAAAATTAAGTAGTTAATAAAAACTAGGAAGGAATTTTAATATGTTAACAATGATTGAAGTATTAAAAGCAATATTGTTTGGTGTAGTGGAAGGTATCACAGAATGGCTTCCAATCAGTAGTACCGGCCATATGATCTTGCTTGACAAATTCGTAAAATTAAAAGTGAGTCCGGAATTTCTGGATCTGTTTCTGGTAGTGATCCAGCTGGGCGCAATTCTTGCGGTAGTAGTTATTTACTGGAACAAGTTGATTCCGTTATCAACCAACCATGGCTTACATATCAGCCGTAGAAAATGTAAGATGTGGGTAAAAATCATCGTTGCATCCATTCCGGCAGGTGTGGTTGGAATCCTTTGGGATGACGTATTTACCAAATATTTTTACAATTACCAGACCGTAGCAATCATGTTGATTTTAGTAGGTGTTGTATTTATTCTTGTAGAGAGTGCGAACAAAAACAAAGTCGCAAGAGTAGATTCTATCGATGATATTTCCTATGGTCAGGCATTTATGATCGGTGTGTTCCAGATGATTGCTGCAATCTTTCCGGGAACATCCCGTTCCGGTTCTACTATCGTTGGTTCTTTGATGCTTGGTATTTCCAGAACAGCGGCAGCAGAATTTACATTCTTTCTTGCGGTACCGGCAATGTTTGGCGGAAGCGCGATCAAGATTTTGAAATACGACGGTGGATTTAATTCCTCAGAAGTTGCATTACTTGCAATCGGTATGATCGTAGCATTCGTACTTTCCATTATCGCGATCAAGTTCCTGATGTCTTACATCAAAAAACATGATTTCAAAGCGTTTGGCTGGTACCGAATCGTACTTGGCGTTGCAGTTATTGGATATTTCCTTGCAACCAGATAAGTATCGTTCAATTTATACAAAGTAGCCATATCTAATACATGCAGTATTTTATATTGTAAAAATGGCAAAAATTTTTGAACATATTTATCTCAGTCGAGAAGACTCCCACTTCTGCAAGTGGTGAGTAATAACAAGTCTTTCTCAGTGGGAGTACAATCTCCGACTGAGATAAACGCTCCGCGGGGATGTGCAGTGATTCTGAGAAGAATATGTCAGCTTTCGCTGACCAGAATCACGCACCAAGTCTCACGTGCGTTCGACTTGAATTTATGTAAGAGTATTGTATAGATAGCAATTTTTTGTTGCATTATTTCATAAACGTACAAGAAGGCAGAGTCAGATTTTCCTCTGGGAGCGATTGTTAGCGACCGAGACAAATCTGACTCTGCCTTTTCACAACCTATAAAATAGCCACAAAACAAACTAAATAGTGTTCCATTTTGTACAACTTACAAAAATAGCCACAAAACAAACTAAAAAAGTTCCACTTTTCACAACGAACCGTAACAGCCACGAATCACTTCTTTTTTTTACAAGTTTCAATTTCATTTTTGTACAAATCCCAGATGAAATCCCACCAATTTAATGGTACAATAAGTACAGTTAATCAGTCTGAAATAAATGACTGACAAAATTCATGAGGAGGAAAAACGAAAATGGGAGATCAGAAACTGACAGGTCGTGTAACAATCCCGACAGATATTGATGTCGTTCCGGAGACACTGGAACTGATGAAACGCTGGGGAGCAGATGCCATTCGTGACTGCGATGGAACCGATTACCCGGAAGGATTAAAAGATGTAGCTGCGAAAGTGTATTCTACTTATTATACAACGAGAAAGGATAACGAGTGGGCAAAAGCCAATCCGGATGAGATTCAGCAGTGCTATATCATGACAAAATTTTATACTGCTGAATCTGGAAAATTATCCATTCATCTGATGACCGGTATTTATCCGGAAATGCTGAAAGTAAACAGCCACGATGACATTCGCCGCTGGTGGGAAGTCATCGACCGTACCACTGGTGAAGTAGTAAGCTGTGATAACTGGTCTTATTCCGAAGAGACCGGAGATGTGACCATTGATCCGGCGACACCATTCCATGATTATACCGTAAGTTTTCTGGCTTATATTATGTGGGATCCGGTGCACATGTACAATGCCGTTGTCAACGACTGGAAAGACGTAGAGCATCAGATCACATTTGATGTGCGTCAGCCAAAGACACATAAATTCAGTATGGAGCGTCTGCGGAAATTCTGTAAAGCAAATCCGCATGTCAATGTCATCCGCTATACCACATTTTTCCATCAGTTTACGCTTGTATTTGACGAGCTTGCAAGGGAAAAATATGTTGACTGGTACGGATATTCTGCCAGTGTAAGCCCATACATTTTAGATCAGTTTGAAAAAGAAGTTGGTTACAAATTCCGCCCGGAATACATCATTGATCAGGGATATTTCAACAATCAGTACCGTATTCCATCCAAAGAATTCAAGGATTTCCAGGCATTCCAGCGCAGAGAAGTTGCAAAACTTGCCAAAGAAATGGTAGACATTACTCATGAGGAAGGCAAAGAAGCTATGATGTTCCTTGGCGATCATTGGATCGGAACCGAGCCGTTTATGGATGAGTTCAAGACCATCGGTCTGGATGCACTGGTAGGAAGTGTCGGAAACGGTTCTACCCTGCGTCTGATCAGTGATGTGGAAGGTGTAAAATACAGAGAAGGCAGATTTTTACCGTATTTCTTCCCGGATACCTTCCATGAGGGCGGTGATCCGGTAAAAGAAGCAAAAGAAAACTGGGTAACAGCCAGAAGAGCAATCCTGCGTAAACCGATCGACCGTATCGGATACGGCGGATATCTGAAACTGGCCTGCGAATTCCCGGAATTCATCGATTATATTGAGAGTGTCTGCGATGAGTTCCGTCTGCTGTATGAAAATGCAAAAGGAACCACACCGTATTGTGTAAAAACCGTTGCAGTATTGAACAGCTGGGGCAAAATGCGTTCCTGGGGCTGCCATATGGTTCATCATGCATTGTATCAGAAACAGAACTACAGTTATGCAGGTGTCATTGAAGCACTGAGCGGCGCACCGTATGATGTAAAATTCATCAGCTTTGACGATATCCGTGCAAATGCAGATATTTTAAATGACATTGACGTTATTATCAACGTAGGTGATGGCGATACCGCACATACCGGTGGTTACGAATGGGAAGATCCGCAGATCGTAGAGGCTATCCAGAAATTTGTATACAACGGCGGTGGATTTATCGGTGTCGGAGAGCCGACCGGACATCAGCATCAGGGCAGATACATTCAGCTTGGCAATGTGATCGGTGTGGAAAAAGAGACCGGATTTACTTTAAATTATGACAAATATAACTGGGAAAATCATCCGGATCACTTTATTTTAGAGGACTGCACAAAAGATGTCGACTTCGGAGAAGGCAAGAAGAGCATGTTTGCCCGTGAGGATACCGAGATTCTGGTTCAGCGCGACAAAGAAGTTCAGATGGCAGTGCATGAGTTTGGAAAAGGACGTTCTGTATACATCAGCGGTCTGCCATATTCTTTCGAAAATGCACGAATCCTGCATCGAAGTGTTATGTACAGCTGCCACGATGAGGCAAACTTAAGAAAATGGTATTCTGAGAACTTCAACGTGGATGTACATGCGTATGTGGCAAATGGCAAATATTGTGTTGTTAATAATACTTACGAGCCGCAGGACACAGTTGTTTACCGCGGAGACGGAAGCAGCTTTGAATTACACCTTGATGCAAATGAGATTAAGTGGTACGAAATTTAAAAGAATAATAGCGTAAACGTGTAAGATACCTTATAATAAACGATAGGGTATCTTACTTTTTTGTGGGATTGTTGAAAAATAAGTGGAAAAAGAACAGGAGCAAAAAATCATGGCATTACAGCTCATTTACGGAAATTCCGGCAGTGGAAAATCAACCTATATTTATGAAAAAGTCATTCAGATGGCGCAGGCAGACCGCAGGCGCAATTTTTATGTCATTGTTCCGGAGCAGTTTACAATGCAGACACAGAGGGAGCTGGTACGCCGATCCAAAAATCATGTAATCGTAAACATTGATGTGGTCAGTTTTGAACGTCTGGCATATCGTATTTTTGATGAACTTGGCATTCAGAACACGGTTATGGAAGAAACCGGAAAAAGTCTGGTATTGCGTAAAATTGCAGAGGAAAAAGGCAAAGAGCTGACGGTTTTACGTGGAAATATCCGAAAAATGGGGTATATCAATGAGCTGAAATCCATGATTTCTGAGCTGATGCAGTATGATATTTCCGTAGAAGAACTGGAAGATTTTTTGCATCAGTTAAAACCGGATTCCAATCTGTATTATAAATTATCGGACGTGCATACCATGTATGCGGCTTTTGAGGAATATCTGCAGGGACAGTACGTGACAGCGGAGCGAGTACTGGATGTACTGGCAGAAGCGGCGGATGATTCCAAATTGCTGCGGGATGCAGTGTTTGTATTTGACGGATTTACCGGATTTACTCCGGTGCAGATGAAATTGCTGCATCGCTGTATGCATGTGGTAAAGGATATGTATGTGACAGTGACAATGGATGTGCGGGAAGATCCGTTGGCAGATCACGGAATTCAGGATCTGTTTTACATGAGCCGGAAAATGACGGCGGCATTGTTGCGGGCGGCAAAGGAAGAAACATATATTGTAGAAGAACCGGTATTTTTACCAGTTGATGAAAATAGCCGTCTGGCGCAATCGCCGGTGCTGGCACATCTGGAACAGAATCTGTTCCGGGTGCGCAGCCACAGATATGAGGAAAAATGCGGGGAATCGTTACGCATTTATTCACTGGCAACACCAAGGGAAGAACTTATCTTTGCTGCATGGAAATTGTCACATTTGATGCGGGAGAAAAATTATCGTTATCATGAATGCGCCATTGTATGCGGGGATGTGGAATGTTATGAAAAGTATGCAAAATCTATTTTTGAATTATATGATATTCCGTATTTCGTCGATACCAAAACGTCGATTCTGTATCATCCATGTATCGAACTGATCCGTGCCGTATTAGAAATGGTAGAAAAAGATTTTTCCTATGAAAGTGTATTTCGATTTTTCCGAACCGATCTGTCCGGGTTTACGGAAAAAAACATTGATTTTCTGGAAAACTATGTGCTGGCGCGGGGCATTCGCGGAGCATCTAAGTGGAAGAAAAAATTTTTGAAACCTATGCGTCATACCGGCAGAATCCGCGTGGAAGAACAGGTACTGCAGCAGGAGCTGGCGCGCGCCAATGCGCTGCGGGAGCGATTCTGGAAAATGTTAGAGCCGTTTTATCTGGCAGCGTCAGAAAAAGAAGTTACGGTATCCGAAATGACAAAGGCATTGTATGATTTGCTCTGTGGGTTACATCTGGAAGAACAGATGAAAGAGCAGCAGGAAGCCTTTGAGGAAGCTGGAGAAGAATTGCTGGCATCTCAGTATCGACAGATTTACAAAATCGTGATCGATCTGCTAGATAAACTGGTAGATCTGCTGGGAGAGGAAAAACTGTCCATCCGGGATTATGCGGACGTGCTGGAAGAAGGCTTTGCATCGGCAAAAGTAGGAGCAATTCCACCGGGAGCGGACTGTGTGATTCTGGGAGATATTGAGCGAACCCGTCTGGAAGGCATTAAAGTGTTTTTTTTCCTTGGCGTAAATGATGGCACGATTCCGAAAAGTACGGCAAATGGTGGAATTTTATCCCAGTATGACCGGGAACTGATCGAGGAGCAGAAGCTGCAGTTGTCACCGACTGCCAGAGAACAGTCCTTTTTGCAGCGGTTTTATCTGTATCTGAACATGACAAAACCGTCAGAGGCACTGTATCTGACGTATGCCAGAATGGATACGCAGCAGAAGGCGACACGCCCGTCCTACCTGATCGGCACGGTGCAGAAGCTGTTTCCAAATGTGATTGTAGAGGAAATAGAAGCAGATGCATCCGGAACACCGGTTTCACCAAAAAGCAGTCTGGAGACTTATATTTCCGGTCTGACACAGGCGAAAGCAGGAAGCATTACAGAAGAATGGAAAGCGTTGCACCGGTATCTGAGTGAATCAAAAGAATGGGGATCTGTGGTACATGAATTGTTTGCAGCGGCATTTTCCCAGTTTACCGGAGAGCAGCTGGCAGTCGAGACCGCGCGGCAATTGTATGGAACGGTGCTGACCAATTCAGTGACCAGACTGGAGCTGTTTGCCCGTTGTGCCTATGCACATTTTCTGGAATATGGTTTGAAATTGTCTGAACGGGAGACTTACAGTTTTGCGGCGTTGGATATGGGAAGCATGTTTCATGAGATTTTGCAGCGGTATTGTGAAGGTCTGGAAAAATCCTATGACTGGTATACCATCACAGAACCGGAACAGGAAAACTTGCTGCAAACCGCTATGCAGGAAGCAGTTCTTTCCATGCCAAATGAATCCTTGCTGGAATCTGCCAGAAGTGCCTATGTATTGGAGCGGATCTATCGGATCATGAAGCGCAGTATCTGGGCGCTGACGGAACAGATCCGGCATGGAACTTTCAAACCGGCGGGCTATGAAGTGGATTTTGTGCAGGTAAATGAGTTAAATGTGGAAAATATGATGCTGGATGCGGAGCATAAGATGCGTCTGATAGGAAAAATTGACCGTATGGACACCCGGGAGACGGAGGATGCCGTATATGTCCGCATCATTGATTATAAATCCGGAAAAACAACGTTTCAGTTGTTGAATCTGTATTACGGACAGCAGTTGCAGCTTGTGGTGTATCTGAATGCCGCCATGGAGCAGCTGAAAAAAACACATCCGGGAAAAGAGATTGTTCCAGCGGGTATTTTTTACTATCGAATGGATGATCCGATGGTGGACGCAGATGGTGAAGATGAAGAAAAAATCATGGAACATATCTTAAGTGAACTGCGTCTGAATGGTCTGATCAGTCTGGAACCAGAAGTTTATCAGCAGATGGATGTAGGATTGGCGGGCAGATCGGAAGTCCTTCCATTGACACTGAAAACGGATGGAACACCTGCGAAAAAGGGAACATCGGGAGCCGGACGCAGGGATTTTCAGACGATGACAGCCTTTGTGAATCGAAAGATCTGTGATGCGGCAGAAAAAATCCTGTCTGGTGATATTGATATCCGACCGTTTCAGATGGAGCAGAAAACCGGCTGCGATCACTGTCCGTATCATAGTGTGTGTGGCTTTGATCCGAAAATTCAGGGATTCACCTATGAAAAAAATAAGAAATTAAAGGATGAAGATGTGTGGGCGAAAATTTATCGGGAAGGAGGTCTGCCGGATGAGCGTTAAGTGGACAAAAGAACAGGAAAAAGTCATCAATCTGAGAAACCGGAGTCTGCTTGTCTCTGCGGCTGCCGGTTCCGGAAAAACAGCGGTGCTGGTACAGCGTATTATTTCTATGGTAACGGATGAAACAGATCCGCTGGATATTGACCGCCTGCTGGTTGTGACCTTTACCAATGCGGCAGCAGCAGAAATGCGGGAGCGTGTCGGTGCCGCTATTGAGAACGCATTGGAACAGGATCCGTATAACCAGCATTTGCAGCGGCAGCTGACGCTGGTGCACAATGCACAGATCACTACCATTGACAGTTTCTGCATCCGGATTCTGCGGGATCATTTTCACAAAATTGATCTGGAACCGGGATTTCGCATTGCGGATGAAGGAGAGCTGAAACTGCTTCGTGAGGATGTCTGTGAGGCGGTTCTGGAAGATTTTTATCAAAAGGCAGATCCGGAGTTTTTGCGGTTTGCAGACAGTTATTCCGGTGCAAAAAACGATTTACAAATCAAAGAAATGATCCTGAAATTATATAATTATGCGGAAAGCTATCCGTGGCCGAAGGAATGGCTGGAGACCTGTGTGCAGCAATATGAAGCCGCCAATGAAGCGGAACTGGAAGAAAAAAGCTGGATCAGAGATTTTCTGTCATATTTAAATGTACGTGTGGAGGATCTGATCACTGCTCAGGAAAAATTGCTGGAGCTGACACAGGAGCCGGATGGACCATATATGTATGAGGCATCCATTGCCGATGACCTGCGGCAGTTGGAAAATTTGCGAAAATGTGAACATTTTTCTCAGTGGCAGGCAGCCATTTCTGCCATTGATTTTAAAAATATCGGAAGATCTGGAAAATACGAAGGCAGTGTGGCAAAAAAAGACGCGGTAATGTCCGGGCGCAAGCGGATGAAGGATCAGATTGACAAGTGGAAAAAGACAATTTTTGCGACAATGCTGGAGGTGCAGTTAGAGCGTCTGACACAGACGTCCAAAATGGTGCGGATGCTGGTGACACTGACGCAGGCATTTTCTGATCGTTTTCAGGAAGAAAAGCAGAAGAAAAATATGCTGGATTTTTCGGATGTTGAGCACAATGCGCTGCGTGTACTGGTGGATTCGGAAACGAAAGAGCTGACCGAAACGGCGCTGGAATATCAACAGCAGTATCGGGAAGTTATGATTGATGAGTATCAGGACAGCAACTATGTACAGGAAACATTGCTGACAGCGGTTTCCGGTGTGAAAAATGGAAACGAAAACCTGTTTATGGTTGGTGATGTCAAGCAGAGTATTTATCGGTTCCGGCTGGCGCGACCGGAGCTTTTTATGGACAAATATCATCGGTTCAGCACCGAGGAGAGCAGTCAGCAGCGCATTGACCTGCACCGAAATTTCCGAAGCCGCCGGGAAGTGGTGGAAGCGGTAAATGATATTTTTTATCCGCTGATGGAAAAAAATCTGGGAAATGTGGCATATGATGCGGAGGCAGCTTTGTATGCAGGAGCGGTGTATCCGGATTATGAGAATGCGGATTGCTGTAAGCCGGAGCTTTTGCTTGTTCCTTCCCAGGAGAGCGGCATGGAACGACGGGAACAGGAAGCAGCGGCTGTGGCAGGTCGGATCCGGGAACTGGTGGAGACACAGGAAATACCGGAAATCACGTACAAGGATATTGTACTGTTACTGCGTTCCATGTCCGGTTGGGCAGAGACCTATCAGAAAGTGTTTGAGCAGGAAGGAATTCCGCTGATCGTTGCGTCCAAAACAGGCTATTTTTCGGCAACGGAAGTACAGACCGTGCTTTCACTGTTGCGTGTGTTGGATAATCCGTATCAGGATATTCCACTGGCAGCGGTGATGAAATCCTATTTTGGAAAGTTTTCATCGGAGGAACTGGCACAGATTCGGTCGGAATATCCGGGAATGCCGTTTTATCAGTGTGTGGAACAGATGCTGCCTGTATCAGAGAAAATTATTGCCTTTCAGGAAATGCTGCAGAAATTTCGTCAGCGGATTCCGTATACACCGATTCATCGTTTATTGCAGGAAATTCTGGATGAGACCGGCTACCGTAATTATGTGGCAGCGTTGCCGGCTGGTGAACAGCGCCGGGCAAATCTGGATATGCTGATGGAAAAAGCAGTGGCATATGAACAGACCAGTTATCATGGATTATTTCACTTTATCCGCTATATTGACCGATTGATGAAATATGATGTGGACTATGGCGAAGCAGAGATTGTCAGTGAGCAGGAAAATGCTGTCCGTCTCATGAGTATCCACAAGAGCAAAGGTCTGGAATTCCCCGTTGTGTTTGTCTGCGGTATGGGAAAACAGTTTAATGAGCAGGATCTCAACAGCAATATGATCTTTCACCCGGAATTTGGTATTGGATTGAAATGGTTTGACTGTGAGAAACGGACGAAAGCCAACACACTGATTCACCAGATTTTTGCTATGGAAGCAAAAAAGGAAAATCTGGGAGAGGAGCTGCGTGTGTTATATGTGGCACTGACCAGAGCAAAGGAAAAACTGATTCTGGCAGGAACCTGCAAGCTGCCGGAAGAAGGGCAATACAGCGGTTTTTCCAGAGAGGAAAAAGTACCGTTTTCCACCCGCTATGATGCGAAAAGTTACTGGGATTGGGTAATACCGGTGCTTGGTATGGAGAATCCGGATTACCGTTACGTGATCTGGGATGAGGCGCGGATGCAGCAGGAAGAACAGCGAAAATTACAGGATACAGCATTGGAACATCGGACACTTCTGGAAGCGTTGCAGAACGTATCAGAAACGGAACTGGCGCAGCTAAAAGAGACGTTTTCATGGGAATATGCATGGAAAGAAGAAGGCGCACACAAGCAGAAAGTGTCGGTGTCAGAATTAAAGCATCGGGCAATGGAAGAACGGAGTGAGTCGGCAGAACAGACTTTGAATACCGCACAACCATTGTTCCCGGATGAAATTGCGACACCGTATGTGCCGCGGTTTGTGCAGGAAGTAAAGGAAAATGCAGGCGCACTGTATGGAACCATGGTACACCGTTTTCTGGAATGTCTGGATTTCGCAGGACTTCCGGATTTTGCAGATGAAAAGCAGGGACTATATTTTGTAAAACAGCAGATTGATGCATTGTGTGCCCTTGGACGTATGCAGGAAGCGGATGCAAAACGGTTAAACTGGAAGCAGCTGCTTGGATTTTTACAGAGTGATACTGCAAAACGAATGCGTGCGGCAGCAGAACAGGGTGCTTTAGAGCGGGAAAAACCGTTTGTAATGTCAGTGCCGGCAAATCTGGTCTGGGAGGATAGCCGTCCGGAAGAAGATGTGCTGATTCAGGGTATCATCGATGTGTTCTGGGAAGAAGCAGATGGGATTGTTTTGCTGGATTATAAGACAGATCATGTAGACAATGCGCAGGAACTGGTGCGCCGTTATAAAAAGCAGTTGGAGCTTTATGCGGATGCACTGAGCAGATTTTCGGATGAAAAGCCGGTGAAGGAGATTTTGATTTATTCCTTTGCGCTGGCAGAGACAATATTACTTTAAATAAATGGAGAGAATTGTATATGAGAATTATTTTAGCATCAGCATCCCCGCGGCGTCGGGAACTGCTGGCTCAGATGGGAATGGAGTTTGAAGTATGCCCGTCACAGGGAGAAGAAAAAATTACAGAAGTGCTGCCGGAGCGTGCCGTGATGGAGCTGGCGCAGCAGAAAGCAGCGGAGATTGCAGTAAAAACCGAAGGAGATGCATGGATTCTGGGGGCGGACACAGTCGTAGTTTATGACCAGAAAATTCTTGGAAAACCAAAGGATGCGGAAGATGCAAAACGGATGCTTTGCATGCTGCAGGACAAGAAACATCAGGTGTATACCGGCGTGTGTATCTGGAAAAAGGAAAATGGAACAGAAGATGTGCGTTGCTTTTTTGAAAAAACGGATGTGGTCTTTTATCCGATGACAGAGGAAGAAATTGATCAGTATGTAGCTACCGGAGAACCGATGGATAAAGCCGGTTCTTATGGAATTCAGGGCGTGGGCGGTCTCTATGTCCGCGAAATTCATGGGGATTACAACAATGTGGTTGGTTTACCGATCGCACGGTTATACCATGAATTAAAGAAATAGATCATCTCAGTCTGAGTTGAGACTCCCACTTCTGCAAGTGGTGAGTAGTAACAAGTCTTTCTCAGTGGGAGTTCAATCTCCGACTGAGATAAATGCTCCGCGAGGATGTGCAGTGATTCTGAAAAGAAGATGTCAGCTTTCGCTGACCAGAATCACGCACCAAGTCTCACGTGCGTTCGACTTGAATGTCTTTCGTACAGGTGTTGAGCAGGATTAAAATTTGTTTAAAACTTGAACGCCGCTGGTGAACATCTTTTTTTGTTGCGGGAAATCCACAACAATGGTATATTAAAAATAGCGGTGTCTGGTTTTGACAGATAGAATGGAGAGAAGCCGCTTGATATGGAAACGAAAATTTTGAAATGGAGAACAGTAGAATGGGCGAATACGATAAAGTATGTATTGAAACATTTTTAAAAGACCAGTTAAAACTTTTTCCGGAGAAAGTAGCAGAGACACCGGAAGAAGCAGAAGATTTTCTGGATATGTGCATGGCAGCTGTATGCAAAAATATGAAAGAAGTACGGGAATATTTTGACGAAACCGGAGCAGATATTGCCGGCATGAGCAAAGAAGAACTGGAACAGGCAGATGAAGTGTTCAAACTGCCGGACGGACGTTATCTGGTTGTAGATGCCTAAGAAAACGTTAAGAGGAGAACAGTTGATTGAAAAGTAGAAATATGAGAAAAAAAACGGGAGCGCTGGCGGTTGTTCTGGCTTGTTCTGCAATGCTTGGTGCCTGTGGAAATCCGTTGGAAGCAGTCATTGCAAAGCCGGTATTTAAGGTTGGCAGTGAGAGCTGCAGCAAGGACGATGCAAAAGTGATCCTGATGAATTACCAGAAAGAGTACAGTAATTTGTACGGCATCGACATGTGGGAGCACGATTACGGACAGGAGCAGAGTCTGGAAGACTATATCAAAGATCTGACACTGGCGCAGATGGCACAGGTTTATACATTGGATATCATCGCTTCTGAAAAAGAAGTGACACTTTCCGAAGAAGAACAGAAAAAAGTGACGGAAGCAGCGAAAACGTATCTGGATGGACTGGATGATGCGGAACGTGAGTATGTTGGTGTGAATGAGAAACAGACAGAAAAATTATTCGAACGTTATTTGCTGGCAGATAAGCTCTATGAATCATTGAAAACAGATGTAAATCAGGAGGTCAGTGATGATGAAGCGCGGGTGATGCGTGTAAAACAGATTTATATAACGGATCAGGCAAAAGCGCAGTCTTATCTGACACAGCTTCAGGGTGGAACGGATTTTGAGACACTGGCGCAGACTGTCAATGAGGCAGATGCGGTGGATATAACCGTAAACCGTTCGACATTTTCTGATGAAATCATTCAAAAATTATTTGCATTGACGGATGGTGGGATCACTGACATTATCGAGGCAGACAATGGATATTATATTTTTTACTGCAGCAGTGCGTTTGATGCAGAGCTGACGGATGAGCATAAGAAAGATGTGTTAGAGCAGCGCATGTCAGATGCGGTGACCGATACGTATGCAGATTATATGAGTCAGTTAAGTTCCAAAGAGAATCAGGATGTATGGTCGGAAGTAACGGTAGATACTTCCCTGAAACTTGAGAGCGCATCTTTTATGGAAGTATATGCACAGTATTTTGAGACAGAACAACAGTAAACAAGCAGGGAAAAGAGTAGAGTGAAAATGAACAGATGGAAAAAAATAGCTGCTCTGGCCTTGGCAACTGGGGCAGTGCTGACAGGTGCGATGGCGCCTGTGTCTGCAAATGCCGCAACTGAGACAAAGGTGTTAGAGGGTGTCTGCAAAGATCCGCAGACAAATCAGTGGCATTTGTATGTGAATGGAAAAATTGACCGTACAGCTAATACCATCAGTAAATATGAGAATGGCTGGTGGAAGATTACAAACGGTGATGTGGATTTTGATTACACTGGTGTGGCGAAAAATGAAAATGGCTGGTGGTTTGTTCGAGATGGAAAAGTAGATTTTACCGCAAATACAGTAGCGAAAAATGAAAACGGCTGGTGGTTGATCCGAGAAGGAAAAGTAGACTTTACTGCAAATACAGTAGCGAAAAATGAAAACGGCTGGTGGCTGATCCGGGAAGGAAAAGTAGATTTTACTGCAAATACAGTAGCGAAAAATGAAAATGGCTGGTGGCTGATCCGGGAAGGAAAAGTAGATTTTACTGCAAATACAGTAGCGAAAAATGAAAATGGCTGGTGGCTGATCCGGGAAGGAAAAGTAGATTTTACTGCGAATACAGTGGCAAAAAACGAGAATGGCTGGTGGCTGATCCGAGAAGGAGAAGTGGATTTTTCAGCAAACACAGTAGCGAAAAATGAAAACGGCTGGTGGTGCATTGAAGGTGGAAAAGTAAACTTTGATTTTACTGGCGCTGCAGAAAATGAAAACGGAATCTGGTATCTGGTGGACGGAAAAGTCGATTTTTCCTATAATGGAACCGCGCGTTGGAATGGCATAGACTGCCAGGTAATCGACGGAAAAGTGCAGTATACAGATTCGGGTGAAAATAAAGCAGATTATGTATGGCCGCTGACAGGTTATAAAACAATCAGTTCTTCATTTGGAAGCCGTATCTGCCCGTATCATGGTCAGGAGTTTCATAATGGAATTGATATTCCGGCACCATCGGGCACATCCATTCAGGCTTGTGCAGCCGGAACGGTGATCAAAGCGGAATACAGCAGCAGTTTTGGAAATAATATCGAAATTGATCACGGAAACGGCGTACATACAATGTATCTGCATTGTTCTTCCTTGAATGTGACCGTAGGACAAAAGGTATCACAGGGAGATGTGATCGGATATGTTGGAATGACAGGTGATGCAACTGGAAATCATCTGGATCTCAGATTCAAAGTATCTGGAACATATGTTGATCCATTAACAATGGTGACGCCGAAATAGCAGCATTGCCAACACCAAAAAATAAATTACAATGAAAACATGCAAATTGAGTCATCGAAGAAAGATGGCTCAGTTTTTTTTGAGAAATGTCAAAAAATAGAACCTTATACGTTTTTATAGATCAGAAAATGTTAATGAAACATTTTTAAGAGACTATGAAGAAAATCCTATAATGATGTAAGGTGAAAAAGTACCAAAGTGTAAATAGAACCCTCTTATTTTTCATCAAAGCAGGCGTCTTAGCCTGCGTGATGCAAAATAAGAGGATTCCTTATATTACCTATAAAGTTGCTCTTAAAATTTATTTATCAGCCAAAATCATCATAACCTCATTGCTTCGGTTAATGAACGCTGTCATAGCCTCCGGTGAAAGCGGCTGGTTGGAAAGCATAGCCAGATCATAAAGCTGTTTACAGAACATCGGTACATGTTCGCCATCTTTGTGATCAAGAATATACTGAACCAGTTTGTTGTTGACATTCAGAACCAATGTCTCATTGCCGCCAAACATGGACGGATCCATGCCGTACATATTGTACATCTTCATCATATCCTGCATACGACGTCCCTCTTCGGAGAGTGTGATCATGGATGAGATAGAAGCGTCTTTCAATTTTTCTACTTTTACATCCAGATTCTCTTTGCCAAGAGCAGTGCGGAAAGTCTCTGTCAGAGTATCCAGTGCAGATTTCATATCTTCTTCAGATACTTCTTCTTTCAGTGCATCAGTTACATCAGCATCGATACGCATAAATTTGTAATGCTGATTCCGCTGCTCTAACTGAGTGATGAAGGAAGTATCAATGTTGTGGTCAAGGATAACGGCGTTCATGTCAGATTCCTTGAACATACGAATATACTGTCCCTGCTGATTTTTATCTGTTACATAGTAGATCGTCTCGCGGGTATCTTTGTCTGCATCAGTGTTATCAGCTTTATCCTCAGCATTCTCATCTTTGGCTTCTGCCTCTTTTTCCTCTTTCTCTTTTAAGAGCTCCGGAAGTGTCATGTATTTGTCATTGATATCTTTGAAGAGGATGTAATCGTTCATACGGTCACAGAATTTCTCATCTTTTAAGCAGCCGAATTTGATGAACGGGCTGATGTCATCCCAGTATTTCTCATAGCTTTCTTTATCTGTCTTGCACATACCTGTGAGCTTGTCAGCCACTTTCTTGGTGATGTACTCGGAGATTTTCTTTACAAAGCCGTCGTTCTGAAGTGCACTTCTGGATACATTCAGCGGCAGATCCGGGCAGTCGATAACACCTTTTAAGAGCATCAGGAATTCCGGAATAACCTCTTTGATATTGTCTGCGATAAATACCTGATTGTTGTAAAGCTTGATGGTTCCTTCAATGGAATCATACTCGGTATTGATCTTCGGGAAGTAGAGGATACCTTTTAAGTTGAACGGATAGTCCATGTTCAGATGAATCCAGAATAACGGCTCTTTGTAATCATGGAATACGTTGCGGTAAAACTCTTTGTAATCTTCATCGCTGCACTCATTTGGATGTTTTGTCCAGAGTGGATGAGGATCGTTGATCGGAACCGGGCGTTTTAAAATTTTTAACTTCTCGGTACGCGGAGATACTTCTACAATCTCTTTTTCACCGTTCTCGTTTTCTTTTTCCTCTGTTTTGGCATCTTCGATGATGGTTTCAATAACGGTATCTTTGTCTGTTTTTTCTTCCGGAAGGATGGTTTCATATTCCGGTTCTGCAGTTTCGTTTACCAGATAGATCTCTGTCGGCATGAAAGAGCAGTATTTATTCAGGACCTCTCTTGCGCGGTACTCGTTGGCAAACTCTAGGCAATCCTCATTTAAGAATAAGGTGATCTCGGTACCAACGGTTGTTTTGTTACCGTCTTTCATATCAAATTCTGTACCGCCGTCACATTCCCAGTGAACCGGTGTAGCGCCTTCTTTATAAGAGAGAGTATCGATATGAACTTCATCAGCTACCATAAATGCGGAGTAGAATCCAAGGCCGAAATGACCGATGATCTGATCGTCGTTGGATTTATCTTTGTATTTCTCAAGGAAATCAGTTGCTCCGGAAAATGCAATCTGGTTAATATATTCCTCAACTTCATCTGCAGTCATTCCAAGACCATTATCAATGAATTTTAAGGTTTTCTCTGTCGGGTTGACACGTACTTCCACTTTTGCTTCGTAATCATCCGGCAGTGTGTATTCGCCCATCATATCAAGTTTTTTCAGTTTTGTAATGGCGTCACATCCGTTGGATACAAGTTCACGATAGAAGATGTCGTGGTCGGAATACAGCCATTTTTTGATGATCGGAAAAATGTTGTCACTGTTGATGGAAAGACTTCCGTGTTTGTTACTCATACTTATCACTCCTGTTTCTTCTTTATAAATATTTTTGAAAAATTAGCGTATTTGGTTCAGAAATCCTGATAAAAAATAAGGGTCTCTGAAAGCATAAATACACTATAATACTCCAAAATTAAAAAGTCAATAGAAAATTAGCACTCTTTTTAAATGAGTGCTAACAAAAACAAAAAAGTGTAAAAAACATTGTGATCTGTTTTACTTATTGCGGTTTCTGTAAAAAAAAGGTATACTCACTAGGATGCAAAAATCAGGGGTATGGTTGCGAAAGGTTGTAACGGTATTTCCTGATGATAATGAAGTAAGAGTTGTGATTATATCAGATGGGAGATGACTCCCACCTCTATAGGTGGTGAGAAACAAGTTAGTATCAGTGGTGGGAGCCAATCCCCCATCTGATATACCCTCCGGCAGGATTACAGAGGTGCGCAGTTGAAGTATGTCATGCAATTGCATGACACGCACCTCGCAACAAGAATGCCGGAGCATTCTTGAAGATGTTATTTTTATAGAAGGAACAGGAGTGAACAGACATAGCAGGAGAGAGAAATTATCATTTTGATAATATAAAAGCTTTGTTGATTTTTCTGGTAGTATTCGGGCACATGATCAGTACCTTTGCGGATACGCCGGAAGTAGATGTTATTTATAAAATCATATTCAGTTTTCATATGCCGGCGTTCATATTTGTATCCGGTTATTTTGCGAAAGTTGATCCGAAGAAGATTTTATCCAGGATTTTTCCGCTGTACATCGTATTTCAGCTGCTTCGTTTTTTGCTGGATTTCATATTGGACAGCATTCAATGGGGACATCCGGTGAAAATCGATATGCAGTTTTTTACACCGCGCTGGACACTGTGGTATCTGGTGGCGATGATCATTTATCAGCTTTTGTTGCCGGTATTTGACACGAAAAATAAGCGGCACCGGGTGGCATATCTGCTTTTATCTATGATTCTTGGCATTGTGATCGGTTACAATCCAGATACGGAGAACTTTATGGCAATGTCCAGAATTATGAACTTTTTACCGTTTTTCCTGGCGGGATATTATGAAAAAGACGGTGGATTTTTCCTTCGATATGGGAAACAGAAAAATCCGAAAGAGGCAAAAATTGCAACAGCGTTTCTTGCAGTTGGAATTATTATGGGATTTATTCTGGTCAGCAGACTGAGCACAAGAAAGTTATTTTGGGGAACGGAAAGCTTTGATGGAGGTGTATATACCTGGTATACACGAATCCTGGCATGGATTATCGCCTTTTTGTGGATCTGGGTTTTGATCGTGTGGGTGCCGACCAGACGGATTCCGGTGATTGAAGTCATCGGAAAAAATACATTAAGTGTATATCTGCTACATACGATTGTAATTCTGATTCTGATGTATACGCCGTTTAATGATTGGATATTTAATAAGATTGGCTGGCAGCTGCTGATTTCGGTGGGACTGACACTGGGACTTTCCTGGAATGGATTTGAACGGTTGCTGCGAAAAATTGCGATTCCGTATTATGGAAATCAGAAGAAGTAAGTATAATTCTGTTAAAAAAGGAATTATGGAATATGATTCTACAGAAACGTGAGTTGTGTGTAATTACGAATTGTACTTCAGAATATATAGAAAAGAAAGATAAACAAACGAGCGAATCACTTGCAAATTAGGAGCATGAATATGCAATATCGATATGACAAAGAAAAAAATCCAGTATCCATGCTGGCTTATGGCTGCATGCGCTTTACAAAAGAAAATGGAAAAATCAATCTGGAAAAAGCAGAAGCTGAGATTCTGGAGGCCATGAAGCTTGGTGTCAACTATTTTGATACCGCATATATTTACAGCGGCAGTGAAGAGGCCATGGGAAAGATTTTTGAAAAAAATCACTGCCGGGAGCAGATTTACATTGCAGATAAATTGCCACATTATCTGATCAAATCTGCGGCAGGTTTGGAAAAGACGTTTCAGGAGCAGCTGCGCAGATTACGGACGACTTACATTGATTTTTACCTGATGCATATGCTGACCAATCTGGAAACATGGGAAAAACTAAAAGGTCTTGGCATCGAGGAATGGATCGCGAAGAAGAAAGCTTCCGGGGAGATTCACCGGATCGGATTTTCCTATCATGGCAATACCAAGGATTTCTGTGAGCTGGTGGATGCCTATGACTGGGATTTTTGTATGATCCAGTATAATTATCTGGATGAAAACAGTCAGGCGGGACGAAAAGGATTACAGTATGCTGCGGCAAAGGGACTTCCGGTGATGATCATGGAACCGCTGCGGGGCGGCAAGCTGGTGAATCTGCTGCCGGAAGAAGCAAAACAGAAGGTGGCAGCACATCCATCCGGACGCAGTGCAGCAGAGTGGGCATTTCGCTGGCTTTGGAACCAGCCGGAGGTGACAACGGTGCTTTCTGGTATGAATTCCATTGAGATGGTGCAGGAAAACTGTCGGATTGCGTCTGAAACGAAGGCGGGAGCTTTTACAGAGGAAGAGACAGCGTTTGTCAATGAGTTAAAGGATGCAATCAATCACAGTATGAAGGTAGGATGTACCGGTTGCGGTTATTGTATGCCATGTCCGAAAAATGTGGATATTCCGGGTACCTTCAGTTTTTACAATCTGATTTACAGCGAGAATAAAAAGACGGCGCGAAAGGGATATATGCAGTGTACAATTTTCCGACAGACACCGACCAGTGCTTCTCAGTGTGTGGGATGTGGAAAATGTGAGCAGCACTGCCCGCAGGGGATTCCAATTCGAAAGGAACTGAAGAATGCGTCAAAAGAATTGGAAAACGTGACGTATAAGCTGGCGGGGAAGGCAATTCGACTGTTGAAGTTGTGGTAACACTACAGGTGGATTAAAAATAAAGGCAGAAGATAGAAAGTTGGTGGGAACAATGGAAATTACGCGTTTTATGAACCCGAATCGAAAGAATGTTGAGACAAAGAGTTTTCTTCCAGCAGGAATTCGAATCCGGGATATTGATCAGCGCGTACTGAATACAGAAGAAAAATATATCGGTATTGTGGATGAAAATGGCGAAATGCTGGGAGCTATTCAGGTGGAGCGTCTGCGTTTTATTTATCAGTGGAATCAGACGCTGGATATGGCTCAGATTCTGGAGCATCTGAGTATTGGCGTGATTGCGGTGGACAAAGAAAGTCGGATTTTCTATGTAAATCCAGCTTATTCGGATATTTTGAATGTCGCGCCGGGAAAAATTATCGGTCGTTATATGAATCAGATTGAAAAAGATGCAGCTCTTTTGGAAGTATTGGAAACACAGAAGCCAAAACGTCGTGAAAAACAGTTGATTCAGTCAGTGCAGAAATATGTATCGGTAAATATGTTTCCATTGTATCAGCAGGGAGAGTTCATAGGGGCGTGTTCTCTGTTTACAGATATTACGGAGCTGAATCATCTGACCAGTGAGGTGCAGCGTATTTCTCAGGTGGCAGAAGAATACAATCAGGAGATCCGTGCCAGAGATTTTTTGAAAACGAATCATATTATCGGTGAGAGTGAAGTCTATCTGAACTGCATTCGAAAATCGATGATGGTGGCGTCTACAGATGCGTCAGTGTTGATTCGTGGCGAGAACGGAACTGGTAAAGAAGTCATCTGCAAGATCGTACAGGAAAACAGTGCCAGAAGGAATCAGCCATTTATTAAGGTAAATTGTGCGGCAATTCCGGAAGCCCTGATCGAAAGTGAATTGTTTGGTTATGAGGAAGGTTCTTTTACCGGGGCTAAAAAAGGTGGTCGCGCCGGAAAATTTGAGCTGGCTCATGGAGGAACGATTTTTCTGGATGAGATCGGCGATCTGCCGATGGCAATGCAGGCAAAGCTGTTGCGTGTACTTCAGGAAGGCGAGATTGAAAAAGTCGGTGGACAAAAAAGTGTGCCGATCGATGTGCGTGTGATTGCCGCGACAAATCAGCCGTTAGAGCAGATGATCGAGGATGGAACTTTTCGAATGGACCTGTATTTCCGTTTGAACGTTATTTCCATTGAGATACCGCCTCTCAGAAAACGTGGCAGTGATGTGATATTGCTGGCGAATGAATTTCTGGATACGTTTAATCACAAATATCAGAAAGAAAAACATATGAAAGAAAGTGCGTATCAGGCACTGATGAATTATAAATGGCCGGGAAATGTCCGAGAACTGCGAAATGTGGTGGAAAGTGCAGTGGTACTGACGATGTCGGATTCCATTGGTGCGGGAGATTTACCGGAGTATATTTCCGGTGTTGCTGCGGAAGAAAACGTGCAGCAGGATGCGCAGACGAAGGAACTTTCGATGCTGGAAGACGGCATGCATTTTGACAGTCTGAAGGAACAGGTGGAGGCTTACGAGAAACATGTGATCGCGGCGGCCTTGGAGAGATGTCAGGGGAATCGTAATGCAGTAATTCAGGAATTGAAAGTGTCAAGACGGACGTTTTACCGGAAACTGGCGGAGTATGGATTATCTTGAGCTGAAAGAATATGCATAAAAAACAGAATAGTGCCATAAATGGCATATATGCCAAATGTTGCACCCATATATAAAAATGAAAGTGCCAAAAATGACACTATACAAAAACGAACATAGTTTAGAAAGGGATATGATGGAATTGTCATGTTCCTTTTTTAATCCCAAAAACACGAAATGCGAATTGATTTTGCCTGTTTTTTAAAAAAACAAACATAAATGAGCATAAATCACATATTTGCCAGATATCACAACAAAACTGGCATCGGCTTTGCAATATAATAGGTCACAAACCTGCAGGAAGATAGAAAAGGAGAAGAACAGATGAAACTACCAAAAAAAGTGGAAGTAATGGATGTTACTTTAAGAGATGGTTTCCAGCATGAGGAAATGTTTGTACCGACAGAAGCAAAGCTCTGGATCGCAAACAAACTGATTGACGCGGGATTTACAAAGTTCGAAGTCGGAACCTTCAGTCATATCAAATATGTTCCGCAGTTTAAGGATATCGAGGCAGTATTAAAGGGACTGCCAAAGAATGAAAATGTAGAGTACACAGTACTGGCATTGAATACAAAAGCATGTGAGCGTACCGTTCAGGCACTGGAAGACGGAGCACAGATTGACCGCGTTTTATGCGGACAGCTTGCAACCAGTGAAGCATATGCAAGAAAAAATATGAATCGTACACACGAAGAGCTGTTTGCGGAAGCAGAAAAGAATGTAAAGTTTTTACATGATCATGGTGTTAAAAAAGTATTTGCAAACATCGGTACCATTTTCGGCTGTCCGATTCAGGGGGAAGTGCCGTTGGAAAAGGCATATGAATTCTGCGACAGATGTTTTGATATCGGATTTGATGAGATTGAGCATTCCGATCCGGATGGAATTGCAGATCCGGCGAAAGTATTTGAATATTTTTCCACTGTACTGGACAAATATCCGGATACGTCTGCACACAGTTTCCATGTACATGATATCAGAGGCATGGGCTTAACAGCCTACTATGTAGCAATGGAAGCCGGCGTGACAATGTTTGACTGTTCCATGGGTGGCATTGGTGGTCAGGTGGCAAATATCGTTGATAACGTTCCGGTAAAAGGAATCGGAGACTATTATTTTGACACACGCAGAACCGGTCTGGTAGAGACCTGTGATTTTGTGACAATGCTGAACCAGATGGGAATTGAGACTGGTATTGATGAGCAGAAATGTTATAAAATAGCAACGATGGTAGAACGTATTTTGGGAAGAGAATTAAGTTCATTTACAAGTTCCATTCGATAGTGTGTTTTGAGAAAGAGACAAGAAACAGCAAATCATTTATAAATTTTAGAAAATAGAGAGAAATACATCAGTAATTTGTATCGGTAAGGGTAAAGGAGAATAAGACAATGAAAACAAGTAAATATTCAGGATTTTTCAAATTATCAGTTGAGGACAGAATGAAAGAAGTTGCAGAGTTTGCAAATCTGACAGAAGAAGACCAGAAAGTGCTGCAGGATGCGGACAGTCTGGATATGGACAAGGCGGATCATATGATCGAGAATGTAATCGGACGTTTTGCACTTCCTCTTGGTGTGGCAATCAACTTCCAGATCAACGGCAAAGATTATGTTATCCCGATGGTTTCTGAGGAGCCTTCCGTAGTTGCAGCCTGCACAAACGCAGCAAAGATGGCACGCGTTGGCGGTGGATTTACGACACATTCTTCCGGAACAGTTATGATTTCCCAGATTCAGCTTCTGAATGTTCCGACACCATTTGCAGCAAAGAGCATGATTCTGGAGCACAAAGATGAGATTATCCAGAAGTGTAATGAGAAAGATCCGGTACTTGTGAAATTTGGCGGCGGAGCAAGAGACGTAGAAGTACGTGTCATTGATTCTATGGTTGGTCCGATGCTAATCGTTCATCTGCTGGTTGATACACTGGATGCAATGGGTGCAAATGCAGTTAATACAATGGCAGAAGCAGTCGCACCATACCTGGAAGAAATTACTGGTGGAACCGCAGAGCTTCGTATTTTATCCAACCTTGCAGATCACAGACTGGTAACAGCCCGTGCCGTATTCAAAAAAGAGGCAATCGGCGGCGAGGAAGTAGTAGATAAGATGTTGAACGCTTATGCATTTGCAGCAGCAGATCCATACCGTGCAGCAACACACAACAAAGGTATCATGAACGGAATTATCCCGGTTGTTATGGCAACAGGAAACGATACCCGTGCCATTGAGTCAGGCGCACATGCTTATGCAAGCAGAAATGGCAGATATACTTCCCTGACAACCTGGGAGAAAGATGCAAACGGCGATCTGGTTGGAACAATCGAAATGCCGATGGCAGTTGGATTAGTAGGTGGAGCGACAAAGATTCATCCGACCGCACAGGTAGCTGTAAAAATGCTTGGCGTTAAGACAGCAGCAGAACTGGGACAGATCATTGCAGCAGTTGGTCTGGCAAATAACATGGCAGCGATGAAAGCACTTGCGACAGAAGGCATCCAGAGAGGGCATATGTCACTGCATGCAAGAAATCTGGCTTCTACCGTAGGAGCAAAAGGCGAAGTTTTGGAAGCAATTGTAAAACAGATGGTTTCCGAGAAAAAAGTTCGTCTGGAATATGCACAGGAACTGTTTGAAAAATACAGCAAATAATATGTGACATATTGAAAATAAAACAAAAATACAGGAGGAGCGTATTTATGAATACTGAACCTGAGAAAAAAGAAAAAGTGTTGACGGAAGTATGGGGAGATACCGTTAATATCAAGGAATTGGCGATATCGATTATCTTAGGGGTTATTTTTACCATGTGTTTCTACCTGATCGGACGTAAGATCTTCATGAGTATGGGAACGATTGAAGAGAATCTTGCGAAAGGATATGCTCTTTTTATAGGGATTGCCGGCTGCTTTATTGCAGCCGTAATCTCTGCGAAATCCTTCCGACCGAAACGTCTTGTTGCGGAACTTGACAGTACGACAGATATTGCAGAAGTACTGGAATACGCACATATGACACCGGAAGAGGAAGGCGAGGCACTGACAAAGGTCGGACCGGATGTAATCAAAGAACTGGAAGATCTGGAACTGTACGGTCTGTTGGCACTGATTCCGGAAGGAGCAAACAATTACAAGCCGGAATACAGAGAACTGGCGGGAGGTCAGAGCAAAAAAGATGCATAGGAGGTAGACAACATGCTGATTATACAGGCAATTATTGTTTCAATTATCGGAGGAATCATCTTCTCCATTATCGGAATTATCCCTGGTACAGATGAGACAGCGACCATGGCACCAATTACCCTGATCCTTGTCTTAATGGGATTTGAACCGGTTGTTATTTTTGCATGGTTTATCGCAATTTTGGTTGCGATGCAGATCACACATACGATACCGACAGCGATGGCGGCTCTTCCGGGTTCCACCATGGCAGTACCCATGGTAGAAAACAGTAACATCGGTAAAAAACTTGGTATTCCGCATATTTCCATGCGAAAAATGTCCGCCGGATCCATGATCGGATCCCTGATCGGTTTACCGATCGCTATTCTGTTTGCACAGATTCTGGCACCATTAAGCGATATTATCACACAGTATAGCGGACTGATCTTTACCATTGCGGCATGCGTCATCGCATTTATGTCACAGGCGAAGATCGGAGCAGTGGTAGCACTGGTTCCGTTTGCGTTCCTGATTCAGGGATTGCAGAGAATTTCCACAGAAGCAGTAGGTAAGACATTATTTACATCTATTTTCATGGGAATTACCATTGGCCCGATGATCGCAGAAATCTTCAACATTATGATTCCTGCAAAACGTGCGGAGAATCGCAGGGAAAAACCGACAGAGATCTGGCTTGCACCGGATTCCAAAGAAAAAATGCCATTTTTCCCGAACCCATTTAAATTTTTTGGTAAATCATCCATAGGTTACGTTGCCGGCTGTTCTGCAATTTCAGCCTGCACATTTACATTTTCCCCGGTTGGTATGACGGTTATGCTGGGTGAGCTGGTAGCATCCAGAAAGAAAGAGTTATTTGACCGTGTCACCACAACCCTTGGTGTACAGGATGCGGTTTCCAATGCAACTTATCTGGGAGAACTTCTGATCCCGATGATCGCATTTGGTTTGCCGCTGAGTCCGGTGGCTTTAGGGCCGGCATCTCCGTTATTCAACCAGATTAATTTACATGATTATCTGACCATGTCAGATTACTTCATTTACGGATTTATCGGTATTATCTTCGGTTGTATGTTTGCATATCCGATGGCAATCAAAAAAGCCCGTAAGTGGTCTGAAAAGATGTTCCGTTCCATCAGTCATGAGGCACTGATCGGCGCATTTATGGGACTGGTTTGTATGCTGGCTTTCCATGAGGCAGGTTTATTTGGTATTATCACTGCACTGGTAATCGGTGTATTTGGTGGATTCTTAAACAACCATTATGGAATCCATACCGGTGTACAGTTTATGGCATATTATGCATCTGGCTGGATCGTAACTACACTGATCTCAGTTTGTGCACTGGCAATATAAAAATAATCAGGGCTATATGTGATGTGGAACATGTAGCTCTGACATAAAAATTGCCAGTAAAAAGAAGACGTATGAGGAGGCACACTATGATATTCGCATCAAAAAAGGAAAACACGTATCAGTATTTTGTAGATCTCATTGACCAGAACATTCATCTGTTTGGTGAGGCAGTAAGGGAAAAACTGGAGCTTGCAGAGCATGAAAAACTGACGGATGATGAATTTGTAGAATGCTATGTGGATGGCATGAGCCGTATGGTAGGACAGATTTATGAGAATGCCGGAGAAACATTGCGTGCGGATGCAAAGTGTTATGCCAGATTTTGCGATGCGATTAAGCACCCGGAGCGATATGGATTTCGTTTTCAAAATAAAAATATAACGATCGGAAAAGTATATCTGTGTTATATGTTAGGAAAAACAAGAAAAAGAGCCCCGAAAGCGGACTGTATCAAACTGGAGCGCTATGCAGTGCAGCTCATTGGAAAAGAGTGTCTGGAGTGCGGAATCGTACAGTAAATTGCATACCCATTAAAAAAAATAATCAATCGAGTATGGGAGGGGATTACAAAAAAGAATACGTGCTAGACAAAAAAGCTGTCCGTATCAGACGATGCGGGCAGTTTTTCAATTCCAAAAAGTGAAAAATATTAAACAAGAATGAAAAGCTGCCTGTATATCATTGGTTTATTGACACCCTTTCGCATTACTGATATTGTAACAACAAATAATAATACGACGAATGTGAAAGGAGGGAGAATATCGCAATGGAATATATTTTTATGCATCAGAACATACCTGTGGCAGAACTTGAAATGGATGAATCCGCAGGGCTGATTCAAAAAGTAAATCGGGTGTTTGCGCCAGAGCATTTGCCCACTGGCGTTTCTGTAAAAAAAGATGGAAGATTATACAGAAAAAAATAAAGAAGCATAATGTAATGTCATATAGAAAATGTCCGTGTCAAAAGATGCGGATATTTTTTGTAGTCTGTTTTAAAATTCATTGACTGACAGTCAATGAAAAGATATAATAAGTATAGTAAAGCGATCACAAGAGAGGAAATCATTATGAACAATCGCCAACTGGCAGCTTTGGAAACAAAACGAAAGTTGATGGAGGCAGCGCAAAAGCTGATCTGTGAAAAAGGATTAAATGACACTTCGGTGGAACAGATCACAGAAACTGCCGGTGTTTCCAAAGGCACTTTTTACACGTATTTTAAGAAAAAAGAAGATATCGTACTGGCACTCAGTCGAGGCATGTTCGGGGAAATTCTGGAACAGGCAAAGTCATTGGAAGGCACATTCTTAGAAAAACTGGAATTTTACATGGTGAATTTTTCCGGTTATATCGAGCAGGGAAGTGTGCAGATGGCACAGGAATGGGTGAAAAACGTGGTAAATCCCAATCTGGTGACGGATTCCTTTGACAAAAATAAGCTGCATGCAGATCTGAAAGACATGCAGGAATTATTTTTCTATGGTATAGAATGTGGATTGCTGAAAAAAGATTTTCCGGTGGAAGACTTTGCAAAAATGCTGGTGGATGTTCTGTATGGAGAAATGCTTTGTTGGTGTATGAGCGACGGTGCGTACAGTTTTAGGGAACGCACGCAGGAATATTGTAAAAACTATCTGATGATATTGATACAACCATATCTGATATAAAAATAAAAGCTGTTTCAATTTTATATAAAATTCATTATCTATTTGTATGAATTACAGTGATTCAGATATGTTTGTTATAGATGAAAGAGAAGCTTTGTGTATAAAAAATAGCAGGAGGAAAAGAGATTATGAGTTATTTAGGTGAAAACATTCGAAAACTTGGTTTTGGTCTGATGCGTCTGCCGCAGACAGACGGTGTCATTGATGTGGAGCAGACCAAAGAGATGGTAGACTTGTTTATGGATGCAGGATTTACTTATTTTGATACCGCATGGGCTTACGCAGGTTCCGAAGATGCCATCCGTCAGGCATTGGTAGAGCGTTATCCACGTGAAAGCTACCAGCTTGCGACAAAAAATGCGGCATGGATCAACTGTAAGACAAAAGAGGAAGCATATGCGCAGTTTGACACCTCTTTAAAACAGACCGGTGCAGGTTACTTTGATTTTTATCTGCTGCATAATCTGGGTGAGGCAAGAACCGAATATTTTGACAAATTTGATATGTGGAACTGGGTGGCTGAGAAAAAGGCAGCAGGTCTGATCAAACACGTAGGATTTTCTTTCCATTCCACACCGGAAGAGCTGGAAGCAATTTTAAAAGAACATCCGGAGATGGAATTTGTACAGCTTCAGATCAACTATGCAGACTGGGAGAACCCGGCCATTCAGTCCAGAGGCTGTTATGAAGTAGCAAGAAAATATGGCAAACCAGTCATCATCATGGAGCCTGTAAAGGGTGGTATGTTGGCAACTCCGCCGGAATCCGTAGTAAAAGTATTAAAAGATGCGGAACCGGAGTCATCTGTTGCGTCTTGGGCTGTTCGTTTTGCGGCAAACTTAGAAGGCGTTATCACCGTATTATCCGGTATGAGCAACATAGAGCAGATGAAAGATAACCTGTCCTATATGAAAGATTTTAATGAATTAAATGATGCTCAGCTGCAGACCTTAAAACAGGCGCAGGAAGAACTGAATAAAATTCCGTTGATTCCATGTACAACCTGTAATTACTGTGCAAAAGTCTGTCCGATGCAGATTGGTATTTCAGGTTCCTTCACAGCAATGAATTATTTGACTTTGTACGGCGATAAAGATATGGCGGTACATCAGGAAAACTGGCTGGTAGGTGGCCATGGACTGAAACGTGTAAATGAGTGTGTAAAATGTGGAAAATGCGAGGAAGCATGTCCGCAGCATATTCAGATTCGTGCAGAACTTGAGCGCGTAAGCGAAAATCTTCTGAAATAATTAAATAATAGATATAATTTAATGAAGGCGCGCCCGGTGCTTTTGTCTTGTCAGCTAACAATCGCTTTCCAAGAAAAAATCACCGGGCGCGCCGTTTACGTATATATAAAGTAATAGTAAATGCCAATACACTACAGATAGTGCACTATTGTATGCGAAACAATAGATGAAACAGTGTATCGTAGTTGCGTGTGTAAATTAAGTGGGAGTGCTTCATTTTTCTCAGCAGGCGATTATTAGCCGCGGAGAAAAATGAAGCACTCCCACTTTCTATACCCTAAAGTTTAGCCACAAAAGAAACTATTCTTTTACGCGTCCTGTTTCTGTGACTTTTTCAGATTTTTCTGCGCTGTAGACAGCATCAGTTTAATACGGTTCAACTGGTTTACTTCACTGGCACCCGGATCAAAGTCAATCGCCACGATATTGGACATCGGATACTGATGACGCAGCTCTTTGATAACACCTTTACCTACGATATGGTTCGGCAGGCAGGCAAACGGCTGACAGCATACAATGTTGTTGACGCCGGAATTGATCAGTTCCACCATCTCGCCGGTCAGGAACCATCCCTCACCGGTCTGGTTACCGTGAGATACAATGGATTCTGCATTTTTTGCAGTCTCGTAAATATTTGCCGGCGGTGTGAAATGCTTACTTTCTTCCAGTGCTTTATGCGCAACTCCACGCAGTTTTTCAATCGCCCAGATACCAAGATTTGATTTTGTCTTGGTAGATTTCTTAAATCCAAGGACGTCTGTCTTGAAGTTATTGTTGTAGAAGCAGTAGAGGAAGAAGTCCAGTAAATCAGGGATTACAGCCTCAGCACCTTCGGATTCCAGAAGATCTGCCAGATAGTTATTTGCCATCGGCATGAATTTTACAAGAATCTCCCCTACAATACCAACCTTTGGTTTCTGAATATCGAGTCTTGGCAGTACATCGAAATCATGTACCATTTCACGGCAGTATTGTTTATATTTTTTATGACGGATCAGCTTGTCTGTGGATACGAAATCAGTGATTTTCTGTACCCATTTCTTGTGCAGTTCATTTGTGGAACCCGGAACTGCTTCATACGGTCTAGTTGCGTAGATACAGCGCATCAGGATATCACCGAATACCAGACAGTACATACCTTTCTGGATCAGAGAAGCATTCAGCTTAAATCCCGGATTGGATTCAAGACTGCTCAGGTTTAGTGAAATAACCGGAATCTGCGGATATCCGGCCTTTTCCAGTGCACGACGGATGAATCCGACATAGTTGGAAGCACGACATCCGCCACCGGTCTGTGACATAATGATCGCCAGATGGTCGACATCGTATTTGCCGGAAGTTACGGCATCCATGAACATACCAACGGTGATCAGGGACGGATAACAAGCGTCGTTGTTTACATATTTTAATCCAGCGTCTACAGCAGCTTTGTTGTCATTTCCAAGAACAACTAAGTTGTAGCCGGAAGCCTTAAATGCAGGCTCTAACAGTTCAAAATGGATCGGAGCCATCTGCGGAGCAAGGATTGTATACGTCTTTCTCATTTCTTCTGTAAAGACGGCACGCTGGTAGCTGGAAGGAACAATCTTGCGCTCTTTCGGATTTTTCTCTCTGGTGCGGATGGCAGCGATGAGAGAACGGATACGGATACGTGCAGCGCCAAGGTTGTTTACCTCATCAATCTTCAGGCAGGTGTAAATCTTGCCGGAATGAGTCAGGATATCGCTGACCTGATCGGTGGTAACAGCATCCAGTCCACAACCGAAAGAATTCAACTGGATCAGATCCAAAAAGTCGGTCGTTTTTACATAATTTGCAGCTGCATACAGTCTGGAGTGGTACATCCACTGGTCAAGTACGATCAGCGGGCGTTCTACCTGATGCAGATGGGAGATGGAATCTTCGGTCAGAACTGCAAATCCGTAGGATGTAATCAGTTCCGGAATACCGTGGTTGATCTCCGGGTCAATATGATATGGACGGCCGGCAAGTACGATACCGCGGCGTTTGTTGTCTTTTAACCACTGGATGGTTTCTTCGCCTTTTTTGCGCATATCGTTACGGGCGTTTGCAAGTTCCTGCCATGCAACGTGTACAGCAGCTTTTACTTCAGAAGCCGGAATATCAAAATCTTCTTTCATGATTTCTTCGAGACGTTTTGTTAAAGTTTCCTCATCTGCGAATGACATGAATGGATTGTATAACTTTACTTTTCCGGATGTAATGTCATCTACGTTGTTTTTGATATTTTCTGCATAAGAAGTAACAATCGGGCAGTTGTAGTTGTTGCCTGCATCCGGGAACTCTTTACGTTCATAAGGAATACATGGGTAAAAGATGGAGTCGATGCCCTCTTTGATCAGCCATGTAATATGTCCGTGGGCAAGTTTTGCCGGATAACACTCGGACTCACTCGGAATGGACTCAATACCAAGTTCGTAAATCTTTCTGGTAGAAGCCGGAGAGAGTACGAGACGGAATTTCAGTGCTTTGAAAAATGTTGCCCAGAACGGATAGTTTTCGTAAATGTTCAGGACTCTTGGCATACCGAGAGTTCCGCGGGTTGCTTCTTCCTCACTCAGAGGTTCGTAGTCAAAGATACGATGCAGCTTATATTCAAACAGGTTTGGGATCTGTTCTTTGTTTTTCTCTTTACCGATACCTTTCTCACATCTGTTTCCGGTAATGTACTGACGGTTTCCGGAGAATTTGTTGATGGTGAGTAGGCAGTTGTTGGTACATCCGCCACAGCGGGCCAGTTTTGTTTCAAATTTCAGATCGTTGATCTGGTCAATGGACAGCATGGTTGTCTCTTTGCCTTCGTAACGGTCGCGGGCAATCAGTGCGGCACCGAATGCACCCATGATACCGGCAATGTCCGGGCGGATTGCTTTGCATCCGGAAATAGTCTCAAAGCTTCGCAGTACAGCGTCATTGTAGAAGGTACCACCCTGAACAACAATGTTCTGACCAAGTTCTGTCGGATCGGACAGCTTGATTACTTTAAATAATGCATTTTTGATAACAGAGTAAGCCAGACCTGCGGAAATATCAGCAACAGATGCGCCTTCTTTCTGTGCCTGTTTTACTTTGGAGTTCATAAAGACAGTACAACGTGTTCCAAGGTCGATCGGGTTTTTCGCAAATAATGCTTCTTTTGCGAAATCCTGTACGGAATAGTTCAGAGATTTTGCAAAAGTTTCGATGAAAGAACCACAACCGGAGGAACATGCCTCATTTAACTGTACGCTGTCAACGGTGTTATTTTTGATCTTGATACATTTCATATCCTGACCACCGATATCGAGGATACAGTCAACCTTCGGATCAAAGAAAGCAGCAGCGGTGTAGTGAGCAACGGTCTCTACTTCACCTTCATCCAGCATCAGAGCAGCTTTTACCAGTGCCTCGCCGTAACCGGTGGAGCAGGAAGATACGATGTGCGCATCTGCCGGAAGCTGTTCGTAAATCTCTTTGATAGCAATAATGGAAGTGGCCAGCGGGCTTCCGTTGTTGCTGCTGTAGAAGGAGTACAGCAAGGTACCATCTTCTGCAACCAGAGCAACTTTTGTTGTAGTGGAACCTGCATCAATTCCAAGATAGCAGTTACCACTGTATGTAGAAATATCGCCTTTTTTTACACATGCGCCATTGTGGCGAGCAGTGAATTCGTCGTAAGCGGCCTGATCTGCAAACAGCGGATCCATACGTTCTACTTCGAATTCCATGTGGATCTCACCTTTTAATTTGCCAAGAAGATCTTCTAAGGATACCTGATTTTCTTCCTTGTAATTTAAAGCAGAACCGATAGCTGCAAAAAGGTGGGAGTTTTCAGGAACAATTGTATGCTCCTCATCCAGTTTCAGTGTGCGGATAAATGCTTCTTTCAGTTCGGATAAGAAATGAAGCGGACCGCCAAGGAATGCAACGTGACCACGGATCGGTTTACCACAGGCAAGACCACTGATGGTCTGGTTTACGACTGCCTGAAAAATAGAAGCAGACAGGTCTTCACGGGTTGCCCCTTCGTTGATCAACGGCTGAATATCTGTTTTTGCAAATACACCACAACGGGCAGCAATCGGGTAGATTGCTTTATAATTTTTCGCATATTCGTTCAGACCGCTGGCATCTGTCTGGATCAGGGAAGCCATCTGGTCGATAAAGGAACCAGTACCGCCGGCACAGATACCGTTCATTCGCTGCTCAACATTGCCGCCTTCAAAATAAATGATCTTGGCATCCTCACCACCAAGCTCGATGGCTACGTCTGTCTGTGGAGCTGCGTCCTGCAGAGCGGTAGATACGGCGATAACCTCCTGTACGAAAGGTACACCGAGGTGTTTTGCCAGTGTCAGACCACCGGAACCGGTGATCATAGGACAGAGCTGGATCTGTCCGAGTTTTTCGTATGCTTTATGAAGCAGATCGGTGAGCGTTTCGCGGATATTTGCGAAGTGGCGCTCATAATCGGAAAAAACTAACGTATTCTGATCATCCAAAATTGCAATCTTTACCGTAGTTGATCCGATATCAATTCCAAGTTTGTGTAATTTTAAATTATCCATTTTACCACCTATATATGTTGATTGATTGTCTGAAATCGTTGATTTTCAGTAAAAACGGATTTCAGAAGTTTCATATTATATGTATAACACCTGTCAGATTACAAGCGAACTTCATTATACGACAGGAAATAGCAAAATACAATCTTTTTATAATATTTTAACAAATTGAGAATGGTTCCTATTTAAAACCCGAAACCAATAAAATAAGCGGTGCAATTTTAAGAAAAACGCATATTCTAAAAGAAAAAGGAAATCGTTATGAATCCTTATTTCGAATCCGAATATGGAGAATCCCGCATGATGCACGGCTGCCCGGGGCTGATTCATGTGGTAAAAGAGGGGGATACTTTATATAAAATTTCGCAGTATCATCATGTGAGTGTGACAGATATATTGCTGGCAAATCCGTATGTGAACGTATATAATCTGCAGATCGGAGACGAATTGTGCATTCCGGTTGGAAAAAAGATCATGCGGGATGAAGCATAAGTAGTAGATGTGTATGGTAGCAAGGTGCTCGATTTACCTGTCAGAGTGTGACGAAGTTTGTGTTGTCTGTATGTTCCAAGAACAAACAATGGGATGATGAAAAATGGCTGTGGCAGGTGAATCGGACACCAAAATTTCAAAGTTTGCCAAGTTGACAAAGTGATAGTCGCTCTATATAATCAAAAGATAGCCATCTTTTTCTCGCAAATATTTGTATGGAACGCTTGCGAAAGGCAAATGAATCAGCGAAAAAAGTGCTAAAAATAAAACGAAAGTAGGAAACAGCATGCATTTTTTGAATAAAATGGAACGCAAGTTTGGAAAATTTGCCATTCAGGGATTGATGAAATATATCATTCTCTTTTATGTGGCAGGCTACCTGATCAATATTCTTGCGCCGCAGGCGTATGGTTTTCTGACGCTGGAGCCGTTTATGATTTTCCATTACGGACAGGTTTGGCGACTGGTGTCCTGGGTATTGATTCCACCACCAACCGGAAATATTATTTTTATGCTGATCATGGTTGTGCTTTATTATCAGCTTGGTACTGCGCTGGAGCGCACCTGGGGCGCATTTCGATTTAATGTTTACATTTTTGGCGGAATGATTTTTACGGTGCTTGGAGCATTACTTTTGTATGTGATCTATGGCGTAAATACACCGATACCAATGGGATCCAGCTTCAGCACATATTACATTAACATGACAATTTTCCTCGCATTTGCGATGTGTTATCCGGATATGCGAATCATGCTCTGGTTCATTATCCCGATTAAAATGAAATGGATGGCAGGTTTTTATGCAGCACTGATCATTTACAGTATGATTATCTCAAGCTGGGGAGGCAGAGTTGCTATTATCGCATCTATTCTGAATTTCCTGATTTTCTTTTTCAGTACACGCAACTATCGCAGTGTATCGCCAAAAGAAGTACACAGGAAGCGGACGTATCACCGTCAGGTACAGCAACCGAAAGGTGTCACACGCCACAAATGTGCGATTTGTGGACGGACGGAACTGGATGATCCGAATCTGGAGTTCCGTTTTTGTTCCAAATGCAATGGAAATTATGAATATTGTCAGGATCATCTGTTTACCCATGAACATGTAAAATAATAGATGCATTTCATTTCCTGGTAAAAATACTAAATGAAATGCTAGCTTAAGTAGTTTAAGGGCAGTTTTGTGGGAATTATGACAGATAAGATTCTTACTTAAAATACAGGAGAGAGAGGTTTGATTATGGAAAATGAAGCAATTTCCAGAAATTTTATTGAGCAGATTATTGACAAGGACATAGAGGAGGGCAGATGTGAGACCGTATGTACCCGTTTTCCACCGGAACCGAACGGATATCTTCACATCGGACATGCAAAATCTATCCTTTTAAACTATGGACTTGCTCAGGAATATCATGGAAAATTCAACATGCGTTTTGATGATACCAACCCGACAAAAGAAAAAGTAGAGTTTGTTGAGTCCATCAAAGCAGATATTGAGTGGCTTGGCGCTGACTGGGAGGACAGACTGTTCTTTGCATCCGATTATTTTGACCAGATGTATGAAGCTGCCGTAAAACTCATCAAAAAAGGAAAAGCGTTCGTCTGCGATCTGTCTGCAGAGGAGATCCGTGAGTACCGCGGAACTCTGACAGAGCCGGGTAAAAACAGCCCATACCGTGACCGTAGTGTAGAAGAAAACCTGGAATTATTTGAAAATATGAAAAATGGCATGTATCAGGATGGCGAGAAAGTATTACGTGCAAAAATCGATATGGCTTCCCCGAACATCAACATGCGTGATCCGGTCATCTATCGTGTAGCTCATATGACACATCATCGTACCGGAGACAAATGGTGCATTTATCCGATGTATGACTTCGCTCATCCAATCGAGGATGCCATTGAGGGTGTTACCCATTCTATCTGTACACTGGAGTTTGAAGATCACCGTCCTCTGTATGACTGGGTAGTAAGAGAGCTGGAGTATCCGCATCCACCAAAACAGATCGAGTTTGCAAAACTGTATCTGACTAACGTGGTAACCGGAAAACGTTACATCAAGAAATTGGTTGAAGATGGCATTGTAGACGGATGGGATGATCCGCGTCTGGTTTCCATTGCAGCACTGAGAAGAAGAGGATTTACACCATCCTCTATCAAAAAGTTCGTAGAGCTGTGCGGTATTTCAAAGAGCAACAGTTCTGTGGATTATGCAATGCTTGAGTACTGTATCCGTGAGGATCTGAAATTAAAAGCTTCCCGTGCTATGGCAGTACTTGATCCGATCAAACTGGTAATTGATAACTATCCGGAAGGGCAGACCGAGGAACTGGAAGTAGATAACAACATGGAAAATCCGGAGCTTGGCAAACGTGTCGTTCCGTTTGGCCGTGAGGTTTATATTGAGCGTGAGGACTTCATGGAAGAACCACCGAAAAAATATCGTCGTTTGTATCCGGGCAACGAAGTTCGTCTGATGAACGCATATTTTGTAACCTGTACTGGATTTGAGAAAGACGAAGATGGAAAAGTAACCGTAGTACATTGTACTTATGATCCGGAGAGCCGCGGAGGAAACAGCCCGGACGGAAGAAAAGTACGTGGAACTATCCACTGGGTATCAGCAGCAGATGCAGTGAAAGCACAGGTTCGTCTGTATGAGAATATCATTGACGAGGAGAAAGGTGTATACAATGAGGACGGAAGTCTGAATCTGAACCCGAATTCTCTCACTGTACTGGATAACTGCTATGTGGAGCCATCTTTACTGAAAGCAGAAAAATACGACAGCTTCCAGTTTGTAAGAAATGGTTTCTTCTGTGTAGATGCAAAAGATTCTACATCGGAGCATCCGGTATTCAATCGTATCGTATCCTTAAAGAGCTCATACAAACTGCCGACACAGGCTTAGGAGAAAATGAAAGAATTAGCGATTACGCTTGATACAGAAAAAAAACAGCCTTTATATGAACAAATTTATGAAGCCCTGCGGGAAGCAATCTTGCAGGGCCGTATTTTACAGGGGGAAAAACTGCCTTCTACCCGGTTTGAGGCGGATTATCTGCAGGTGAGCCGCAGTACTGTAGAGCTTGCTTATGATCAGTTAGTTTCCGAGGGTTATATACATGCCGAACCATATCGCGGTTATTTTGCCTGTGATGTGCGGGAACTGTATGATCTGACGGATATTCATACAGCAGATACACAGAGCCAGAGTATATTGACAGAAATCAGATCTGAAATAGCCGCTGAGAAGGATCAAAAGGAAACCTATCGGATTGATTTTTCACTGAATGCGTTGGCATTGGAGAGTTTTCCCTATAATGGCTTAAGTAAAATTATGAAAAATCTGCTTCTGGACGAAGGGGAACAGATCATGAGCAGCGGAAGTGCTTTCGGAGAGGCAAATCTCAAAGAGACCATCTGTGACTATCTGTTTCATGCGCGAAACGTCCGGTGTGTGCCGGAACAGATCGTGATCGGAGCCGGAAATGAATATTTGCAGCTTTTACTGGCGCAGATGCTTGGAAAAGAACATTGTGTAGCAATGGAATCTCCTACATATCTGAGGGCATACAAAACTTTCCGGAATATTGGTTTCCCGGTGCAGGAAGTAGCATTGGATGAGTCCGGAATGCGGGTGGATCTGTTGCGGGAAACAGATGCCAGCATTGCCTATGTGATGCCATCGCATCAGTTCCCACTTGGAATCGTCATGCCGATGAAACGCAGACTGGAACTGTTAAACTGGGCGATGGAAGAACCGGAACGCTATATTATCGAAGATGATTATGACAGTGAGTTCCGCTATAAGGGAAAACCGATTCCGGCTTTGCAGGGGATTGATCGTTTTGGACGTGTGATCTATCTGGGAACCTTTTCCAAAAGTGTGGCACCTTCTACCCGTATCAGTTATATGGTGCTTCCAAAACAGTTGTTATCCAGATTTCGGGAATGTTGCGGATTTTATGCCTGTACCGTGCCGAATCTGATGCAGCAGGCAATCTGTCAGTTTATGAAAGCGGGATATTTTGAAAAAAATCTCAACCGTATGCGTGCGATTTATAAGGCAAAACATGATTTTATGCTGGCAGAATTGCGTAAGTATCCATGGGTGTTAAATATCATGGGGGAAAACTCCGGCTTGCATCTGTTAGTGGAAGTTGGCACGACACTGACAGAGCAGGGTGTGATTCAGAAATGCGCAGAGCAGAAAATTCGTGTGTACGGATTGTCAGAGTATTACATCAGTCAGAATCCGAAGCGGGAGTATCCGATTTTGCTTCTGGGATATGGCGGGCTGACAGAGGAACAGATTGCAGATGGATTGCAGATGATTGATGGGGTTTTGGCGGAAATGGCGTGTCAGACTCTGTGAATCTATGGAATGCAAGTTTGGGTAAAAAATGAATAAGTAAAGGAAAGCAGCTCTTATGTCGCGTGACATAGGAGCTGTTTTTCTATGCTTAAATTGAGAAAATTTTAAAAAAATTTTCAGAGTACATAAAGAATACAGATTGATTTTATATAATAAAAACAAGAAAGAAAGACATGAAACAGAAGTGTAGAGTGCAGTGATTCCGAGAAGAATATGTCAGCTTACGCTGACCAGAATCACACGCCAAGTCTCACGTGAGTTCGACTTGAATAATGTATACGGAGAGTCACTTATCAAAAAATATATCTGAACGGAAAATTTGGGGGTGAGATGTTATAATGCGAAACATACGGATAGAAGTACAGAAAATTTTACATTTGCCATATTTATTACTTGGTGTGGCAGGAATTATTGCTTTGTGTCTGACTGCAACGGGAGACATGAACGTTGGCGGCAGTCAGATATCTATTTTTTCATTGCTGATAAGACCAGAAGTCACTAACACTCCGCATACTGCATTTGAATTGTGGCGGGCAGGCATCGGAGGCTGGCTGACCGTATTTGCACCGATGCTTCTGACATTGGGATATATGATCTCACTGTCCGGGGAAAGGCAGAATGGTCAGATCCGATTTGCGCTGATGAGATCCGGAAAATTGCGATATTGTATTTCCAAGGTTTGCGGTGGAGCGTTGGCTGGAGGAATTATTTTCCTGATCGGTTATGCGGTGTTCGGGTTGCTTATGGTGATTCGTTTTCCATCGTTAAATACGCTGCCAGTGAAAGAACAGGAGTTTTATCTGATGGGAAGCACGCTTGCGGCGGAAGTTGTGAAACGTCTGATTGGAGCATTCCTTTATGGTATGATGGGCAGCCTGTTTGGAATTGGTGTGGCAATTGCTTTTCGGGATAAATACATGCTGATCTGTTTGCCGTTTATGATCAATTATATTTATCAGCAGGTACTTGGAAAACTGGCGTCAGATTGTATGGTGGCAGAAAAATATGAAAAAGTTACATGGATCGAGGCTGTGAGACCAGAATCGATTATGAATATATCGAGAAGTGTGACCTGGTTGATTCCGTTTGTGGTGATGTTGGTCATTTATCTAGTATTAATTGATGTATTTTATCTCAGTATGAAGTTAAGTACAGTTCAGTGATGGAATATTTGTAAAAATACAATGTGATTTGAGGTGAATTTATCTCAGTCGAGAAGACTCCCACTTCTGCAAGTGGTGAGTAATAACAAGTCTTTCTCAGTGGGAGTACAATCTCCGACTGAGATAAACGCTCCACGGGGGCGCACATTGTCTGGGAGACAATGGGTTTGCGCCGACCGGAACGAAGTGTAGATGTGCAGTGATTCTGAGAAGAATATGTCAGCTTTCGCTGACCAGAATCACGCACCAAGTCTCACGTGCGTTCGACTTGAATTTTGATATAAATAGTTTCCAGCGAGGATGAACAGGAATTAGTAAATGCAAAAAAATAAAATGATTTGGGGAGGAGCAAAAACGATGATCGAGGTTAAAAATATTTCTCTGGCTTTGAATAAACGACAGATTTTAAACAACGTTTCACTGACCTTAAAGGAAGGCAACATTTATGGTCTGGTAGGAAATAACGGCAGCGGAAAAACAATGCTGATGAAGTGCATGTGTGGATTTATCCGCCCAACGGAAGGTACGGTGGAATCCAACGGAAAAGTGATCGGACGGGATGTGGATTATTTACCGGATGCTGGAGTGATCATCGAAACACCGGGATTTATTCCCTATTACAGCGGCTTTCAGAACTTGAAAGTGCTTGCCGGAATCAAAAACAAGATTTCTGCAAAGGAAATCCGGGAAGCAATACAGACAGTCGGGCTGGATCCGGATCTGAAACTTCCGGTGAAAAAATACAGTCTTGGAATGCGGCAGAGACTGGGACTGGCGCAGGCAATCATGGAAAATCCGTCGGTATTGATCCTGGACGAGCCGATGAACGGATTGGATAAGAACGGGGTGGAAGAAATTCGAAAGCTGTTGCTATTCATGAAAGATGAGCGCAAGATCATTGTGATTGCCAGTCACAATGCAGAAGACATTCGTGTACTTTGTGATGAAGTACATGAGATGGAACAGGGAGAGTTAATTTAAGCATATGTTGATTCAGAGAGAATAACGTAAATGAAAGAGAATGCTGAAAACATGATTTAGGAGAAGTCGATATGTATGTGGGGAGGGAATTACTATGACAGAAAAAGGTACGATTAAACAGACATTATTAGGTGGGCTGACCGTAGGATTACTCCTTTTATTATTTGTATTATGTGGATGTGGAAATACGAAAAGTCAGCAGGAAGACAAGAACCAGCGGTCACAGAGCGCAGAGACGAAAAAAATAAATTTTTCTGAGGAAAAGTATGAGGAAAAAATCGTAGACAACAGAATTGCTATAGCAGAATATCCAAATCACTATGAGCAGGAAATACAGGAGATTCAGGACTTATCCTATCCGAACATTCATTTTACAGAGGATTGTACATTTGATCCGTTTCCAGAAGAACTTTCGAGATTATCTGTATTTTATACGACAGCACATGGAATGTCTGTGCAGGAAGGGCTTGAGACATTAGAAAACTGGCTGGTAAGCATCGGAAAACAGGAAGAGATTGATCTGGAAAAAGAAGTACGTGTCATAGGAGCTGATTTAGAAATGGATGAAAGTAAAGGTGCACCGGAATGTTATCCTTTATTGTCAGATGTTTCAATCGAACAGTTAGGAAGTGGAGATGCGTTACTTCTGGATACGAAACAGTGCTACGCTATGGTTGGCGTAGAGGGGATTTTTATGATGAGCGATGGAAAACTCAGTGCGTATCTTGGAGAAAACCCGAAACCAATCAACGATATTTATCTGAAATATGATCTTAAACTGCTTCAGTCAGGAAACCTGGAGGAGCTAAAAGAAGAAGTCTATCCTCTCATTTCCGGAGACTATAAGATTGGGGAAAGTGCAAAACAGGTAAAAGAATATTTTGAAAAAGGGACACCATTTCCAATGGCAGAAGGAGTAAAAATTGACATTCCGGATGTAAGTGTGTATCGCTTGGAGGCTGATACCTGCATGTATACTTTTAATGTCAGAAGATGGTTTGAAAATATGCCTTACCTGTATCTGCAGGATACCGATATTGCAAATTCTTATGAAGGCTATGCAATTGAGGAGTCGATGAAATATGTCAATGTCGTTGATGATACAGGCGTATCTACATTTAAAGGACCGTCAGAGTCTGATGTGGTTCATCCGCTGTATCAGGATACACAGATGGTTGGAGTGGAACAGGCGCTGGATATTGCAAGCAAAAAACTGGCATCCTTTTTGAAACTGGAGGTGCAGGAAGTAAAAATTGGTTATGCAAGTTATATGACGGACACTGGTCAGGGATTTAATGAAGATACGGCAGTTTATTATCCGTTCTGGAAATTCAGCGGGGTAAATACTGTGAAAAATCAGGTGTTGAATGTCTATGTCGATATGATTTCAGGGGCGGTATATTATACGTTCGGTAATGCGTAAATAACGGACTAGGTCATGTCAAAAAATAAAAAACATAAATAAGAAAGATGTATTGGAATATTTTACCGCAGAATAAGCATTCCCCCGCTTCAAGTGCGTAGAGCACTAAGCGGTGGGGAAGGGGGGATTGAGGTGAAAAGTGGTGAAACCGGAAAAATTAAGGGAAACATCAGAGCAGTATTTCACATCAGCAGTGTGGAATTTCAGCGCTGGATGCGCAGTAGCCGCCTGATCATTCTTGGCGTGATGCTGGTGTTTATACATATGCAGATTATTATAACATTACAGGATTGCGCGGTTCGTATGGGGGAGCCGGTAACGATATTGGAAGCATTTGTGGCGTTGGGAAATTCCGGTGTAATCGTGTTGATTTTACCGGCATTGTTTCTGGTGCTGTTATCTGATTTTCCGCAAAAGGGCGGGATTGATTTTTTGTATCAAATGCGTTGCGCTAAGAAAACGTGGATCTGGGGACAGATTTTCTTTGCACTGGAAGCAGTTGTATTTCTGGTAGCTTTTCTGATCGTATCTTCTTGTATCATGATGAGTGGAAAAGGTGTCTGGCAGATGAAATTCAGTAATGCGGTAACGTATTATTCCAGTACTTTTCCAGAACGGACAGGCGATTATATCTTGCAGTTACTTCCAGAAAATCTGTATCAGCAGATGTTGTTTTCAACTGCGGTACTACACACTATATTGATGCTGTTTTTATATTTTTTTCTGCTGGCAATGATTTTACTTTTTGTAGCACTGTGTAATCGGAAGTTTGTAGGAGTTCTGGTGGATGGAATACTAATCGTACTTGGAACAGTAAGCTGCTCAGCAAATGCAGCGTGGATGTGGTTATTTCCGATGGCACATGCAATTCCGTGGGTTCATTATGAAAAATATCTGCGGGCGCAGGTATTTCCAATCTGGGGATCTTATCTGTATCTGGCAGGAAGCTGTGTGGGATTGATGATTGGCTGCATGTTTGCAGCGAAGAAATATCAGGCGGGAAGGTAATAACAAATAATAAAGGAAAGGGGCAGTGTTATGAAACATAAAAAACATTTACTTGGGGTTATGATGATTGGAACAATGCTTGCAGTAACCGTATTATCCGGCTGTGAATCTGGAAAAACAAAAGAATTGGAAAAAACAGAGACGGTTTCACAGGACAATTTAGTAACATTAAAGGAAGCGCGCAAGCAGGCGGAAAATTTTGAATCAGAATACAAAAATCTGGACTTTTCGGAAGCACAGATAAAAATCCCGGATGTGCAGCAGGTTTATGAGATGGAGTTTCCAATATCGACAGATTCTTTTGATCGTCAGGTGGAGAAATTTGAGGAAAATATCCGGTTGTATGAAGGACTGGATGATAGGGTGGATCTGAAGCAGCATATGACACTGATGTACTGGGATGTGGCACAGAATGACCGGCTTATTATCCCAATTTTGGAAGCAACAGATGAACAGAAGGAGCAGGTGCAATATTTGGGCTATAACGATGGAACCTGCTCCGAACTGGTGATATTTTCCACCTTTATGCTGGAACTGGGAGATTATTCCGTGCCAACAGCACTGACTGGAGAGGAAGAGGATTATTCAAACAGACCTTATGGTTATCGGGGTATGAATCTGGGACATTCTGTTCAGAAATATGATCTGTCAAAAGATGATATCACTGGGATCAGCTATCCGTTATCTGATGGGGAGCTTGCGTTGACGGATGCAGTGCAGTTTGTGGAACAGCATATGAAAGAGGATTATTATTTTGTAGGTTCAGAATATCTGGATTATCATGTGTTACAGATTGATGTGCGGCAGCTGTCGGATGAGATCTATTATTATGAATTTGATATGGGAACTTCCTATGAGGGGCTTGCTTTGAATTACGATGATGCAACGGAGGTAGAGAAGGAGGGCGAAAGTGATGATGTGTTGAAACCGGAGGCTTTTGGAACGAATCATTTTGTGTCGATGTTTCAGAAAGACAGGCTTGGATTTATCTGGAGTTGCTGTCAGAATTTCGAGTCTGTAAGTGTGAAGGAAACATATGAGAAAATTTTACCGTTGCAGGATGTCTGTGAACTGCTGAGCAAATATGTCTCAGCGGATAAAGTATTTCACATTAGTTCTGTAGAGTTGGAATATCAGACAAAGTTTCAGTATGAGAATGAGAAAAAAAGGCAATTGGGATATGTAGAGTCAGTACAGTGCCGACCAAGTTATCATTTTTCCATCAAAAATACGCAGCTTTCAGAATTTAGCAGACTCTATTTTGATGTGGATGCGATAACCGGAGAAATTACAACAATGGGATTTTAAGTTAGGAAAACAGGATGAAGACAATTTGGCAGATGATAAAACTTAAAGTTATAAATAATCGAAAACTGTGGATTTGCTGTCTGTGTATTGTAGCAATGGCGTTATTGTGTTTCTTGAGTCCGTTTCCAAGTGGTGATCCGGATGAAAAAGAGACCGTGCTGAAAGTATGGCTTAATATTGACCGTGAGCAGTTACTGCAAATGGATGAAATGGCAAGTATTTATTCTGTGGCGGCGGGATTTCGAAACATGGAGTGGTTTATTGTGCTGTTGCCACTTGTGGCAGTGGTTCCGGGGATTTTTGAGTTTTCGGAAGTGTGGTTTGGCGGAAATTTCTATCTGACTGCATTGCGGGGAACGAAGAAGCAGTTTACAGGAAAATGTTTGCTGGAAAGTGCATGGAAAGCATTTTTATGTGTTGGAAGTGGAATTGTGCTTTATATTGTGTTGGTTGCTGTTAAATTTTTGCCGCTGGATGCGTATGTCAATGATGTAAGTGAAAGTATGATTGCCATGGTTTATGGAGAAACGCTGCTTCAGAGAATCGGTTGGCTGTTGCTTGCAATCGTGCACACAGGACTGTTGGCTGCAGTTTTTGCTATAACGGCATTGGTTTTGACGGTGTTGTTGGGAGACAGTTTTTTTGCAATCAGCAGTCTGGTGTTACTGGAATATTTCAGTAAAAAACTTGCATCCGGTTATGTGGGTGTTGTATATGAGCGATACGAATCCGGTGGATTGACGGTGCCGTTTAAGGCGCGGCTGGTAGATTTTTTGTTTCCATCAAATCATTTATTTTATGATCGTTCGTTTCAGTATGAGTTTGGGGTTTCTTATTGGGGATATGCAATATTCATCAGTTTGTGGATGGGTGGAATTGCCTTCTTGTTTTACTGGCAGGTGAGGAGAAGAAATGCGTAAAATGCATGAAATTGCCTGGATTGCGGGCATGGAATATCGAAAATGGTTCAGTCTGAAAAAAATGTTGATCTTATTATTTTCCATTCTGTTTCTGGGAGAATATATTTTTTCAAATATGGCGAGAGTGGCAGAGGAGACGGGCCTTTCGATCAATATTTTGGAGCCAATGGATCTGGTGTTGTCCTTTCAGTTTTATATGCTGGTGATACCGTTGATCTTTATTGTGCTGTTGTCTGGCTTTCCGGATAAAAGTGGGGGAAATATTTTTGTTATGATGCGTGCAACGCGTAGAATCTGGCTGGCAGGGCAGTTTTTGTTTGGACTGCTGGCTGGAGTTACCTGTCTGGGATCCTTTTTTGCAGCAAGTTTTCTGTGGATTGGGCGTGGGGCTGTCTGGCAGAATCAGTGGAGCGGATTTATGACAGACATTTATGAACGTTTTCCGGAAATCTATGGACAAAATGACCGTTTGTTTTTGGAATCCGGAACGATGAGTCATGGTACGCCGGTGCGTGTAATGATGATGGGTGTGTTGCTGATGCTGGCATATTTGCTGGTGATGCTTCAGATTTTGTGTCTGTTTCGGCTGATGGAACGGAGAAAACTGGGGTTACTGATCGCCATGGGAATTACAGTGTTAGGCGCTACGGCAGTTTCTTATATAAAATCATTAAAATGGATTTTTCCGCTTACGCATGCAATTTTTGGAGAACATTTTGATAGGTTTTATGCGCAGCCGTTGGTTCCGTTATGGATTTCGGCATTGTATTTTACAGTATTAAATGTTGGATTGCTATTTGCAAATTTGTATTTGGTAAAGCGGTGTCAGATTGCAGATGAGGTATAAAGATTAAGATTATATCGAGTGCACCAAAAAAGAAACGCGCAGCCCGTCTGAGTGTCTTATTAGAAATCCCCTGCCGATATGCGCAGGGGATTTCATCTTTTTATTTATCTCAGTCGAGAAGACTCCCACTTCTGCAAGTGGTGAGTAATAACAAGTCTTTCTCAGTGGGAGTACAATCTCCGACTGAGATAAACGCTCCGCGAGGATGTGCAGTGATTCTGAGAAGAATATGTCAGCTTTCGCTGACCAGAATCACGCACCAAGTCTCACGTGCGTTCGACTTGAACTACAATAGTTTCTGCTGTTTCAGATTCTTCAGAAGTATCAACCTCTTTCAATCTGGTTACATCCGCAAAGAACGCATTGAGTGCTTCTTCGGTATCAAAAGTAGCCAGATACATCTGATTTCCCATGGCATCTGCCAATGCATCCGGCATACGTTCTACCATCTTGAGTTGCTCCGTGTATTTTTCGATAATAGCATCCGGTGTCATAGCAAAATCCTTGCCATCCCGCAATCCTGCAAAGGCACAGAAGTGGTGAGCACCGACCGGTTTTTGTGTGGAATCATAGGCAACCATGTCTGCCCAGATTTTATACACATCGGTTTCACGGGCAAAATTGATCATATCCGGGGTAAATCCGCCGGAAGGACGCATATTGACTTCCAGTGCCATCAGATCGCCCTTTTTACCGAGCCCTTCATGGTCAGAGAGCAGGCGGAAAAATTCAAAATGCACGAACCGGCTGCGCACACCAAAACTTTTTACGGTTTCTCTGCCGAGATGGCGGGTGTCATCTGCCAGATCTTTCACAATGTAGAAAAGCGCGTTGTCGGCGTTGTTTACGATATCCATGATAGACATCGGTGTAACATTTCCTGCTTCAAAAATCGGATTGCCGTAAGAGTCGATGATCGCATCGTAGGAATTGATCTCAGCGTTGATAAATTCTTCCATGATATAAACGGTATCATCCCATTTGTTGGCGAAGAAATTGCCAAGTTCTTCATCAGAAGAAATTTTGAACGTATGGGAGGCTCCGACACCGTTATCTGGTTTCGTAACAACAGGATATCCAACTTCATGAATGAAATTCAGACAGCCCTCATAGTTGTCTACCATGTGATAACGGGCCACCGGAATACCGACACGCTGATAATATTCTTTCATACGGGATTTGTACTTGACACGCGGCATGTCCTCATTGTGAAAACCGCTTGGAATATTGAAATCCGTACGCAGACGGGCATCCTGCTCCAGCCAGTATTCATTGTTGGATTCTAACCAGTCAATCCGGCCGTAATGCCAGATAAAGTAGCCGACAGCACCATAGACTTCATCGTAGTTTTCGAGGCTGTCTACTTTATAATATTCCTGCAGGCTTTCCTGAAGCTCCGGACGCAGGTCGTCATAAGGGCAGTCGCCGATACCCAGAACATTCATGCCATTTTCTTTTAATTCATGGCAGAAGTGCCAGTAATTCTCCGGAAAATTCGGAGAAATAAAAATCACATTTTTCATAGTTATTCACTCTCTATCTGTTGTGTTCTAATTTTTTATTTATTATTTGTAGCAAAAGTTACAATTTTGTATTCAATAAAATATCATTAATAAGTGCAAATCGGTATCCTAAAAATATAAAATCCGTAAAATGTTCAAAAACTTTTATCTACACCGGATCGTACAGCAAATGTGGTACAAAATAAGTCACCTGCTTATACCACCAGTCCCAGTCATGCGCACAGTCATATCCCCAGAAGTCCACCCATGCCGGAATTTGTTTCTGCTGAAGAATATCCCGAAGCTGATAGGTGCTGACAGGTTCTTCCCATGGACCCTGCCCAACACAGATGATTGCCTTGCGGTGGCGGTATAGCTCCATGTAAGGATGATCTGCCGGTAAATTTGGCAGATAATGAACTGGTGAGTTCATATAAACCAGATCATCCATATAAGAACCAAATCCGTAGGACGCATCGTAAATACCGCTTAAGGCCAGCAATCCATTAAAAAGATCCGGGCGACGGAAATACAGGTTGGCCGCATGGGTAGCACCAAGACTGCATCCAAAAGCAATGATTCCCTTATTGATGTAATCAGATTGGTATTCCTTCATTTTTGCATGGATAAAAGGAACCATCTCATCGGTGAGATAGCGGAACCAGTCTTCATGACGGCAGATGCGCCAGCGCGGGTCACCGTTTGTATTGGACCAGGTCTCTGTATCAATGGTATCCACCGTAAAAATGGTGACTTCCCCGGAGTCGATCCATGGTGCCCATACATTCGTCATCTGGAAGTTTTCAAAGTCGAAAAAGCGTCCGTCCTGGCAGGGAATAAAAAGGATCGGCTGTCCGCCCTGACCGTACAGTTTGCATTCCATATCCCGGCCAAGTGCGGGACTGTAATTTTTAAAATATTGTATGTTCATGTGGAAAAATACTCCTTCCAATAAGTATCGGACAATCATAAAAGTGATTAGGACACAGTGGGTAGAATTTGTGTTTCTTCTATATTATTTAAGCGTTTGTGTGAACAGATTGCATGTATGTACAGGTATCATGAAATTGTATTCATGTTATTATAACTGATGATCGTAAGAAATTTTATTACAGATCATACATCAGTGTATTCATAAAAAACGGAATCTGTTTTTCCCAGCTTGCCTCACAATGTTCGCCGTTCGGTACGATGCGGCAGTCCAGATAAATGTTTTTCTCCAGAAGAAGATTAACCGCCTGACCAAAAGACTGGTCCATTTTTCGATGCTGTTTCATTTCACGGCTTCCATAGTCCATGTATAAAATGCTTCCAGAAAGCGGGCGGGAACGCCGGATCATCTGCATAAAGTCGTTTGGCGCAATCCACAGGGACGGGGAGAGTGCCGCTGCGCGGGAAAAAAACTGATTGTAGTGCAAAAGTGCGTAAATACTCATCAGTCCACCCATGGAACTTCCTGCGATAAAGGTGTGCTCCCGATCCGGAAGCGTTCGGTAATGTGTATCAATGTATGGTTTGAAGGTGCGGGTCAGCCAGTTCATGGTGATCTTGCCCTTACCGGTTATTTTGCCTTCCTTTGGTAAAGTAAAGTCATAAGGGGAATATTCCTGCAACCGTCCGTGATCCGGGCTGTGGTTGCATTCGATGCCAACGATGATCAGCGGGGTATGGGTGTATTCCATATATTCTTTCAGTCCCCAGGATTTTCCGTAGGTGGCATGAGTGTCAAAAAAGAGGTTATGCCCGTCAAACATGTACAGTACCGGGAACCGCTGGTTGGTGTCAAATGTGTATGCTTCTGGCAGACAGATGTATGCACTTCGCACTTCGTCTCCGGTGAGTTCCGGAATAGTGATATCCCATTTTTCTATCATAAAAAACCTCCGTTATTAATTCAAAAATTGTGTGATCATTCAGAAACATATCGATGTGTTGGTTCTGAATTATTACAATTTATCATAGCACAGTGGCAAAGAATTGGCAAGAAAGTACAGACTGTCATTGCAATACAAAACTATAGATGTTATGATGAGAGTGTTTTGTGTCTGTCGAAAGACAGCATGTAAAAAAGAAAATAAGAGGTATGAAAATGAAATCAAAAGAGAATGCAACGATCGGAAATATTTACCGGTTGAATGGGCGTGTGCCGTTGCTGAAGGCAATTCCCTTCGGCCTGCAGCATGTGCTTGCAATGTTTGTATCGAATCTGACACCAATCACCATGATCGGTCTGGCTTCCGGTTTAAGCGGTAAGGAACTGGCGGTTTTGTTACAGAATGCCATGTTTGTTGCAGGTATCGCAACATTGATCCAGCTGTATCCGGTATGGAAAGTCGGTGCAAAACTGCCGATCGTTATGGGTGTAAGTTTTACTTTTGTAACGATCTTAAGTTACGTGGGTGGCACGTATGGATATCCGACGATGATCGGTGCCGTTTTGGTCGGCGGTGTCTGTGAGGGTGTCCTTGGTCTGTTCGCAAAATACTGGAAGCGGTTTATCACACCGGTGGTTTCCGCATCCGTTGTTACAGCCATTGGTTATTCCCTGTTTACCGTAGGTGCCCGTTCTTTTGGCGGCGGCTATACCGATGATTTCGGTTCCGTACAGAATCTGGTGCTTGGTCTGGTGACACTGGCAGTCTGCCTGATCTTCAATGCCGTGGCAAAAGGATATTTAAAACAGTTGTCCGTGCTGGTCGGACTGATTGTAGGTTATATTATTGCATTATGCATGGGACAGGTCGATCTGTCCGGTATGCTGGATGGCGGTCTGATCTCTTTGCCGCACCTGCTTCCGTATCGCCCGGAATTTAATCTGAGTGCGATCATTTCCGTTGCCATTATTTTTATGGTATCCGCAGCAGAAACGATTGGTGATTCCACCGCACTTGTTTCCGGTGGACTTGGTCGTGAGATTACAGAGAAAGAGATTTCCGGAGCACTGGCATGTGACGGTTTCGCAAGTTCCATTTCCGGATTATTTGGATGTCCGCCGGTTACTTCCTTCAGTCAGAACGTCGGTCTGGTCAATATGACAAAAGTAGTCAACCGTTTTACCATTATGACAGGTGCTGTATTTATGATCCTTGCAGGTCTGTTTCCGCCAATCGGTAATTTTTTTGCAAGTCTGCCGCAGTCCGTGTTGGGCGGATGTACCATTATGATGTTTGGTACGATCATGATCAGTGGTATCCAGATGCTGGCAAAGACAGGTTTTTCTCAGAGAAATGTAACGATTGCGGCATTATCCCTTGCCATTGGTATCGGATTTACATCCACCAGTGAAGTGGAGATCTGGAATATTTTCCCGCAGATCGTCAAAGACGTATTTTCCGCAAACTGCGTGGCAGTTGTATTTGTGGTAGCGATCATTCTGAGCCTGATCCTGCCGAAAAATATGGAGATCGAAAAAATCAGTGAGTAAAAAGCAAATATAAATAGTAGAAGCAACATCTGTGGACTGTGTGCAAAAGTGAGGAAAAGTATGAATACGATTTTGTTTGATATGGATGGAACTTTATTTGATACGGAAAAACATTATCAGTGGGCGTGGCGCAAGGCAATCGCGGATGCCGGATATGAACTGGATGCGTCAGAGGTGCTGAAATTACGAAGCCTTGGTGCCCCGTATAATGTTGCCCAGTTTCAGGAGTGGTTTGGAGAAGAGGTCGATTATCGTGCGATCCGTCAGGAGAGAGTAGATTTGATGAAAGATATGCTGGCACATGAAATTCCGTTGAAGCCGCAGGTGCCACAGACACTGGAAAAATTGCGCCAGATGGGATATTCGATGGCAGTTGTTACAGCGACGGCACAGGAACAGGCAGTCAGCAATCTGAAACTGGCAGGGTTACTTCCGTTTTTTGACCATGTGATCAGTGCATCTATGGTAAAACGCGGAAAACCGGCGCCGGATGTGTATCTGTATGCCTGCGAGGTATTAGGGGTTCAGCCGGAAAACTGCTATGCGGTGGAGGATTCCCCAAATGGTGTGATGTCGGCACATGCAGCCGGATGCCGTACCATTATGATCCCGGATCTGTCACAGCCGGATGCGGAACTTTCCCGGTTACTGTACCGAAAGCTGGATACTTTTGGGGAACTTATAAATATATTGAAAAAGTGAAAAAATATTCGCAAAATAGACAAAATCGGGTAAACCATACCCTTGACAAAGAAAATAGATGTTGCTAGAATGTGCAGTAACGTAGAAAGGTGGTTTTCACATGAGAAAACAAGTGTTATCTCTGTTAGTTGAGAATACTTCCGGTGTTTTAAGCCATATTTCCGGACTGTTCAGCCGACGTGGATATAATATAGACAGTTTTTCCGCAGGCGTGACAGCAGATCCGAGATTTACCAGAATTACAGTAGTTTCCAGTGGAGATGAACAGATTCTGGAACAGATTGAGAAACAGCTGGCGAAACTGGAAGATGTAATTGACATTAAAAAACTTCAGGATGGAGAGTCCGTATGCCGTGAACTGATCCTTGTAAAGATAAAGATCAATGATACACAGCGTCAGGCAGTACTTTCTGTTGCTAATATTTTCCGGGCAAAGATCGTGGATGTCTCTAATGACTCCATGGTGATTGAATTGACCGGTGGCCAAAGTAAGCTTGATGCTTTTTTGGATTTGTTGAGAGGATATGACATTCTTGAGCTGGCTCGTACCGGAATTACCGGACTGAGCAGAGGTTCTTCGAATGTTACTATTATAGATTAAATAATCATTTGCAAATGGAGGATAAGACAATGGCAAACGCAAAGATTTATTACCAGGAAGATTGTAACCTTTCTCTTTTAGAAGGTAAAACAATCGCAGTGATTGGCTATGGTAGCCAGGGACATGCACATGCATTAAATGCAAAGGAGTCCGGATGTAATGTCATCATTGGTCTTTACAAAGGAAGCAAATCCTGGGCAAAAGCAGAAGCACAGGGCTTCGAAGTATATACAGCAGCAGAAGCTGCAAAAAAAGCTGATATCATCATGATCCTGATCAATGATGAGCTTCAGGCAGATATGTACAAAAAAGACATTGAGCCGAACCTTGAGGCAGGTAATATGCTGATGTTCGCTCATGGTTTCAATATCCACTTCGGATGCATCAAACCACCAGCAGATGTTGATGTTACAATGATCGCTCCGAAAGGACCGGGTCATACAGTAAGAAGCGAGTATCAGGCAGGCAAAGGTGTTCCGTGTCTGGTAGCTGTAGAGCAGGATGCTACAGGAAAAGCTATGGATCTTGCACTTGCATACTCACTGGCAATCGGTGGAGCAAGAGCCGGTGTTCTTGAGACAACCTTCCGTACAGAGACAGAGACAGACCTCTTCGGTGAGCAGGCAGTACTTTGTGGTGGTGTTTGTGCATTAATGCAGGCTGGTTTCGAGACTCTGGTTGAGGCTGGATATGATCCGAGAAATGCTTACTTCGAGTGTATCCATGAGATGAAACTGATCGTAGACTTAATTTACCAGTCAGGTTTCGCTGGAATGAGATATTCTATCTCTAACACAGCTGAGTATGGCGATTACATTACAGGACCGAAGATCGTTACAGAAGATACAAAGAAAGCAATGAAGAAAATCCTTTCCGATATTCAGGATGGTACATTTGCAAAAGAGTTCTTACTTGATATGTCTCCAGCAGGACGTCAGGTTCATTTCAAAGCTATGCGTAAATTAGCAGCAGAGCATCAGTCTGAGGCTGTTGGTGCTGAAATCCGTAAACTTTACAGCTGGAATGGCGAAGATAAGTTAATCAATAACTAATCAGAAATACAAGACGGGGGTTGCGCATGCGCAGCCCTCTTTTTTAACTAAATGAAGGAAGTCCTCCTGCTTTGATTGCGTAAAGCAATAAGCAGGGCAGGGCTTCTCTTTATCAGGAGGGAATGTATAACCTTCTGATAAGCGGCATAGCAGCTATTTGGTTATGAGCAAGTAGCGTAAGCGGATTGCGAATATCCGCTTGACTCTTGTATTCTGAAAATGTGTATGATAAAATATTGTTTAATGAGTTGATTTACTACAGTAAAGTGATAAAATATATTTTACTGTGAAACATAAGGAGGAACATACAATGGGAATGACTATGACACAGAAAATTCTTGCTGCCCATGCAGGACTTGATTCTGTAACAGCCGGTCAGTTAATTGAAGCAAAACTGGACGTTGTTATGGCTAATGATATTACTGGTCCGATGGCGCTGCCGATTTTTCGACAGATGGCAGACAAAGTATTTGATAAGGATAAAGTAGTACTCGTACCGGATCATTTTACACCGAATAAGGATATCAAATCCGCAATCAACTCCAGATCTATTCAGGATTTTGCAAAAGAGCAGGGACTGAAATGGTATCTGGTACAAGGAAAATGTGGTGTAGAGCATGCAATTTTACCGGAGTATGGAATCGTTGTAGCCGGTGAATGTATCATCGGTGCAGATTCTCATACCTGTACATATGGTGCACTTGGTGCATTTTCCACCGGTGTAGGAACTACTGATATCGCAACAGGTATGGCAACCGGAGAACTCTGGTTCAAGGTTCCGTCCGCGATTAAATTCGTACTGACTGGAAAACCGGGTCCGTATGTCAGTGGAAAAGATGTTATTATCCACATCATCGGCAAGATCGGTGTAGATGGCGCATTATACAAATCTATGGAGTTTGTCGGCGATGGTATCGCAAACCTGACCATGGATGACCGTTTCACTATGGCAAATATGGCCATTGAAGCAGGTGCTAAAAACGGTATCTTTGTCGTAGACGATCAGACAAGAGCTTACATGGATGCTCATTCTGACAAACAGTACACTGCTTACGAGCCGGATGAAGATGCCCAGTACGATCAGATCGTTGAGATCGACTTGTCTGAAGTTCGTCCGACGGTTGCATTTCCACATCTTCCGGGCAATGCAAAGACAATTGATGAAGTAGAGGCTATGGAGCCGATCAAGATCGATCAGGTAGTGATCGGATCATGTACAAACGGACGTATTTCCGATATGAGAAAGGCGGCAGCAATTTTAAAAGGACATACCGTTCATCCGGATGTACGTGTTATGGTTGTTCCTGCTACACAGGAAGTATACAAAGAATGTATCAAAGAAGGTCTTGTTGATATCTTTATCGATGCAGGCTGTGCATTTAATACACCAAGTTGCGGACCATGTATGGGCGGTCATATGGGTGTTATGGCTCCGGGTGAGAAATGTGTATCTACCACAAACCGTAACTTTGTCGGAAGAATGGGAGATGTAGAGTCTCTGATCTATCTGGCATCCCCGGAAGTGGCAGCAGCTAGTGCGATTGCAGGTTATATCGCAAATCCTGAGAAAGTAGGTGACAAATAATGAAAGCAGCAAAAGGACATGTATTTAAATATGGTGACAACGTAGATACAGACGTAATCATCCCGGCAAGATATCTGAATTCATTTGACGCTCAGGAACTGGCAACCCACGCAATGGTTGACATCGATCCGACCTTTACACAGCGTGTACAGCCAGGTGACATTATCGTGGCAAGAAAGAACTTTGGATGTGGTTCTTCCAGAGAACATGCACCGTTATGTTTAAAGACCGCAGGTGTAAGCTGCATTATTGCAGAGACATTTGCACGTATTTTTTATCGTAATTCCATCAATATCGGACTTCCGATCATTGAGTGCCCGGAAGCATCCCGTGAGATCGAGGAAGGCGATGAGGTAGAAATCGATTTCGACAGTGGTAAAATCTATGACCGTACAAAAGGAACCGAGTATCAGGGACAGGCTTTTCCACCATTTATGCAGAAAATCATTGACAGTGAAGGTCTGGTAAATTATATTAACAGCAAACGAAAATAATTGTGATCTGTCGGGTGTTTTCCAGAACAATAGCTTCTGCGTATGATCAGGAGAAAATTGTGGAAATACCGGATGAAAATTTTATGTGAGAGTAGAAAAAGCGAGACAGCAGACAGAAAGGAAGAAATTATGGCAATTTTATATGCAAATACCAGAGATGCATCAGAGAAAGTAACTGCCTCCCAGGCAATTTTAAACGGACTGGCAAAGCATGGAGGATTGTATGTGCCGACAGAAATCCCGAAACTGGATATTCCGGTAGAGGAACTGGCAAAAATGAGTTATCAGGAGACTGCATACGAAGTTATGAGCCGATTCCTGACAGATTTTACAGAGGAAGAACTGAAAAACTGTATCGATCGTGCTTATGATTCCAAATTTGACACACCGGAAATCGCACCGTTAGTAGAAGCAGATGGTGCTTATTATCTGGAGCTGTTCCATGGCGCAACCATTGCATTCAAAGATATGGCCTTATCCATTCTTCCACATTTGCTGATTACAGCAGCCCGCAAAAATGAAGTGAAAGAGGATATCGTTATCCTGACTGCAACTTCCGGAGATACCGGAAAAGCAGCACTGGCAGGTTTCGCAGATGTAGAAGGAACCAAGATCATCGTATTTTATCCGAAGAACGGCGTCAGCCCAATCCAGGAAAAACAGATGGTTACCCAGAAAGGTGACAATACCTTCGTTGTAGGAATCCACGGAAACTTCGATCAGGCACAGACAGGTGTAAAACAGATGTTTTCTGATCCGGAGATGAAAGAGGAACTGCTTCAGGCAGGATATCGTTTCTCTTCCGCAAACTCCATCAACATCGGACGTCTGGTTCCACAGATCGTTTATTATGTATATGCATATGCAAAAATGTATGCAAACGGCAGAATCGCTGAGGGTGAGCCGATCAACGTAGTAGTTCCGACCGGTAACTTCGGAAATATTTTAGCTGCATTCTATGCAAAAAATATGGGACTTCCGATCGCAAAACTGATCTGCGCATCCAATGAGAACAAAGTATTATACGATTTCTTCCGTACCGGAGAATACGACAAAAACCGTGAATTTATCCTGACATCTTCACCGTCTATGGATATTCTGATCTCCAGCAACTTAGAGCGTCTGATTTACCGCATCGCTGGTGAGAGCGCAGACGAAAATGCAAAACTGATGGCAGCATTATCCAAAGATGGAAAATACGTCATCACAGACGAGATGAAGGCTCAGTTAGAGGGCTTCTACGGCAACTACACAACGGAGAAAGAGACAGCAGAAGTAATCTCCGCATTATATGAGAAGACAGGTTACGTCATCGATACACATACTGCAGTAGCAGCCGGTGTATACGGAAAATATAAAGCAGAGACAAAGGATGAGACAAAAACAGTCATCGCTTCTACTGCAAGCCCGTTCAAATTTACAAGAAGTGTTATGGATGCTATTGATGAGAAATATGATTCCATGACAGATTTTGAACTGGTAGACGAACTCTCAAGGATTGCGAACGTTAAAGTTCCGCAGGCCATCGAGGATATCCGCAGTGCGGAAGTACTTCATAAGACCGTATGCGAAGTTGCGGAAATGCCGAAGGTGGTAAAAGAGTTTCTTAAAATGGGAGAATAAGAGTAGGCATGGTTGTAGCAGCAGCGCTTAATAGAGACGGGGTTATGAGCATTGTAGATGTGATTTTGATTATTTGCGGCATTTACTGTCTGTTTACTGCAGGCAAGATGAAATGCGAACATCAGATTCCAAAATGGTTGTTTTCCGAACAGGAACTGTATCATATTCGGCAGCCAAAAGAGTTTTGTGAAGTAATGTCACCAAAGACCATTATTTTTGGTGTTTTGTGTATGCTTTTTGGTGTATGGGGACTGATTACAGAGTTTCTTATTACGAATAAATTGGCAGAAGCGATTGGAATTGGTATTTTTCTGGTTGGAATTGCATGGTACATGGCTCAGCTTAGCAAAGCAAAGAAAACATATGGATAAGAAATATATGTAGAAGTAAAAACAGACAGAAGGGTTCAGGGAATATGGAGTAATTTACATTTCCTGAATCTTTCTTTTTTTATTGAAAAAAATTTAATGATCATTTTTCCGAAACACAGTATATATTAATTCACATCTGTAAGCAAGATGGCATTGAAAGTAAGTTCTATTATAAGTGATACAATAATTAAAAAAACAGACTGCCTTATGATATTAATAAGTTATAGTAATTGTTGCCCGGAAACAGAAGGAAAATGCATATTTGTTGTGACAATTTCTGAAAATATCAGTAAGTATAGATTTTTTGTACAAAATGTATTATGATTGATGTATTCGTAAAAATGAGGTAAAGATATGAAGAAAGAAGAATTGTACAGATTTGTTGATCATACTGCATTAAAGGCAGTAACGACCTGGAAAGAGATTCAGCAGTTATGTCAGGAAGCGCGTTTCTTCCGCATGGCTTCTGTATGCATCCCAAGCAGTTATGTAAAGCGTGCACATGAGTATTTTCCGGAATTAAACATTTGCACAGTTGTTGGTTTCCCGCTTGGGAATGCGAATACAGAGGCAAAGCTGATGGAGACACGTCAGGCATTGGCGGATGGTGCCAGCGAGATTGATATGGTAATCAATCTTGGCATGGTAAAGAACAGACAGTATCCACTTGTGACCGAAGAAATTCGTCTGCTGAAACAGGAAGTCGGAGATAAAATTTTAAAAGTTATCATCGAAACCTGTTATCTGACGGAAGAAGAAAAAATTGAGATGTGTCATGCTGTTACAGAAGCAGGAGCGGATTTTATCAAGACATCTACCGGATTTGGAACCGGAGGAGCAACATTGGAAGATGTTCGTCTGATGAAAGAGCATATCGGACCGAATGTAAAGATCAAAGCTGCCGGCGGTATTCGTTCCAAAGAAGATATGGAGCAGTATATTGAAGCAGGATGCAGCAGAATCGGTACAAGCAGTGCAATTTCCATGCTGCAGGACGGAGAATAACATGGATGTAACGGAACTGATCAAAAAAGCAGCAAAAGCGAAAGAAAAAGCATATGTGCCGTATTCCGGTTTTTATGTCGGTGCAGCGCTGCTGTGCAAAGATGGTACCGTATTTACCGGATGCAATATTGAAAATTCTGCTTACGGACCGACAAACTGTGCGGAGCGTACCGCGATTTTTAAAGCCGTTTCAGAAGGTTATCGTGAATTTCAGGCAATTGCGATTATCAGTGACAGCGAAGAAGTAACGTCACCTTGCGGTGTCTGTCGTCAGGTGATGGCAGAGTTTTGCGGACCGGAGTTTGAAGTGACTATGGTAAGCTGCAAGGGCGATTACAAGACAGTTACATTAGAAGAACTGCTGCCTTATGCTTTTTCAATGAAAAAGTAGAAGTAGATGATCGTTTGTCTATGTGTTCTTTTGAAATTCAAGTCGAACGCACGTGAGACTTGGTGCGTGATTCTGGTCAGCGAAAGCTGACATATTCTTCTCAGAATCACTGCACATCTACACTTCGTTCCGGTCGGCGCAAAACCATTGTCTCCCAGACAATGTGCGCCCCCGCGGAGCGTTTATCTCAGTCGGAGATTGTACTCCCACTGAGAAAGACTTGTTATTACTCACCACTTGCAGAAGTGGGAGTCTTCTCGACTGAGATAAAAAGTTTACGTTAAGTTCATGTAGTAGATAAACCGTGCCAGAACTTTCCTGAAAAAAATTTGAATTTTTTATTGTCAAGATGCACATAGTAAAGTATAATCATTTATAGCGAAAGCGATTCCTGGGGTGTGCGAGAACCCTGCTATTTTGAACCTACATTTTCTTTTATGGGAATCTTAAATCGCCGGCTGGATGCCAGGCCACCGAATATGCAGTGGAAGGCAGAAGACCGGTTGCGGAATCCCCCCTAGCGTTGCTAGGAGTCAAAATTGCAGGAACGGCACTCTGGGATCACAAAAGAGAAAGACCTACGTTACAAAAGATAAAAACATAAAATACAAAAGAGAATCACCGGATATGATGTGAATGCGTCATATCCGGTTCTTTTTTTGCCCGGAAAACCATAAGGTGTTACATCAGATGTGAGATGATGTTTTACACAAACAGGACTATTTTCAAAATGATTCGATGAAAGATCATTCTCATTTTCATCTCAGTCTGAGTTGAGACTCCCACTTCTGCAAGTGGTGAGTAGTAACAAGTATTTCTCAGTGGGAGTTCAATCTCCGACTGAGATAAATGCTCCGCGAGGGCGCACATTGTCTGGGAGACAATGGTTTTGCGCCGACCGGAACGGAGTGTAGAGTGCAGTGATTCTGAAAAGAAGATGTCAGCTTGCGCTGACCAGAATCACGCACCAAGTCTCACGTGCGTTCGACTTGAAAGAAAGCATGCGGCAAATGGATGGCAGTGGGTAAAAAGAGAGGAAGCGTGGCAATGATGAGGCAGCAAAAAACGGTGGTAAGTTATGGACGGGCATATGTGATCAGACAGAAGAACAGGCGCAGACGCCGCAAATATAAATGGTTATGTATGGGAATTGGTTTGCTTTTTGTGCTGGTTTTTCTGTTAAAACCAAATGTGCAGGCAGTAGAGGATGCAGGTGGATGGTCAGATCGTGTCAGATCTTTAGAACTGGCTGGATACCTTCAGGCTGCCAATCTGACACCGGAGGAGACAAGGCGGCTGCTGCTTCCGGAATTGCAGGAATATGTGACAACAGAGGATATTCAGCTGATTTTTGAAAAACTGGGATTCGGGGAGTATACGGAAGAAATTCTGGGACAGGCACAGCTTGCCGCAGGAGATGTCTTAAGCCGGGCGCAGTGGAATGTGGTGTATGAGCGTTTACTGGAAAAACTTCAGGTAAAGGATACGGTGTCTCAGGTTATGTTACAGTATCTTGGAAAAGTATTCGGAGAAGCACGGATTATGGCAGATAATGGAAATTATGATTGTGATCTGGAAAGCTGCCGGATGGAATATGGAAAAAAATATGTGGTATATGTGCAGGGCAATCTGATCCTTGGAATTTGTTCACAGGAAGAACAGAAACAGACGGAGGGAAAAGACAGTGAAAAGGCGGAAAACGGGGCGACAGAACAGGGGACGGAAGTCACAGATCAGATCACAGTTCCGGATACGATCCGGGTGTTACTGACACAGGATCAGAAGCAGAATGTCTTTCGGGAAGACGTCTGGATCAAATGTGATGCGGAATGGAAGCTTTGTGCCGGAGAAACGGAAGATGTGATTCCTGCAGGAGAAGCACGAAGCTGTAAAGTATGGATGGAGGAGCACCAGACCGATCAGGTGCTTGCCAAAATCTCTGGGGACGGCAAATTAAAATTATGCGATTCGGATGGAAACGAAAAAGGAACCTATGCAGGAAATCTGCATGTGTATCGTGGAGATTCCGGATTATGGCTGGTCAATGAATTGGGAATGGAGGAATATCTGTGCGGTGTAGTTCCCGGGGAAATGCCTTCTTCCTTTGCACCGGAGGCTTTGAAGGCGCAGGCAGTCTGTGCCAGAACTTATGCTGCCATACAGGCACTTGGAACCACGTATGAAACTTATCATGCAGATGTGGATGATACGACCGCATGCCAGGTGTATCTGCCTGCTAATGAAAATCAGGCGGCGACAGATGCAGTAAACGCAACAGCAGGTGAAGTTTTAAGCTATGAAGGACGGCTGGCATCGGTCTATTATTTTTCAACTTCCTGCGGTTATACTACCGGTCTGGAAGTGTGGCAGCAGGAACCGTTGGCTTATCTTGGAAAAGTAAGTCTGCTGCTTTCCGGGGAACAGCCGGTTTCTGTGGATGATTTTTTGAAAGACTGGTCCGTGCAGGCATATGACAGCGAAAGCAGATTTTTCCGGTGGAAAGGAGAACTTCAGGTGTCGGAGCGCAGGGATCAGCTGATGAAAAAAATTGAAGAAGCTTTAAGTCGTCAGGATGGGAAACTGACAGCTTTGTCCCGGAACGGACAGCATGTGGCGTCTGTATCCGACTTTGGCGATTGTACCGGAATTAAGATCTGCGACAGGTCAGATTCCGGTGCGGTAACGGATCTGGCAGTTATTTTTGATGCGGGAGAGGTGCATGTATACAATGAAAATCTCATCCGTAACCTGATTTGGCAGATCTGTGTGTCTCTGACGGATAAAAACGGGGAGAATGTCAATACTATTACCATGCTGCCAAGTGCGTTTTTTACGTTGCAGGAACAGGAAAATGGCAGATATGAGATCATGGGCGGAGGACTGGGACACGGGATCGGCATGAGTCAGTACGGTGCAGATGGCATGGCACGGGCAGGCAAAACGGCAGCCGAGATCTTGCAGTATTTTTTCCCTGGAACAGAGCTTTTTTTGGAAAAATAGTAGAGCAGAAAGAAAGGGAAAATGCAAAGGGAGCATGGCAAATAGAAGAAAAAACTTGCTGAAATGGATAAAATCTGGTAATCTATCGAATTGTAAACATATGAGAACGGTGCATTTTGTGCATCAAAGGGGAGAAACTATGGACTATAAGCATTTGATACGGTTCTTTTTGGCGAAATTGAAAAAAGATAATATTGGAGCTTATGCGGCACAGGCAGCACTGTTTATCATTATGTCAGCGATTCCATTTCTGTTGGTGTTTCTGTCGCTTCTGCGGTTTACTCCGGTGAGCGAGAGTACGGTACTGTCCGTGATCCAGATGGTGGTTCCGGGGCAGATTAAGATTACACCGATGCTGATCAATATAGTAGACGAAGTGTATACAAATTCAGCGAAGGTGCTGCCAATCGCGGTGATTTTTGCAATTTATTCAGCGGCAAAGTCTATCCAGAGTCTTCGTTACGGATTGAATATCGTTTATGATACCGATGAGACACGAAATTGGTTCGTGCTGCGTTTTCGTGCAATGATCGAGACATTTGTATTGATCTTGGTCATTATTTTACTGATGGTATTTCTGGTGTTTGGTCAGAAGATTCAAAACATGCTGGTGCAGTACGCACCGATTTTGTCTATTGTAACAGACATTATTTTAAAACTGCGTCTGCTCATTTTGTTTTTTGTGCTGATCATATTTTTTATGTTTATTTATAAAGTGCTGCCAAACCGCACCGCTACTTATAGAAGTCAGTTGATCGGGGCAGTTGGATGTTCCGCCGCGTGGTATGTATTTTCCTTTGGACTGTCCATTTATGTGAATTATTTTAATGGATTTTCATTGTATGGCAGTCTGACCACGATTTTATTATTGATGTTCTGGCTTTACATCAGCATGTATATTTTTCTGGTGTGTGCGGAAGTCAACAATCTGTTTGAAATTCTGCTGGTGGAGATTCAGGAAGCGCGTCGTAGAAAAAAAGAACGGCAGCAGGATAAAAATACTTGATGTTTTAAATAAGCTATGCTAGAATAAATGCTAGTTTTGGTTCGGATGTATGATTATGTTTGAATCGTTCCTGAATTACAGATCAGGAACAATATATTAAAAGCTGAGAAGATGTCAGTAGGCAGATGATCGGATTACAGAGAGAGTGTACATTGGCTGAGAATACACTTAAGGAAAGACATCTGGTGAACTTCCCATTGGAGCTGCTGTTTTGAACAACGGAATGTCAAGTAGGAACAGACGGGTCATGCACGTTACGCATTAGAGTGTCCGATGCATGTCGGGAAACCGGGTGGTAACGCGGAAATTTTTCGTCCCTTTTTACGAAGGGGCGTTTTTTTATGTTCTGATAACTCACACTGGATTTCCTGTGAAAAGCACTTTGTGCAGAGGCGCACTCATATAAAACGAAATTATTTATATTTAAAGAAGGAGATTAAAGATGAAAGACAAGTTAAAGCAGATCAGAGAAAAAGCACTTGCTTCTATCGAGAATTCTGAGGGATTAAATGGATTAAATGATGTCCGTGTCGCTTTCCTTGGAAAAAAAGGTGAACTTACTGCTGTATTAAAAGGAATGAAAGATGTCAGCCCGGAGGAGCGTCCGCTGGTTGGTCAGATGGTAAATGAGACCAGAGCTGCTATCGAGCAGAAACTGGAAGAGAGAAAGAAAAAAATGGAAGCTCTGGAACTGGAGAATAAACTAAAAAAAGAAGTCATCGACGTAACACTTCCGGCAAAGAAAAACCGCGTTGGACACGGTCATCCAAATACCATTGCCCTGGAAGAAGTAGAGCGTATCTTTGTTGGTATGGGATATGAAGTCGTAGAAGGACCGGAAGTAGAGTATGATTACTACAACTTTGAGGCTCTGAATATTCCGGCAAACCATCCGGCAAAAGATGAGCAGGATACTTTCTACATCAATGACAAGATCGTACTTCGTACCCAGACTTCTCCGGTACAGGTTCGTGTTATGGAAAAAGGTAAACTGCCGATCCGTATGATCGCACCGGGACGTGTATTCCGTGCCGATGAAGTAGATGCAACCCATTCTCCGTCCTTCCATCAGATCGAAGGTCTGGTAATCGACAAAGGTGTTACATTTGCAGATCTGAAAGGAACACTGCAGGAGTTTGCAAAAGAACTGTTCGGACCGGAGACAAAAGTAAAATTCCGTCCGCATCACTTTCCGTTCACAGAGCCGAGTGCAGAGGTAGACGTAACCTGCTTCAAATGTGGTGGAAAAGGATGCCGTTTCTGTAAAGGCGAGGGATGGATCGAGATCCTTGGCTGTGGAATGGTTCATCCGCACGTACTTGAAATGAGCGGAATTGATCCGAAAGAATATTCCGGATTCGCTTTCGGTGTAGGTCTGGAGCGTATCGCACTGTTAAAATATGAGATCGACGACATGCGTCTGCTTTATGAAAACGATGATCGTTTCTTAAAACAGTTCTAAATCGTAGATTTTCGAATCTGCACGAGCAAAGCGAAATAACATTTTTGAATAATAGATTAGTAGGAGAAAGAAACATGACAACTTCATTATCTTGGATAAAAGCATATGTTCCGGAATTAGAAGTAGAGCCGCAGGAATACATGGATGCGATGACACTTTCCGGTTCAAAAGTAGAAGGATATAAAAAATTAGATGAGGATCTGGAAAAAATCGTCATCGGTCAGGTATTAAAAGTAGAGAAACACCCGGATGCAGACAAACTGGTGATCTGCCAGGTAGATATCGGCGGAGAGACCACACAGATCGTAACCGGTGCACCAAATGTATTTGAAGGTGCAAAAGTTCCGGTTGTATTAGACGGCGGACGTGTTGCCGGCGGACATGATGGAAAAGTCGTAGAAGGCGGCATCAAGATCAAAAAAGGAAAATTAAGAGGCGTAGAGTCAAATGGTATGATGTGTTCCATCGAAGAGCTTGGTTCTACAACCGATATGTACCCGGATGCAGCTCCGGACGGACTTTACATTTTACCGAAAGATGCTCCGGTTGGCGAGAGCGCAGTCACTTATCTTGGATTAGACGATGTCGTTGTAGAGTACGAGATCACATCCAACCGTGTAGACTGTTTCTCCATTCTTGGTATTGCCCGTGAGGCAGCAGCTACTTTCGGAAAAGAGTTTGTTCCTCCGGTAGTGACAGAGACTGGAAATTCAGAGGACGTAAACGACTACATCAAAGTATCTGTAGAAGATGCAGACCTTTGCCCGCGTTATACTGCACGTGTAGTAAAAAATATCAAACTTGCTCCATCACCGAAGTGGATGCAGCACAGACTGGCTTCCCACGGTATCCGTCCGATCAACAACATCGTAGATATCACAAACTACGTGATGGAAGAGTTTGGTCAGCCGATGCATGCATATGATCTGGATACGATTGCAGGTCATGAGATCCGTGTTCGCCGTGCAGCAAAAGGTGAGAAATTCGTGACATTAGATGGTCAGGAGCGTACCTTAGATGACAGCATTCTGATGATCTGTGACGGTGAGAAAGCCGTTGGACTTGCAGGTATCATGGGTGGCGAAAACTCCATGATCACAGATAATGTACAGACGATGTTATTTGAGGCAGCATGCTTCGATGGAACAAACATCCGTCTGTCCAGCAAAAAAGTAGGTCTTCGTACCGACGCCTCTTCCAAATTTGAAAAAGGTCTGGATCCGAACAATGCCATCGAGGCTATGAACCGTGCCTGCCAGCTCATCGAAGAACTTGGCGCAGGTGAAGTCGTTGGCGGTGTCGTTGATGTATACCAGAAAGAAATGACAGGCAGAAGAATCGCATTTGATCCGGATTGGATCAATGGTCTGCTCGGAACTGATATTTCTGCAGAGACAATGATCGGATATTTCAAAAAAATCGACCTTGGTTTTGATGAGGAGACACAGGAAGTCATCGTTCCATCCTGGAGACAGGATTTGCTCCGTGATGCAGATATCGCAGAGGAAGTAGCACGTTTCTACGGATATGACAATATCCCGACAACACTTCCATCCGGAGAATCCACAACAGGTAAACTGTCCTTTAAACTTCGTGTAGAGGAAGTGGCAAGAGAAGTTGCCCAGTTCTGCGGATTTTCACAGGGAATGACATACTCCTTTGAGAGTCCGAAGGTATTTGATAAATTATTACTTCCGGCAGACAGTCAGCTGCGTAACACCGTAACTATTTCCAATCCGCTTGGAGAGGACTTCAGTATTATGCGTACAGTTTCTTTAAATGGAATGCTGACCTCTCTTTCTACCAACTTCAATCGTAGAAACAAAGATGTTCGTTTGTACGAATTAGGAAATATTTACCTGCCAAAACAGGAGCCGGTAACAGAGCTTCCGGAAGAGCGTATGCAGTTTACACTGGGATTCTACGGTGATGGCGATTTCTATACCATGAAAGGTGTTATTGAGGAGTTTCTGTATAAAGTAGGTATGAATCTGAAACCGGAGTATGATCCGGAGTCGGAATTGTCCTTCTTACATCCTGGACGTCAGGCAAATGTTATTTATGATGGTCAGGTAATCGGCTACCTCGGTGAGGTTCATCCGACTGTTGCAGCAAATTACTCCATTAAAGATCGCGTATACGTTGCTGTCATTGATATGCCGGAAATCGTTTCCCGTGCAACTTTTGACCGCAAATACGAAGGCATTGCAAAATACCCGGCAGTCAGCCGCGACCTCAGTATGGTTGTTCCGAAACATGTACTTGCAGGCGATATTGAGAAGGTATTTGACGAGAGAGGCGGCAAGATTCTTGAGTCTTATGAATTATTTGATATTTATGAGGGCGCACAGATTAAAGCAGGATTCAAATCTCTGGCTTATAAACTGACCTTCCGTGCAAAAGACCGTACGTTAGAGGAAGCAGATATCACTGCTGCCATGAAGAAGATAATGAACGGTCTGGAGCGTCTTGGTATCGAGTTGCGCCAGTAGAAAGTTGGTGTCTGTATTGAATACAAATGAAATGAAAGTAACAGATTATTATTTTGATCTGCCACAGGAGCAGATTGCGCAGGACCCGCTGGAGGATCGGTCATCCTCCAGACTTCTGGTCTTGGATAAAGAGACTGGCGAGTATTCTCATCATGTATTCCGGGAAATCACAGAATTCCTGAAACCAGGTGACTGCCTTGTCTTAAACAATACAAAAGTAATTCCGGCCCGTCTGTTTGGTGAAAAAGAGGGGACTCAGGCAAAAATTGAAATTCTGTTGCTAAAACGCAAGGAAAACGATGTCTGGGAAACTCTGGTAAAACCGGGCAAAAAGGCAAAAATCGGCACAAAGATCATTTTTGGCGGGGGACTTTTAGTCGGTGAAGTGGTTGATATCGTGGAAGAGGGCAACCGTCTGATTAAATTTACTTATGAAGGAATTTTTGAGGAAATTCTGGATCAGTTAGGTCAGATGCCGTTACCGCCATACATTACACATCAGTTGAAAGATAAAAACCGTTATCAGACTGTTTATGCAAAATATGACGGTTCTGCAGCAGCTCCGACTGCAGGGCTGCATTTTACACCGGAACTGCTTCAGCAGGTAAAGGATATGGGCGTTGATATTGCAGAGGTAACACTGCATGTCGGACTTGGTACGTTCCGTCCGGTAAAAGTGGACAATATCCTGGAACACCATATGCATTCAGAATTCTATATGGTAACACAGGAAGCCGCTGACAAGATCAACAATGCGAAGAAAAACGGTCATCGTGTAATCTGCGTCGGAACTACAAGCTGCCGTACCATTGAGTCTGCAGCAGACGAAAACGGTATGCTGAGAGAAAGCAGCGGTTGGACGGAGATATTCATCTATCCGGGCTATCAATTCAAAGTGCTGGATTGTCTGATCACAAACTTCCATTTGCCGGAGTCAACGTTGCTGATGCTGGTTTCTGCACTTGCAGGAAGAGAGCATGTGTTGGCGGCTTATGAGGAAGCAGTGAAGGAAGGATACAGATTTTTCTCCTTCGGGGATGCGATGTTTATTCAGTAGAAAGAATTTCTAAGAAAATATAGTGGGATAAATAGTACCTGTGACAGCGTGTGTGCTGTCGCGGGTGCTATTTTTGCGATTGCTGATTTTTTCGATATAGAAGAAAGAGCATGAATAATAGAATTACTGGAAAAATAAGCCCGCATCTCATGCCGCTCCTAATATTATTCCCGGCGTTCTGAGTGATACGGCCAACAATTCCAGGCCCGATACTGCCGCCTAAATCTCCTGCCATGGCAAGGAGAGAGAACATAGCTGTCCCCCCTTTTGGAAACGTTTTTGAGGAAATACTGATCGTTCCCGGCCACATAATTCCAACTGAAAATCCACATACTATACAACCGATAAGTCCGATAATCGAATTAGATGACAAGGCAGAAAGAAGATAGCAGATAACACATAATATGCCGGAACCACCCATAAACTTCATTAAATCCAGCTGTTTTCCATATTTCCCAAAAATTATGCGGTTGATGCCCATGGTGACTGCAAACATACATGGACCTGCTAAATCTCCCAGTGCTTTTGACAATCCCAGTGCAGATTCGGCATAAGCAGATGCCCATTGAGCCATTGCAAGTTCAGAAGCTCCAGAACATACCATCAGACATATCACAACCCAGAAAAAAGGTTTGGCAAATAGACTTTTAATTCCCATCCCAGTGCCATTATCAACCAGATGCTCAATCGGACAGGTCATGAAATTATAAGTGTTAACAGCAGGAATCAGTGCCCATATCACGGCAAGCCATTTCCAGCTGTTTATGCCGAATATCAGAAAAAACAAGCTGGAAATCAAAATTGTTCCAACAGCTCCCCAACAGTAAAAGGAATGGAGCAGGCTCATCGTTGCTTCTTTGTTTTCAAATGGACAGGCTTCAATAATAGGGCTGCAAAGTACTTCGATTAAACCACTTCCGATAGCATAAACAACGACACTGCATATAATTCCAATGAAAGGATCAGGTAAAAGATCAGGTAAAAATGCCAGTCCAACCAGACCAAGTGAAGCAAATATTTCTGATGCAACAACGCAAATACGATATCCGATATAATCTACAAATTTGGCACAGAACAGATCAACCAGAAGCTGTGCGAAAAAGAAGAAAGTGGATATCAAAGCAATATTACCGAGAGAAATATGATAGTCATTGTGAAATTTCAAAAAAAGAAGCGGTGCAAAGTTTGCAGCAATAGCCTGCGTGATAAATCCCATATAACAGGCAATTTTTGTCTTATGATAGTCATTTTTCTTTACAACATTCACTTTCTATTTCCCACTCCGAATATTTTTAACAGTTTTATGCTCAATAGAAAGATGTTCATAAATACGTTTTCCACCATTTCCACTTGGAGCCTGAGCAAGTAATCCGACTTTGATGATTGGTTTAGACGGCAAATGGAAATACCTCATCATGTAAAAGTTTGTACCATCTGCTGAATAATGGAATGCAAAATTATTTCCTACTCTGCATACATGAAGCCAGGCAGAATTACTATCAATGTTACAGCTGTTTGCATCATCAGAATCGCCTTTGGTAACAACACTTACAGCTGCATGGGTTCCAAAATCTGTCAGTTCAAAACAACATTTTGCCCAATGACTCTCATCTGCCATTACCATTACAGAAGCAGAATCATAGATTTCTTTAAATTCATGGGATACTTTTACTTTAAGAACAAAGTCTCCATTAATTTCAGTATAATAATATGGGGCATTACAAAGTGATTCTGGCAAAATACCTTCTTCACATTCGTCAATGCTGCCACAAAAAAAGTCTGTTTTTGGTGGTGCGGTTATTTCAATTCTGTCTCCTTCAATGCTGATCTCACTTTCATTCATCCATTTAAAAATCATACGAATACCTCTTTTCCTTTTTTTGTTTGATTATATAGCAAACAATAAACATATGCATTGAATTAAATCACCAGAATACTGTATAATATCGTAAAAGGAAAGAATGTGATATGGAGATGGATTATAATAAAATACTTACAGACGAGGACTTTATGGAAATCAAGCAGCACGGAACCAGTGATTATCCATTTCAGTATTATTATGATGATCTGGAGTTATTTGATTTTCATTGTATTGAATGGCACTGGCACAGAGAATTTGAGTTTTTATATGTTGAGTCTGGACAAATTATATGTGGAATAGGTGAAAAACAGATTATATTGTCAGAAGGAGATGCAATTTTTATCAATTCTAAAATATTGCATCGGTTTTATGCATCATCAGGTGGTGTCATTCCTAATTTTGTATGTATGCCTGAATTTATTGCACCAGAGAATAGTTTGGTTTATAAAAAATATATTTTACCAATCATTTCATCGAATATGTCTTTTCAGTGTTTTCAGATTGCTGAACCATGGCAGGCAAGGATTATACAAATCATGATAAAAATAATGAAAACACAGGAGAATGAGAAAATAAGGGAGCTTTCTACGTTGTCCTTGTTGCAGGATTTATGGCTGATTTTTTACGAAAATGTAAAGTTATTGGATAAAGAAAAAATGCAAACAGTTGACGAGACTGCACAGAAAAGAGTTCAGTTGATGATGCAATATATACATGAAAACTATAATCATGAGCTGTCACTGGATGAAATAGCTTCACATATCGGAATCAGCAAAAGTACTGCGCTTAATTTGTTTCAACGATTTTTACATATTACACCGGTCAGTTATTTGATAGGATATAGACTGCAGGCAGCTTCTTGGCTATTGAAAAATACGAATAAAAAAGTAAAAACCATCGCCTATGAAAGTGGATTCCGTAATGTCGACTATTTTTGCAGATTGTTTAAAAAACGTTATCATTTAACACCATCAGAATATCGTTGCGCATGCTTAAAACAGTATAGCAGTAAGTGATCGCTGGATGAGTCAACTATATTCAAGAATGCCTCTGCAATCCTGCCGGAGGCTATAGCAGCTGGCAAGTAGCGAAAGCGGATTGCGAATGTCCGCTTTACATGACGATACTGAGATTTACAGGTCTCCAAGAGTCTCTCAAGGTCTCTTAAGAGACCCTTAGAGACTGTTAAGAATAAGAAGGAGTAACATATGCAATTATTAATTGAACAACGTGTATTTTCCTGGTCAGATACATATGATATCTACGATGAACAGGGAAATCAGAAGTATTTTGTAAAAAATGAACTTATCTCATTAGGACATCGCCTGCATGTATACGATGCGGCGCATAATGAAATTGGATTTATCAAACAGAAACTATTCTGCTTACTTCCGACTTTTGAAATCGAATGGAACGGACAGTTGATGGGACACATCGAGCAGAGATTTGCTCTGTTCCGCCCAAAATATGATGTGGATTTCATGGGGTGGCGCGCAGAAGGTGATTTCATGGGCTGGGATTACGATGTGTATGAAGCGTGCAGCGCAGTCGTTCACGTACATAAAAAAATTCTGAGCTGGGGCGACACCTACGCCATCGAGTTTGATGATCCGAAGCATGAAATTCCGGCATTATTACTGGTATTGGCCATTGATGCGGCAAACTGTTCACAGAATAATTCTTAAATGTCCGTTTTACAAAGGCTGAAGGAATAGAACAAAAAGTAGAAAGAGAATTAGCAAGAATATGGGAAAAACATTAGTCATTGCCGAAAAACCTTCCGTTGGGCGGGATATCGGCAGAGTTTTAAAGTGTGGAAAGAAAATTGACGGAGCTTTGGAAGGCAGTCAGTATATTGTAACCTGGGGATTAGGCCACTTGGTTACGCTGGCAGATCCGGAGCATTACGATAAAAAATACAAAGACTGGAAAATGGAAGATCTTCCGATGCTTCCGGGGAAAATGGATATTGAGGTCATCAAGCAGACTGGGAAGCAATATCAGGCAGTAAAACGACAGATCTACCGTAAGGATGTATCGGATATCGTCATTGCCACCGATGCTGGCCGAGAGGGAGAGTTGGTTGCCCGCTGGATTTTGAAAAAAGCGGACAATCATAAGCCATGCAAACGTCTTTGGATTTCTTCTGTAACAGATAAGGCAATCCGTCAGGGATTTGAGCATCTGAAAAGCGCAAAAGAATACGATAATCTGTACCATGCGGCAGTCTGCCGTGCAGAGGCAGACTGGCTGGTGGGATTAAATGCCACCAGAGCATTGACCTGCAAATACAATGCGCAGTTGTCCTGTGGTCGTGTGCAGACACCGACCCTAGCCATGATTGCAAAGCGGGAAGAAGAAATTCGGAAATTTGTTCCAAAATCATACTATGGGCTGCAATTGCAGGCAGAGGGTGTGGTATTTACCTGGAAAGATGAAAAAAGTGGCAGTTATCGCAGTTTTCAGAAAGAACGGATAGAGAATATTCAGAAGAAACTGTCTGGAAAGAAACTTCAGATCATAAAAGCGGATACAAAAGTGAAAAAGCAGGGCGCACCACAATTATACGATCTGACACAGCTGCAACGGGAAGCGAATCAGAAATTTGGCTTTTCGGCAAAAGAAACACTGAATATCATGCAGCGGTTGTATGAAAATCATAAAGTCCTGACTTATCCGCGAACGGATTCCCGTTATCTGACCGCAGATGTCATGGGAACGATCAAAGAGCGTCTGCAGGCCATCAATGCAGGCGCTTACCGGGAGTTTGCAGCTCCGCTGATCCGACGGGAACTGCCGAAGAAACCTGCATTTGTCAATGATGCAAAAGTCAGCGACCACCATGCCATCATTCCGACGGAGCAGGCACCAAATTATATCCATATGAGCAATGAAGAGCGAAAAATCTACGACATGGTAGTGCGCAGATTCCTGGCAGTTATGTATCCGGCGTATGAATACGAAGAATCTGTATTGACCGGAGAAGTGGCAGGGGAACATTTTTATGCCAGAGGAACCCGTTCGCTGCATATGGGATGGAAAGCGGTTTATGAAAATCAGTCCGAAGATGAGGAAGAGGAGGAGTTAAAACGCCAGAATCTTCCTGTGATGCAAAAAGGGCAGGAATTTTCTATCTCCAATATCCGCCTTACAGAAGGTAAGACAAAGCCACCGGCACGATTTACCGAAGGCACTCTGATCGCTGCTATGGAAAATCCAGTGCGTTATATGGAAAGTGGCAATAAAGAAATGGCAAAGACACTTGGCGCGACCGGCGGTTTAGGAACGGTTGCGACCAGAGCGGATATTATTGAAAAATTGTTCTCCAGCTTTTTGTTAGAGAAAAAAGGCGAAGACATTTATACTACAGCAAAAGCACGCCAGCTTCTGGAACTGGTTCCGGAAGATCTTCGTAAGCCGGAACTGACGGCAGAATGGGAGATGAAATTGTCAAAGATCGCAGAAGGCAAACTTTCTGACCGGAAATTCATGAATGAGATTCGGACGTATTCAACAGATTTGGTCAAAGAAATCAAGACAGCGGAAGGAACGTTCCGTCATGATAATATGACGAATAAACTTTGCCCGAACTGTGGAAAGCGCCTGTTAGCTGTAAACGGCAAAAACAGTCGGATGCTTGTGTGTCAGGACCGGGAGTGTGGCTATCGTCAAACCATTGCAAAGATTACAAACGCACGCTGTCCGCAGTGTCATAAACGAATGGAACTGATCGGCAGCGGTGAGAATGCTTCTTTTGTATGCAAGTGTGGATATAAGGAACGTCTGAGTAAATTTCAGGAGCGCCGGAAAAAAGAGGGCGCAGGAGTTTCCAAGCGTGATGTACAGAATTATCTGAAGAAACAGCAGAAAGAGGCAAAGCAGGAGACTGGCAGCAATGCAATGCTGGATGCACTGAAAAACATTAAATTATAAGTCGACGAATAGAATTTCTGAACAAAATACAGGTGAAGAATATAAAAATCAGAAGTAACGGCAGAAATTGATTCAAGATAGAAATTTAATGAAATAAAGTAGTCAGAGAACAATAATTAAAAGGGCGAAAAGATACGGTAAAACGTGAATTTTCGCCTTTTTTGCACTTATTGATACACAATTTGCATTTTTATTCACTTTTTAAAATTATACATGAATTTGTTTCATCTATAAAATGAAAAAAAGTCATTTCATCTCTTTACATTCAAAAAGTACACCGATATAATGTTAAAAGTTGATGAAAATAAGAAATTTATTTCATAAGTAAATGTTATTTACTGCGCTGCTTGCGCAGTTGCATAAGAAGGAGAGAGATAGATCATGAAAAACGGAATTGAGATCAGATGGCATGGCCGTGGCGGTCAGGGTGCCAAGACAGCAGCACTGCTTCTGGCAGATGTAGCTTTTAAAACCGGAAAACATGTACAGGGTTTCCCGGAGTACGGTCCGGAGCGTATGGGCGCACCGATCACTGCTTATAACAGAATCAGCTCAGATGTGATCCGCGTTCATTCCAATATTTATGATCCGGATTTTGTTGCAGTCGTTGATGAAACATTATTACATACCGTAGATGTGACAGCCGGATTGAAAAAAGAGGGTGCGATCATTGTCAATACTGCAAAATCCAAAGAAGAAATTATGCCGCAGTTAAACGGATACGAAGGTCGCGTGGTTACCATTGATGCCAGAACCATTTCCGAGGAGGCACTTGGAAAATATTTCCCGAACTCCCCGATGCTGGCAGCAGTTGTTGCAACCACAGGTGTTATGCCGAAAGAGACATTTTTACATGAGATGCGTGCTTCTTACAAACATAAATTTGCAAAGAAACCGGAAGTTATCGATGGAAATATGAAAGCACTGGAGATGGCTTTTGCAGCCGTAGAGGAAGCATAGAGGAGACAGAAAATGAGAACAGATATTAATAAAATCAATGAACATACTCCACATACAGGGCTGACCGAGGGAATGCAGGTATTTGCTGCAGGAACATCCAAATATTTCAAAACCGGTGAGTGGAGAAACAATACACCAGTTTATTTAGAGGACAATTGCAAACAGTGTCTGCTGTGCGCACCAGTCTGTCCGGACAGTTCCATTCCGGTCAAAGACCAGAAGAGAGGCGCATTTGACTTAGATCACTGCAAAGGCTGCGGTATCTGTGCAAATGTATGTCCGTTTGGAGCAATCAAAATGAAGGAGGGCGTAGAATAATGGGAATCAAAGAACGTATGTCAGGTAACGAGGCCGTTGCCTACGCAATCAAACAGGTAAATCCGGATGTTATGCCGGCATTTCCAATCACGCCGTCCACAGAGATCCCGCAGATGGTTTCCACATACATCGCAAACGGCGAGATCGATACAGAATTTATCCCGGTAGAGAGTGAGCATTCTGCAATGAGTGCCAGCATCGGATCAGAAGCAGCAGGCGCAAGAACACTGACTGCAACTTCTTCCGCAGGTCTGGCTCTGATGTGGGAGGAACTGCTTCTGGCAGCTTCTAACCGTATGCCGATCGCTCTGACATTGGTAAACAGAACCCTGTCCGGTCCGATCAACATCAACTGTGATCATACCGATGGTATGGGTGCCCGTGATACCGGATGGATCCAGATTTACGCAGAGAACAATCAGGAAGTATATGATAACTTCATTCAGGCATACCGCATTGCTGAGCATAAAGATGTCCGTCTGCCGATCATGGTCTGCCAGGATGGTTTCATCACCAGCCACGCAGTAGAAAATATTGAATTATTAGAGGATGCTCCGGTCAAAGAGTTTGTTGGAGAATATCATCCGGAAGAGTATCTGTTAAACCCGGGCAAACCGGTTTCTGTCGGACCGTATGCAGTTTCCAACTACGTTATGGAAGGCAGAAAAAATCAGTTAATCGCTCTGGAAAATGCAAAACAGGTTATTTTAGACGTAGCAAAAGAGTTCGCAGGAATTTCTGGCAGAGAGTATGGTCTGTTTGAAGAATACAAGACAGAAGACGCCGATTATGTCATGGTAATTATTGGTTCGGCAGCAGGAACAGCCAAAGAAGCAGTTGACGAACTTCGTGAGGAAGGCAAAAAAGTCGGCGTGTTAAAACTGCGTGTCTTCCGTCCGTTCCCGGCAGAAGAGATTGTAGAAGCAATCAAAAACTGCAAAGCAGTGGCAATCATGGATCGTTGCGAGAGCTACAACGGAAACGGTGGACCGCTTGGTTCTGAAATCACAGCAGGTCTGTACCGCACAAGAACTTATATGGAAGCAATCAACTACACCTATGGACTTGGCGGCCGTGATTTCACGGTAGAAGATGCAAAAGATGTCTTTGCAGAACTGGCAGATGTCGTAGAAAATGGTAAACCGGTAACACAGTATCAGTATATCGGTCTGAGAAAGTAGGAGGCAGAGTGATGAGCGAATATAAATTTAAAGAAGTTATGAGCAAACCGGAACGTCTGGCTCCGGGACACAGAATGTGTGCAGGATGTGGCGCAACCATCGCAGTTCGTGCCGTACTTCGTGCACTTCATGAGGGAGATCAGGCCGTGATCGGTAATGCAACCGGATGTCTGGAAGTTTCTTCCTTCATGTATCCATATACCGCATGGGAAGACAGTTATATCCACAATGCATTTGAAAATGCAGGTGCTACCTTAAGTGGTGTTGAAACAGCATACAAAGCACTGAAAAAACGTGGCCGTCTGCCGGAAGATGCCACATTCAAATTCATTACCTTCGGTGGTGACGGTGGTACATATGATATCGGTTTCCAGTCCCTTTCCGGAGCAATGGAGCGTAATCACGACATGGTATACGTCTGCTACGATAATGGTGCATACATGAACACAGGTATTCAGCGTTCTTCCGCAACACCAATGTATGCAGATACTACAACTACACCGGTTGGAACACAGTCCAACGGTAAAATGCAGAACAGAAAAGATCTGGCATCTATTATCGCAGATCATGATGTTCCGTATGTTGGTCAGACAACGATGATCGGTAATTTCTCCGATCTTCACAAAAAAGCAGAGAAAGCCATCTACACAGAGGGTGCTGCTTTCTTAAATATCATGACTCCATGTCCGCGTGGATGGCGTTATGATACTGCAGATATCATGAAAATCTGTAAACTTGCAGTTGAGACATGTTACTGGCCGATGTTTGAGGTAGAGCATGGCAAATGGCGCTTAACATACGAGCCAAAGAAAAAACTGCCGATCGAGGACTTCTTACGCGAGCAGGGCAGATTCAAACATCTGTTCAAACCGGGCAATGAAGATCTGATTGCACAGTTCCAGGATGAGGTTGACCGTCGTTGGGAAGAACTGCAGTACAAATGTGCACGATAATCCGGGAGGAATAAATATATGACTTTGTTATCCTATCAGGTATTTCAGACAGTGGTGGGACAGGGAAGTTTTCAGAAGGCGGCAGAGATTTTAAATCTGACGCCTTCTGCTGTCAGTCATGCGATTGCATCGATGGAGCAGGAACTGGGATTTTCCCTGTTTACGAGAAATAAGGCAGGGGTAGCCCTGACCAACTATGGAGAACATCTGCTTCCATATGTGAATGCGGTGTTAAACAGTGACGAAAGCCTGCAGCAGGCAATTGCGGGACTGAACGGACTGAAAATGGGAAATGTAAAAGTGGGCTGTTTTTCCAGCGTATGCACAAACTGGATGACAGACATCATTCATTCCTTTCATCAGCGTTACCCGGACATTAATATCGAACTGTATCAGGGAACCTATGCGGACGTGTCTTACTGGATCAAAAACGGCATTGTAGACATCGGTTTTCTGTCCCTGTCCTCTGCGGGAGACTTGCCAATCGAGCCACTGTACCGAGATCCTCTGCTCTGCGTTGTTCCAAAAGGCTATCGCAAACGGGAAGATACTCCATACATGACACCAGATGAAATGAAAGACGAAGTCTTTGTCTCACAGATGGAGACCACCGATGCGGATATTGCAATTTTTATGAAACAGAACGGACTTGGAAACGTGCGGATGGACTACCACGTTGTAGATGATCTGTCCACCATCGCACTGGTGGCCGCAGGACTTGGCATCTGCATCATGCCAGAACTGGTCATGAACGACATTCCATACGCAGTAGACCGTTATCCGATGATGCCGGAAGCATACCGTGTCATTGGAATTTCGGCATTAAACCCGAATTTCCTTGCACCGGCAGTGAAAATGCTGTATCAGCATGTGATTGAGAAATATAAAATGGTTGAGAGTGACTAAACGGAAATTTAAAAGTTTGACAATCCTTGTGCTGTGGTTGAATTGCACAAAAAGAGTGCCAAAATATGAGAAAATTCGCCAGATTACATAAATTAACAAAAATTTAAGAAATTTTATTGACTTTTTATTACGATGAGGGTAATATTACAGTCATCAAAGGCAAAGGTGCTGAGGAGAATAAGCTTCCGGTGCCTTTTTCTATTTTCCGGGATATTTATTTTTGGATGACAGATAACTGAACTTGCGAACAACAGTTACCTGTTTTCCAAAATAAAATGACCGGACAATAGAAAAACTCTGATAGCGACACAATGGAGTGTCATCTGCAGGCTAGCGGCAGATGATGCTCCTTTTTTGTTTGACAGAAAAGGTTTCAAAACTTTTTCTGAGTGTCGTTTTAAAATATGGTTCGACAGAACCAAAAACCAGGAGGTAAGTTATGACGCAGGAGATTATGACTTTTATTAGTGACAACATATTTGGTGTCTGGTTTCTGATAGGTGCCGCATTGGTATTCTGGATGCAGGCAGGTTTCGCAATGGTGGAAGCAGGTTTCACCAGAGCAAAAAACACCGGTAACATTTTGATGAAGAATTTGATGGACTTTTGTATTGGTACTGTAATGTTCATCCTGATTGGTTTTTCCTTCTTACTTGGCGAAGATGTGTTAGGGTTTATCGGAAAACCGGGATTTGATCTTTTCTCATCCTACAGCAATTTCAGTTTTTCAAGTTTCGTATTTAACTTAGTATTCTGTGCTACTACAGCAACCATCGTTTCCGGTGCTATGGCAGAGAGAACAAAATTTTTATCCTATTGTATTTATTCCGGAGTTATCTCCGCATTGATCTACCCGATCGAAGCTCACTGGATCTGGGGCGGCGGCTGGTTAGCACAGCTTGGCTTCCATGATTTCGCAGGATCCTGTGCAATTCATATGGTTGGTGGTGTCAGCGCACTGATTGGTGCATGGCTCCTTGGACCACGTATCGGTAAATTTACAAAAGACGAGAATGGCAAAATCAGAAAAGTAAACGCGATTCCTGGACATAACCTTGCACTTGGCTGCCTTGGATGTTTTATTCTCTGGTTTGGCTGGTATGGTTTCAACGGTGCAGCAGCAACAAGTATTGAGCAGTTAGGTTCTATTTTCCTTACAACAACCATTTCACCGGCAGTTGCAACTGTTGTTTGTATGATATTTACATGGTTAAAATATGGCAAACCTGATGTTTCCATGTGTTTGAATGCTTCTCTGGCAGGTCTGGTAGCAATCACAGCACCTTGTGATGTTACAGATGCAGCAGGTGCCATTGTAATTGGTGCTGTTGCAGGTTTATTAGTAGTATTTGGTGTATGGCTTCTTGATTATAAGTTACATGTAGATGATCCGGTTGGTGCGGTCGCAGTTCACTTTATGAATGGTATCTGGGGTACTTTCGCAGTAGGTCTTTTTGCTACAAACACAGCTCCGGGTTATGCAATCGCAGATAAAAATGGAAATGAACTTGTCGGCCTCTTCTATGGCGGCGGTGTTAAATTATTAGGTCTGCAGTGCCTTGGTATCATTACCGTTCTGGCATGGGCAGCAGTTACCATTACAATCACATTCCTTGTAATCCGTGCAACCATTGGTCTTCGTGTTACAGAAGAAGAGGAAATCATCGGTCTGGATCAGACAGAACATGGTCTGGCAAGTGCTTATGCAGACTTTGCATTAACATCCAGCATCAACAACTTCTCCTCTGCAACTCCGGTCAAACTTCCGGAAAATGCAGTACCAATGGACGAGGCAGTTCCGGTACAGGTTCGTACTCCGGATCCGTCTATCGCAACTGGCAGTGATGTAAGCATTACAAAGATTACAATCTATGCAAAACAGAGCAGATTCGATGCCCTCAACGAGGCAATGGCAGCCATTGGTATCAATGGTATGACCGTTACAAACGTCCTTGGTTGTGGCGCTCAGCACGGCAGAACAAGCAAATATCGTGGTGTTACTATGGATATGAACTTACTGCCTAAGATTCAGGTTGATATCGTAGTAAGTAAAGTTTCTCCTAGAACTGTTATTGAAGCTGCTAAGAAAGCACTGTATACCGGTCATATCGGTGATGGTAAGATCTTCGTATACAACGTAGAAAATGCAATCAAGATCAGTACCGGTGCAGAAGGTTACGATGCACTTCAGGACTAACTGTAAAAGGCAATAGTAGTAATAATAAGCTGATACAATTTCAGTAATTTAGTAATTCTTCAAAATCCTTATATAAAACCTTAACGAAAAAGCAGATGCTTCGGATTTTTGTCTGGAACATCTGTTTTTTTATCGTAGATCTAAATTTTATCATGAATCAAAAGTTCAAGCAGACGATGTGCAGCCATGCTCATAGGATGAGTCTGATCATACACAATGCTGACCTGGCGGGTAGGAAGTGCCTCTCTCAATTTCAAAGAAACTACAGAATTGTTCTGTAATGCATCCGTAACCATTGGCTCAGGAAGAAAAGCAAGTCCAAGCTCATTTTTGACCAGGGGAAGAATCTGATCTGTCGTGGCCGTTTCAATATCCGGGACCAGACGCAGACCATGAGAGAAAAAAAGCTCATCATAAAAATGCCGGGTAGCAGTATTCACCCCCAGACAGATAAATGGATAGTTTTTCAATTCAGAAATCGATAAAATTTTTTGCTGAAGAGGACGGAAGGTAGTTCCTCCGACAAGGATATCCTGAAAAGGCTGCAAATTTACCTGAATCAGCGGTGAAGTAACGGTCAATGGAGTTGTCACAACTGCGAAATCAATTTCACCGCTTTTGAGAGATTGAATAGCCTGCGGTGTAGAATGATTTGCAATTTTTAGCCGTACTTTTGGATAATCTATATGAAACTGACGTAATCGATGCAGAAGATAGATATTCAAAGCGATTTCACTGGCACCGATTGAAATGCTGCCATATTCCAGACTTGCACTTTTCGTCAGTTCATCTTCCGCAGCCTGCAATTGTGTCATGGCAGCCGATACACGTACATAAAGCTGCTGGCCTTCCGGTGTCAACTGTACGCCTCGGTTGGTGCGCACAAATAATGTGCACTGGATTTCCTGCTCCAGAGCATTCATGGCCCGCGTAATATTTGGCTGACTGTTGTGGAGTGCATGTGCTGCTTTCGTAAAATTACAGTATCTGGCTACATAATAAAAAATTTTGTAATATTCAAAATTTACATTCATAATGAAATCTCCTGTAAAAATGATAGTTGATGACGGAAACAGATATATCAAAATATTATAATAAGCATGTCAATAATATCTTTTACTGATTGCTGATTTCCTATTATAATCGACTTGAATAGAAAAAACAACTGTCATAAAAAATGAATAGGAGATGATTGTATGTCACTTGTTTTACCAAGAGAAGAGGAAGTTGAGAAAATGTTTTCACGCATTCTGGCATCCAGGGATGCATGTGAACGTCTCAGTGAGACATTTTATAACCATCTGTGTGATGATAATCGTTTTATAGATTCTGATCCGGGACATTTTGCAGAAGTTATGTTAAAAGCATATGAAAATGGTGATGTCAGTGCGGTTCTGCTGGAATTGTGTAATCGCAGCATGTTTGATCTGCTGAAGGAAGCTTATCTGATTCCAAAGAGATTTCATGGAAAAACAGGGGAAAATCCGGTTCTGTTGACAGATATCAATGGAAAAGTATTGAATACAAAGCAATCCGTTGTTTCCAGACATGAATATAAGAAATTTCTGGAAATCTATCAGGCGCATGTGGCAGCTCCACGTTCGAAACTATATCTGGCAGACGGATATGATATGGTCAGGTACTATACGGAACATATGAATATCGAGGAAAAAAAGGAAAAAAGGGAACGGGGTATCCTGATTTTATATGCTATGCCAGATACGAAAAAATTACATCTTTCCGAGGCTCAGGCTTATGATGTGGTCTGGAATACTTTTCAAGAGATTCAGAAAGCAGCGTATTCTGCAATTGTTTATTATGGACAGGAAACCGGAAGTAAGGCTGGAAAATCTTTTGATGAACTTGGGGTATTGTTACCTATCCATCAGTTTGAAAACAGAATGCTTCAGCATTTAAGTATGATCGACGGACTTGTGCTGTCTTGCAGAGAACAGATGATACGGGTAGCTGGTGCGGACAGTCTGGATTTGTAATCAGATAACAGTGTTTTACTTCTATAAGTGGTGAGTAATAACAAATTTATCTCAGTGGGAGTGCATTGTATGTGGACATTCAATGATCAGAGTATTGTAAAAAAGAATCATATGGATATTTTATGGCACAAATATGCGGATAAATCCGAAGAAAAAACGATTGTCGACGCTGACCTTCCGGCTAAGGCATCTGTCGTTGGGAGAGTTGGACTTATGATGTTGTCATGTGGGACAGGTGCCTGGCGTGTGCGCAGTTCCATGAATGAGCTGTTGGCTTTGCTGGATATGACATGTACCGTGGATATCGGACTGATGTCAATCAATTATACCTGTTTTGATGGAAATGATGCATTCAGTCAGTCGTTATGCCTGACGAATACGGGGGTAAATACATCGAAACTGAACCGCTTGGAAAAGTTTGTGATGCATTTTAAAGAACGGGAAATTACAAAAAGCTGTGAAGAAATACATACGATACTTGATAAGATAGAAGAAATACATGGATTGTATTCACCTGTTACACTGGCAGTCGCAGCAGCATTGGCCTGTGCCTGTTTTACATTTCTGCTTGGCGGTGGCCCCATTGAGATGCTGTGTGCTTTTGCCGGTGCAGGAATTGGCAATTATATCCGGTGTAAGCTTTCGAAACATCATTATACGCTGTTTTTGTGCATTATTGTGTCAATATCAGCAGCATGTCTTTCTTATTCTGTTATGCTGAAATTACTGGAGATCTGCTTTGCTGTAAAAGTGGAGCACGAGGCAGGATATATCTGTGCCATGCTTTTTATCATACCGGGATTCCCTTTTATTACCAGTGGGATTGATCTGGCAAAACTGGATTTGCGATCCGGAATGGAACGGATGATGTATTCCGTTATTATTATATCGGTTGCGACTATGACAGCCTGGGTTCTGGCGATGGTACTGGGGTTAAAACCGCTGTCATTTACTACGATGAGCCTTGGACTCTGGCAGTGGATTGTGTTGCGTATCTGCGCAAGCTTTGGCGGTGTATTCGGATTTTCTGTTATGTTCAACAGTCCATGGAAACTTGCTGTTGCGGCTGGAATAATAGGAGCTGTATCTAATACGCTGCGACTGGAAATGCTGGATATCACTTCTGTCCCGGCGCCGGTGGCTGCATTTGCCGGGGCAGTTGCTGCAGGAGTTCTGGCGTCTGCGTTGAAAAGAATGGTTGGATATCCAAGAATTTCCATTACGGTTCCATCGATTGTAATCATGGTTCCGGGACTGTATCTGTATAAAGCAGTTTATAATCTGGGAAACATGGATCTGTCAGTAGCCTCTTCCTGGTTTGCATCAGCTCTTCTGATTATTTTTGCGTTACCGTTAGGGTTGATATTTGCCAGAATTCTTACAGATAAAACATTTCGTTATTGTACCTGATGATTTTGGTTGGGGAAACATTTCGTTATGGTACCTGATGATTTGGATTAGGAGGAAACATGAAAAAATTACGGATGCATTATTGTTCGAAAAAGCAAATGTCGGAATCGTTTCTGACAGCAGCTTTTCTTTCCGTGTCCGGTGGTTTGCAGGATATGTATACTTATATTTCAAGAGGACATGTATTTGCAAATGCACAAACCGGTAATATTGTGCTGCTCAGCCAGCATATTTTTGCGGGAAACTGGGCAGATGTTATGCGATATCTGATGCCGGTACTGTCTTTTATGTTTGGTGTTGCGGCGGCAACTGAAATTCGTCAGCATTTTCAGAATATAGGCCGAATTCACTGGAGGCAGATTGTCATACTGATAGAAATGAGCATGTTATTTCTGGTTGGATTTTTACCGGGGAAAATGGATCTGGTGGCAAATGCTTTCGTCTCATTTTCCTGTGCCATGCAGGTACAGACGTTTCGTAAAGTTGACAGTTATGCATTTGCAAGCACCATGTGTATTGGAAATATCCGCAGCGGAATGGAAGCACTCTGTGCCTATCGTCAGTCACATAATCGCCAGATTCTGTACAAAGCTTTTCATTATTTTGGAATCATTATTTTATTTGCATTTGGAGCAGGTATTGGCAGTATTCTGATTCCAGTTTTTAACCTGCAAACAATCTGGTTTTCCAGTTTTTTACTGATGGTTGGATTTTTCCTGATGTTTATTCAGGAAAAATAGCCAAAAACGTAGAATATAGTGACGAAATATGTGAAAAAATCATAAAGTGATGGAAATGTGCTGCAAAATATCGTATACTTGGAAAAGTATGAATCAGAATAAAATTTGGCTGAAAAAATACAGGCAGATCCTTTTCAATCTGGAGAATGAGGATCTGGGCAAAGCCAAAAACTGATCAGAAAAAACGTACATTCAAAGTCAAAAATGATTTTGAAAAATGAAAATACTTTTGGAGGAAGCGATGAGCGAGAAAAAAATTCAGGTTACTCTTGGAAATTATAAAGGAGTAGAGGTAAAAAAAGCAGAGATTATCATTACGGAGGAAGAAGTAAAAGCAGAACTGGAGCGTGCAAGACAGTATGCGGTAACGACTCAGGACAAAGACGGTGCAGCGGAACTTGGTGACGAGGCAGTGATCGATTTTGTCGGATATATTGACGGTGAAGCATTTGCAGGTGGAGACGGTACTGATTTTCCGTTAAAACTTGGTTCCAATACATTCATTCCGGGATTTGAAGATCAGTTAGTTGGAGCAAAAAAAGATGATAACGTAGATGTGGTTGTTACATTCCCGGAAGATTATCATGCAGCAGAGTTTGCAGGAAAAGAAGCTACATTCAAAGTTACGGTAAAAGGTGTCCGCAGCAGTTTCCTTCCGGAACTTTCCGATGAAGTAGTTCAGAAAATCTCCCAGTGCAAGACCGTTGCAGAGTTTGAGGAGTTTGTAAGAAAATCCATCCATGATTTCAAACAGAATCAGGCAGATATGGAGAAAGAAAACAAAGTTCTGGAGCAGATCGTAGAGGCTTCTGAAATCGAAGTTCCACAGGAATTCATCGATGAGCGCAAAGAGCAGCTCAAAAATAACCTTCTTGCACAGCTTCGCAATGCAGGAAACACATTTGAGCAGTATTTGCAGTACAACGGATTAACAGAAGAACTGTTTGAGGAGTACGCAGCAAAAGATGCACTTTCTATGTTAAAAGGTCAGGCAGTGTTACAGGAGATCGCAAAAGCAGAGGGATTTTCCTATACAGATGAAGATGTCGATCAGACAATCGCTGCAATGGCAATGTCTTATCAGATGCCGGCAGAGCAGCTGCGTGAGATGATGGGCGAGCGTGGAGTAGCTATGGTTGCTGAGGATATCCTTTCTAAACAGGCACTTGAGTTTATCGTAAAAGAGGCTGTTGAGGCATAAAAATACGGCTGAACTAAAACTATGTAAGTAGTAAATAAAGAGATATATCATGAAAATGGTGTATCTCTTTATTTCATATCTGCCGATTTTGTGATAAGATAGAAAGGATGAAAATCAGAGGGAAGAAATGCGAGGTTAGTATGAAAGATCTGATTATCGTTCGTGGCGGTGGGGATATTGCAACCGGAACGATTTATAAATTGAAAAAATGTGGTTTTTCGGTATTGATACTGGAAATCGCACATCCATCTGCAATCCGCAGAAATGTGGCATTCAGTGAGGCAGTATATGAAGACCATTCCAAAGTAGAGGATATGGAGTGTTTTCTGGCGAAGGATGAAGATGAAGCAGAGCATTTTCTGAAAGAAGATAAGCTGACGATGCTCATTGACCCGAAAGGAAATTGTCTGAAACGTTTTAAACCAGTGGTAGTGGTAGATGCGATTCTTGCAAAAAAGAATCTTGGAACCACACGTGATATGGCACCGATCACAATCGCACTTGGACCGGGCTTTACGGCAGGTCAGGATTGCGATGCTGTCGTTGAAACTATGCGTGGACATAAACTTGGCAGAGTAATCTATGAAGGAAAAGCCATTGCAAATACCAGTGTTCCAGGAATGATCGGCGGCTATGCGGCAGAGCGCGTGATTCATGCTCCGGCGGCAGGAATTCTGCACAATATTGCGAAAATTACGGATATTGTAGAAGAAGGACAACCGATCGCATGGATTGAAGAAACTGACGGAACAAGGACAGAAGTTCCGGCAAGTCTTTCCGGTTTGCTCCGAGGATTGATCCGGGAAGGATATCCGGTGACCAAAGGATTTAAGATGGCGGACATTGATCCACGATTGAACGAATACGAAAATTGTTTTACGATTTCTGACAAAGCAAGATGCATTGCAGGCGGTGTTGTGGAAGCGTATTTTGTCTTAAAACAGCAATTAGAAAAATAGGCGTAACATGAGCATACACAGTAATTTTGAAATAGGGCTACCGCAATCCCACTGGCTTTAGACGGTGGGGTAAGGCAGCCGAAAGTGGTGGCTTGTGCTATACTTGAGTTATGGGAAGATGGAAATCAAAAAACAGACACAAGTATTTGTTACAGTATCATATTATTTTCGTATGCAAATATAGAAAGAAATTGCTGATGTCAAAACAGATATCAGATGATATAAAGCAGTTTTCTTATGAGATATGTCAAAAGCATAAAAGCATTATTAGATATATGGAGACAGACAAAGACCATATTCATTATATGATAGAAACAGACCCAACAATGTCTATCAGTAAAATAGTAAATCTGATGAAAAGTTATACAACATATCATATTTGGAAAAGATATCCAAATTATTTACGAAAACATTTCTGGAGAGAACATACTTTTTGGACGGACGGGTATTTTGCATGCAGTGTAGGAAATGTTTCAGAAGAGATGCTGAGAAAATATATAGAAAACCAAGGGTAAAAAGGTGGTGACAGCCAATGATAAAAGCATACAAATATAGGATATATCCTAATAGCGAACAGAGAATGCAGATTGCAAAAACATTTGGCTGCTGCCGTTTTGTGTATAATCAGACACTGGCATACCGGAAAGAAGTATATGAGAAAGAGAAAAAATCAGTTAGTAAAACTGACTGTAACAATTACTGCAACAGACAATTAAAGAAAGACTATGAATGGCTGAAAGAAGTGGATAAATTTGCTCTGACAAATGCGATTTACAATATGGATGCCGCATACCGGAAATTTTTTAAGGAACATGCAGGTTATCCAAAGTTTAAGAGCAAACACGACAATCATAAGTCATATACAACAAATATTACAAATGGTAATATAACAGTAGATTTCGAGAGCAATAGAGTAAAACTGCCAAAATTAAAAGATGTAACAGCAAAACTGCATAGAAATTTTAGTGGGCAGATAAAATCGGCAACGATATCACAGGTTCCGAGTGGAAAATATTATGTATCAATTTTAGTGGAAACAGAACACATGGAACTGCCACATACAAATCAAAATACAGGAATAGATTTAGGTATTAAAGAGTTATGTATTACTTCTGATGGAAAGAAATATAAAAATCCAAAAATCATCAGAAAATACGAAAAGAAACTGATAAAACTGCAAAGACAGTTAGCACACAAAGAAAAAAGAAGCCAAAACTACTACAAAATAAAGAAAAAGATAGCATTATGCCACGAGAAAATAACAAATACCAGAAAAGATTATCTGCACAAGATATCACATGAGATTATCAGCGAAAACCAAGTGATAGTTTCAGAAAATCTGCAGATAAAAAACATGGTAAAAAATCATCATTTGGCAAAAGCCATAAGTGATGTATCATGGTATGAGCTGACAAGACAGTTAGAGTATAAGGCAAAATGGAATGGAAGGAAATACATCAAAATAGATACATTTTATGCCAGCAGTCAAATATGTTCTGTTTGTGGGTATCAGAATACGGAAACAAAAGATTTGTCAGTAAGGAAATGGGAATGTCCGGTTTGTGGAGTAAAGCATGACAGGGATATTAATGCTGCAAAAAATATACTGGCAGAAGGACTAAGACAAATAGCATAAGGAAAAATAATAAATAGGGCAGGGACTGTCCGAATTAACGCCTGTGGAGATAGTAGGGAGCAAAACATCCAGTGGATGTTTGTTCCGCTCCGACCGGAGTGGAACGTAGAAACGAGGTTTATGAAGCAGGAAGCCCATTGGCTTTAGACAATGGGTAGTTCACCAGAACATGCATATCTTATGCTGCCCAAGATCATATACCAAGTCGTATGCATGTTTAATATGAAATAAAAGGTGATACAACAATGTATGTAATCGCAATTGTAGGCGCTGGTGGTAAGACAAGCCGAATCAAAAATCTTACAAAAGAATATGTGCAGCAGGGCAAAAAAGTTCTGGTCACAACGACGACTCATATGGGTCTGGAACAGGGCATGGTTTTATCCGATAATCTGGAAGATATCCGACAACAGTTGGAAAAACAAAACGTTTGTATTTGTGGAAGTCCGGTGAAAGAAGGAAAAATAGCATCGTTACCGAAAGATATTTACGAGCAGGCTTGCCAGCTTGCAGATATTGTTTTGGTAGAGGCAGATGGATCAAAGCATATGCCGATCAAATTTCCGGCAGCGCATGAACCGGTGATCCCGGAAAACGTAAATGAGATTCAGGTGGTCATGGGACTGCATGCCATTGGACATCCCTTTTGCGAGGTGAGCCATCGACTGGAACTGGTAAAACAGTGTCTGGGCGTTTCAGATACGGATCTTGTGACAAAAGCACACCTTGAAAAATTGTATCTGGAAGGCTATCAGAAGCCATTACAGGAAAAATACCCAAATGCAAAAATCGGATTTTTCCCGGCAGACCACAGTCATTTCTTTGATTTGAAACCGTTGGAATTTTACTAAATGACGTTTCTGACGTGAGAGGATTGCGAATATCCATTTGACGTCAAAAGTATCAACATTCTAATAGCGCTAATATCTCATAAAAATCTGTTCAACCAGATCGCTATGAGTATAAGATAAAAATTATAAGTAACATGGAGGATAGATGATATGACAATTCAGGAAAAACTTGCAATTTTGCGAGAAAAAATGAAAGAAAACAACATGGATATCTACATGATTCCAACTGCAGATTTTCACCAGTCAGAATATGTTGGTGAATATTTCAAAGCACGTTCTTATATGAGCGGCTTTACAGGATCTGCTGGAACATTGGTAGTGACCTTGACAGAGGCAGGTCTGTGGACCGACGGTCGTTATTTTATTCAGGCAGAGCAGCAGCTTGCAGGCAGCACCATCACACTGTACCGTATGTCTGAGGAAGGCGTACCTACAGTAAAAGAATTTGTAGAGGATAAACTTCCGCAGGGCGGCGTCATCGGTTTTGATGGAAGAGTCCTTTCCAGTGCGGACGGAGCAGCATATGCAAAAATCGCTGAGAAAAAACAGAGCAGCCTGTCCGTTGCAAAAGATCTGGTAAACGAGATCTGGACAGACAGACCACAGCTTCCGACAGAGAAAGTATGGATCTTAACAGATGAATACAGCGGAGAGACTACCGCTTCCAAATTAGGAAGAATCCGTGAAGTAATGAAAGAGAAAGGGGCACAGGCGCATCTGATCAGCTCTCTGTATGACATTGCATGGATCTTAAACCTGCGTGGAAACGACATTTCCCACGTTCCGGTATTTTTATCTTTCCTGTTGATCGAGGAAGATGCATGCAAATTGTTTATTCATGCGGAGACACTGACTGATGAAGTTCGTGCTTATCTGGCAGACAACGACATTACGGTTTGTGCTTATGATGAGATTTATGATGCAGCAGAAAAAATTGCAGCAGACAAAGTAATGCTGATGGACGAGCACACCATCAACTACCGCATCCGCATGGCACTTCCGGAAGGCTTAAAAGTTGTAGATAATCTGAACCCATCTGAGCGCATGAAAGCCATCAAAAATGAGACAGAGTTAAAAAATACAAGAATCGCACATTTAAAAGACGGTGTGGCTGTGACAAAATTCATGTACTGGTTAAAGACACATGTCGGAAAAGAATATATCACAGAGTATACCGCAGGAAAATATCTGGACAGCTTACGAGCTGAACAGGAACACTTCCTGGATCTGAGTTTTGACAACATCAGTGCTTACGGCGCAAATGCAGCCATGATGCACTATTCCGCAAAAGAAGAAACAGCAGCGGAATTAAAACCAGAAGGATTTTTACTGGTGGATTCCGGCGGACATTATTATGAGGGAACCACAGACATTACAAGAACCTTTGTCCTTGGACCTCTGACTGACAAACAGAAACTGCATTTTACAACTGTTTGCAGATCCAACCTGAATTTGGCAGATGCTAAATTCCTGTACGGATGCAGCGGATTAAACCTAGATATTTTAAGCCGTGGACCGTTATGGCAGATGGGTATTGATTACAAATGCGGAACCGGTCATGGTGTCGGACATATCCTGAACGTACATGAGGGACCAAACGGATTCCGCTGGAGAGTTGTTGCAGAGCGTAATGACAGCGGCAGACTGGAAGAGGGTATGATAACTACTGACGAGCCGGGTGTATATCTGGAAGGCGAGTACGGTATCCGTACCGAGAACGAGCTGATCTGTGTGAAAGCAGAGAAAAACGAGTATGGTCAGTTTATGAAGTTTGAAAATATTACTTATGCACCGATCGATCTGGACGGAATTATTCCGGAGGAAATGACCGGACGTGAGAAAAAACTGCTGAATGCATACCACAGAAGGGTATGGGAGAAAATATCTCCGTATCTGAATGACGATGAGCGCGAGTGGCTCAAAGAGTACACAAGGGAGATTTAGCATGAGTGAAAAAATCGTACTGATTGATGGACACAGTATTTTAAACCGTGCCTTTTTCGGAGTTCCACCATTGACGAACTCCGAAGGGCTGCATACCAATGCGGTGTATGGATTTTTAAATATTATGTTCAAGATTCTGGATGAGGAAAAACCGGATTATCTGACGGTGGCATTTGACCGTAGCGAGCCGACCTTCCGCCATCAGATGTTTGATGCCTACAAGGGAACGAGAAAACCGATGGCGCAGGAACTGCGGGAGCAGGTGCCTGTCATGAAAGAAGTTTTGCAGGCTATGGGAATCACGATTGTGGAAAAACCGGGTTATGAAGCGGATGATCTGCTTGGAACCATTGCCGGGATGGCAGAAGCACAGGGCATGGATGTCAGCATTATTTCCGGTGACCGTGATTTGCTTCAACTGGCGACAGATAAGGTAAAAATTCGGATTCCGAAAACAAAACGAACCGGTACGGAGATTGAAGATTATTATGCGGCAGATGTGGTGGAGCGTTATCAGGTGACTCCGAAAGAATTTATTGATGTCAAGGCACTGATGGGTGACAGCTCTGATAATATTCCGGGTGTTCCGGGTATCGGAGAGAAGACCGCCACCAATCTGATTGTTGCTTATAAAAGCATTGAAAACGCCTATGCGCATCTGGAAGAGATCTCACCGAAACGTGCGAAAACTAATCTGGAAGAGCACTACGATATGGCGCAGATGAGCAAGACACTGGCTACCATCGAAGTGCATGCACCGATCGAATTTGACATGGAAGCGGCAAAACTGACGGATCTGTACACACCGGAAGCGTATGTATATATGAAGCGTCTGGAGTTCAAAAACATGCTGACCCGTTTTTCAGACGATATGTCACAGAACGATCTGGAAAAATATTTCCATGTGTATCATGAACTGGACGAGATCCAGAACTTTTTTGACGAATTTTCTGCGAAAGAGGCAGCAGTATCTTTCTTTGAAGATGCGGGAACAGTGTATGGTCTGGCAGTGGCAGAAAGCAATCAGAACGTTGCCTATCTGACCTGCGGTGGATTTGTGACAGAAGGCTATCTGGAAGAACAGACACAGAAACTTTGTGACGGACTGGATACTTTGGTGACACCGGATTTGAAAGGGCTGTTAAAACATGTCCGCGTGACAGAGACAAAAAACTGCATCGATACCACAATTGCGGCATATTTGCTGAATCCGTTAAAAAACGAATATACTTACGATGACCTTGCAAAGGATATTTTGGGACAGATGGTACCGTCTCAGGTCGATCTGCTTGGAAAATTGAAGATTAAAAAAGCGGCAGATGAGAAGCCGGAAGCATTGGAATTACTGGCTTGCTATCAGGCGTATACCTGTATCGTGGTAAAAGACCAGTTATTGGAACAGTTAGAAGAACACGGCATGAAAAAGCTGTACGATGAGATCGAGATGCCGCTGGTATTTGTGCTGGCAGATATGGAAAAGGAAGGTGTCCGCGCAGAAAAGGCAGAGCTGGAAAGCTACGGCGCACAGCTTACCGGAAGGATCGCGGAACTGGAGACTTCCATTTATGAAAAAGCAGGAGAGACTTTTAACATTAATTCTCCGAAACAGCTTGGTGTCATTCTGTTTGAAAAATTGCAGATGCCGAACGGTAAGAAAACGAAAACTGGATATTCCACCGCTGCGGATGTATTGGAGCGTCTGGCACCGGATTATCCGATCGTATCAGAGATTCTGGAGTACCGTCAGCTTACCAAATTGAAATCCACGTATGCGGATGGACTGGCATTGTGTATCGCTCCGGATGGAAGGATTCACAGTACTTTTAACCAGACTATTACAGCAACTGGACGTATCAGCAGTACGGAGCCGAACTTGCAGAATATTCCAATTCGTATGGAACTTGGCAGACTGATCCGAAAAGTATTTGTGCCGAAGGATGGTTATGTATTTATCGATGCGGATTATTCCCAGATTGAGTTACGTGTGTTGGCGCATATGTCCGGAGATCAGAACCTGATCGCGGCTTATCAGCATGCGGAGGATATTCACAGGATCACCGCTTCTCAGGTATTCCATACGCCGTTAGAAGAAGTAACAGATCTTCAGAGAAGAAATGCAAAAGCGGTAAACTTCGGTATTGTGTATGGTATCAGTTCTTTTGGACTGAGCCAGGATCTGAGTATCACACGAAAAGAAGCGGAAGGCTATATCGCAAGTTATTTTGAGACCTATCCGGGTATCAAGACATTCCTTGACCGTCTGGTGACCGATGCGAAGGAAAAAGGCTATGCGGAGACGATGTTTGGCAGACGCAGACCGGTTCCGGAGCTGTCCTCCAGCAACTTCATGCAGCGTTCCTTCGGTGAACGTATTGCCATGAACTCTCCGATTCAGGGAACCGCAGCGGATATTATCAAGATTGCCATGATTCGGGTAAAACAGCGTCTGGATCGGGAACAGTTAAAATCTAAGCTGATCCTGCAGGTGCACGATGAACTTCTGATCGAGGCAGCAGCGGACGAAGAGGAATATGTAAAAACGCTTCTGGCTGAGGAAATGCGTCATGCGGCAGATTTGGCGGTAACGCTGGAAGTCGATGTGCAGTCCGGTAAAAACTGGTTCGAAGCACACTAAATTAGAAATGTGAAAAAATGATCCTGTTGAAAATAATGGGGAGAATCGCAGAAACAGGAAGAATATTATGGGTATTTTTCAATGGATGCGAGAATCAATATTTTATCTCAGTCGAGAAGACTCCCACTTCTGCAAGTGGTGAGTAATAACAAGCCTTTCTCAGTGGGAGTACAATCTCCGACTGAGATAAACGCTCCGTGGGGGCGCACATTGTCTGGGAGACAATGGTTTTGCGCCGACCGGAACGAAGTGTAGATGTGCAGTGATTCTGAGAAGAATATGTCAGCTTTCGCTGACCAGAATCACGCACCAAGTCTCACGTGCGTTCGACTTGAATTGCAGGACTCATTTTTCAGAAAGGAAATATTCAGAGTTGCTGTGTCAAAAAATGATGCGGACAACTCTGAATCAACATATAGTGATATGCATTTTATAGGAATTACAGGCGGAGTTGGCGCCGGAAAAACAGCGATTCTGACCTATCTTGAGAGTAATTACTCATGCCGTGTCATGCTGGCAGATGAAATTGCCCATGATTTGATGGAGCCGGGCACAGACTGCTACCGAAAACTGCAGGAACTTTTTGCAGAGGATCAGGTGTTTGAGGCAGACGGACAGATTGACCGGAAAAAGATGGCACAGGTGCTGTTTTCCGATGAAAAGAAACGGTTTGCATTAAATGATATCGTGCATCCGGAGGTAAAACAGTATGTCATTGATGAGATGAACCGTGAGCGTGCGGCACAGACACACGAAGTGCTGATTCTGGAAGCAGCATTGCTGATTGAAGAACATTATGATGAAATCTGTGACGAACTGTGGTATATTTATACCTCTGAGGAAAACCGGAGAGAGCGGTTGAAGTTAAACCGCGGGTATTCCGATGAAAAAATTGATAACATTTTTGCCAGTCAGCTTCCGGAAAGTACTTATCGGGAAGTATGCAAGGCAGAAATTGATAACAATCATCTGCCGGAAGATGCTTTTTGCCAGATTGATGAGTTGATGAAAGCACGTCAGGTAGAAAAAACGCAGGGATGATCCTGTGATACAAAGAAGTGTATATTTTTTGATAGAAAAATGTACAGAATCGTTAGACAACGGAGGAATAAATGGAATTATGTAGTATAGCAAGCGGCAGCAGCGGAAACTGTATTTACGCAGGCGCGGATCACTGCCATGTCCTTGTGGATGCCGGAATCAGCGGTAAGCGGATTGAAGCCGGGCTCAATGAGATTGGACTGAAAACGGCTGAGATGGACGGAATTCTTGTGACCCATGAGCATTCCGATCATATCAAAAGCCTTGGGGTTCTGGCACGGAAATACGGGCTTCCCATGTATGCCACCCAGGGAACTATTGATGCCATCAAAGAAAAGTCATCCATTGGAAAAGTGGACGAATCCCTGTTTCAGGTGATCCACCCGGAGGAGGATTTTACCATCGGAGATATGCGGATTTCCCCGGTGCCGACATCCCATGATGCGGCAGAACCGGTGGCTTATATGATGTATCAGGGGGATAAATCCATGGGAATTATCACAGATCTTGGAAAATATGATGATTATATTGTAGACAAATTGCAAGGATTGGATGTATTATTGTTAGAAGCCAATCACGATGTACATATGCTGCAGGCGGGTACTTATCCGTATCAGTTGAAACGGAGAATCCTTGGTGATCGCGGACATTTATCAAATGAGTTGTCCGGGCAGCTGCTTGGCAAGGTATTGCATGATGGTTTTAAAAAAGTGATTTTAGGTCATTTGAGCAAAGAGAATAATTATCCACAGCTTGCATGGGAGACTGTACGACTGGAAGTGACCATGGGAGAAAATCCATACAAGGGCAGTGATTTTCCAATGGTGGTTGCCAAACGGGATGAGGTTTCTGAATTAGTGACGATTTAATGTTACTTTTTCGTGCATCACGGGTATCCATGTAAAGTACATATTTGCAAGATGAGAATTGCATAGAGGATGATCAGTATAAGCTTTGTGGCCGCAATTTTGAGAGAGGAGAGCGCATATGCGCGAAAACACAATGGAAAAGACAACAGACAGAACAATTATCACAGTAGTAGGAAAAGATACCGTAGGTATTATTGCAAAAGTATGTACCTACCTTGCAAGTAACAGTATTAACGTACTTGACATTTCACAGACAATTGTACAGGATTTCTTTAATATGATGATGATCGTGGATATGAGTACCTCCGCAAAACCATTTGCAGACTGCGTAAAAGAATTAGAGCAGATCGGCGAAGAAATTGGCGTAAAGATCAAATGCCAGAGAGAAGAAATTTTTGATATGATGCACCGTATCTAAAAATATTGGATAAGTGACATTGTTAAACGAAACAACGGGAAAATGAATGAAAACGCGAGAAATCCTGTTGTTTTCAAAAAGAGATTCAGCACTGGAAAAAGGAGATTACGACCAATGATAAATATGTTTGAAGTAAATGAGACGAACAAGATGATCGAGCAGGAAAATCTGGATGTTCGTACCATTACACTGGGAATCAGTTTATTAGACTGTATTGATTCTGATTTGGACAAAGTAAATCAGAACATTTACAATAAAATCACAACCTTAGCAAAAGATCTGGTAAAAACAGGTAAAACCATCGAAAACCGTTACAGTATTCCGATTGTAAACAAACGAATTTCGGTAACTCCGATCGCTATGATCGGTGCGGCTGCCTGCAAAAAGCCGGAAGATTATGTAACAATCGCACAGACTTTAGACCGTGTGGCTGCAGAAGTAGGTGTCAACTTTATCGGCGGATATTCCGCACTGGTAAGCAAAGGCATGACAACTGCTGACGAACTGTTGATCCGCTCCATTCCACAGGCACTTGCCTGCACCGAGCGTGTATGCAGCTCCGTAAACCTTGGTTCTACTAAGACCGGTATCAACATGGATGCAGTACGTCTCATGGGCGAGATCGTCAAAGAGACCGCAGAATATACAAAAGATGCAGATTCACTTGGATGCGCAAAGCTGGTAGTATTCTGTAATGCACCGGATGACAACCCATTCATGGCAGGTGCGTTCCACGGTGTGACAGAAGCAGATGCCATCATTAACGTAGGTGTCAGCGGACCGGGTGTTGTAAAGACTGCGCTGGAAAAAGTAAGAGGCGAGAGCTTCGAGGTGCTGTGTGAGACTATTAAAAAGACAGCATTCAAGATCACCCGTGTTGGTCAGCTGGTTGCAAAAGAAGCTTCCAAAATGCTTGGTATTCCGTTCGGAATCATTGATCTGTCTCTGGCTCCGACACCGGCAGTTGGCGACAGTGTAGCTGAGATTCTTGAGGAGATCGGTCTGGAGTATGCCGGAGCACCAGGTACAACCGCAGCATTAGCTATGCTGAACGATCAGGTGAAAAAAGGTGGTATCATGGCATCCTCCTATGTCGGCGGATTAAGTGGTGCGTTTATTCCGGTCAGCGAAGATCAGGGAATGATCGATGCAGTAAAAGCAAATGCGTTGACACTGGAAAAATTAGAAGCTATGACATGTGTATGCTCCGTTGGTCTGGATATGATCGCCATTCCGGGAGATACACCGGCAACAACGATTTCCGGTATTATTGCGGATGAAATGGCAATTGGTATGGTAAACCAGAAAACAACCGCAGTTCGCCTGATTCCGGTCATCGGAAAAGGCGTTGGCGAGATGGTAGAGTTCGGTGGATTGTTAGGTTATGCACCGATCATGCCGGTAAATCAGTATTCCTGCGCAAACTTTGTAAATCGTCAGGGACGTATTCCGGCTCCAATCCACAGCTTTAAAAATTAATTTATGGTTTACTTATTACCTGTATTCAGATAACAATCATGTATGCAAGAAAAATAAAATGGATACTTACATCCTCACAGCTTTACCGGCTGTGGGGATTTTTGTATTTTCCGGAAAAATATATTTACTGATGTTATCCTTAAAAGAATGATTGCATATATATTCCTTAGCAAATTTTATAGAAAAAATATATATTAATATTTCTAATAAAAATAAGTAAATAAATTAATGGTATTAATAAGAATCGATGGTTGTAAAAATATATTCTGCATGTTACACTTTGAATAGATGAGAAAAATTCACCGGATGATTCTATATTTCACGACAATATTTGAAAAAAGAATCCATGAATATTTCTATGATAATTAACCATGACAAGGGGTACCACACGAAGGAGGACATGATATGGAAATGCGTTCTATTGCAAAGCAGTTACAGGAGAATTCTTACCCGGGAAGAGGCATCATCATCGGTAAAACATCCGATGGAAGCAAAGCCGTTACCGCGTACTTTATCATGGGAAGAAGTGAAAACAGCAGAAACCGTGTATTTGTAGAGGACGGAGAAGGCATCCGTACACAGGCATACGATCCATCCAAACTGGAAGATCCAAGCCTGATCATCTACGCACCGGTTCGTGTATTGGGAAATAAAACAATCGTAACAAACGGAGATCAGACAGATACTATTTATGATCAGATGGATCGCCAGATGACATTTGAGCAGTCTTTACGCTGCCGTGAGTTTGAGCCGGACGGACCGAACTACACACCGCGTATTTCCGGTATCATGCATGTAGAAAACGGAAAATTCAGCTATGCAATGTCTATTTTAAAGAGCAACAACGGTAATCCGGAGGGATGCAATCGTTATACATTTGCTTATGAGACACCGGCTGCAGGCGAGGCACGTTTCATCCATACTTATATGAACGATGGCAACCCGCTGCCAAGTTTTGAGGGAGAGCCGGAGCTGGTAGATGTTGCAGATGACATTGATGAGTACACAAAACTTTTATGGGAGAGTTTAAATGCAGATAATAAAGTTTCACTGTTTGTACGTTATATCAACATCGCAGATGGTACTTATGAGACACGTATCGTAAACAAACATCAGGATTAATTTTTATCGGAGGAATCAGAATGAACGAATTAGAGTTAAAATATGGCTGTAACCCAAATCAGAAACCATCCCGTATTTATATGGAGAACGGTGCAGATCTGCCAATCAAAGTATTAAACGGAAAACCGGGATACATCAACTTCCTGGATGCTTTCAACGGCTGGCAGTTAGTACGTGAGCTGAAAGCAGCAACCGGACTTCCGGCAGCAACATCTTTCAAACACGTATCTCCGGCTGGCGCAGCAGTAGGACTTCCTTTGACAGAAACCGAGAGCAAAATCTACTGGGTAGATGATCTTGGTGAACTTTCTCCGCTGGCAAGTGCTTATGCAAGAGCCAGAGGTGCAGACCGTATGTCTTCTTTCGGTGATTTCATTTCTCTGTCTGATGTTTGCGATGCAAGTACAGCAAAAATCATCAAACGTGAAGTTTCCGATGGTGTGATCGCTCCGGGTTACGAGCCGGAAGCACTGGAAATCCTGAAAGCAAAAAAAGGTGGTAAATATAACGTCATCGAAATCGATCCAAATTACGTTCCGGACCCGATTGAGCACAAACAGGTATTTGGTGTGACTTTTGAGCAGGGAAGAAATGAACTGAAAATCGACCGCGATTTTCTTGGAAATATTGTGACAGAGAATAAAGAAATTCCGGATTCCGCAAAAATCGATCTGATCATTTCCCTGATCACTCTGAAATATACACAGTCTAATTCCGTATGCTATGCAAAAGGTGGACAGGCCATCGGAATTGGTGCCGGACAGCAGTCCAGAATTCATTGTACACGTTTAGCAGGACAGAAAGCAGATAACTGGTTCCTTCGTCAGGCTCCGCAGGTACTGAATCTTCAGTTTGTAGATGGTATCAAACGTGCAGACCGTGACAATGCCATCGATCTGTACATCGGTGATGAATACATGGATGTACTTGCGGATGGCGCATGGGAGAATATCTTTAAGGTAAAACCTCCTGTATTTACAGCAGAGGAGAAACGTGCATGGCTGGATAAAAATACAGATGTTGCACTGGGATCTGACGCATTCTTCCCGTTTGGCGACAACATCGAGCGCGCACACAAGAGTGGCGTGAAATATGTGGCTGAACCGGGCGGATCCATTCGTGATGATCATGTCATTGCTACCTGCAACAAATACAATATGGCAATGTGCTTTACAGGTATTCGTCTGTTCCATCACTAAAATATGTCAGCTTTCGCTGACCAGAATCACGCACAAAGTCTCACGTGCGTTCGACTTGAATGACAGAACAAAAATAGAATAAAAAAAAACATCCGGCAGAGGTCAGAAGCATCAAAGGTGCATCTGGAAATCTGCCGGATGTTTTTTACATTGTACGTTATTCCTGCTCAATTGTAAAATGGATACGCAGGTGTTTCTGTCTGGTTTCGTCAATGAGATTCTGATTTCGGTAGATACTCAGCAAAATACCAACAAATATATAGGAAATGATCGTAACGCTTCCACCATAGGAAAATAGTGGGAGAAATCCGTATGTCATTGGAATGAAACCAAGGTTCATAAGAAAATATTTGAAAACTTCTACGGTCAAAACCAGACTGCATCCTAGTCCGATAATCATACCAAGTTGATTTTTCTGGTTTAAAGCCAGATAAAACAGACGAACACAGAATACGATAAATAAAACTGCAAGAATACAGGCTGGAATAATACCATATCGTGATGTTACATTTACGACCATGTAATCACTGATCAGGGAATTCAGATCCATGATTAAAGTCGTACTGTGTCCAAATAAAGTACTTCTTGTCATTGCTTCATGCACCATAGACTGATTTGCATTTTCAACGGAAAACGGATAGATCCAGTTGGAAATGCGGGCAGAAACATACGGTGGGAACAGATTTGGAAATTTATACGGTACCAGCAAGGAAAGTGTTGGAATGCCAACTACGCACCCCCAGAGTATTGGTAAAACGATTCTTTTGTGAACCGGATACCAATTGTTACAAATTACCACAGTAACGAGTACGGCGCTTATAAATGCAAGAACCAGTTTATAAGATGAAAAGAACCATTGGTAACGCATTAGCAGGATAGATGCAAGCATAAATCCAACAGGAATCAGCAGATGATACCAGCTTCGTTTTCGAAATTTGTACAGTAATCCGCAAAAAATGGGGATACTGAGCAGATAAGGAATTGTTACCGCATTGGAAAAGAGGTGTACAAATTGCATATCCTGCAAAAAAAGAAATCCGAGATAAAGGATGGCCAGTATACCAGAGTATCGAAAAATCCGGCTGTAATCTATTTTGCAGATAAAAAGCATGATTCCAAATCCGATCATCAGATAAATAATCTGTTTTCTTAAAAGTGAAATAGTTGAAAAATCCGAAGTTCCCTTGCAAATCATTCCAATCATAAACACTCCAAACACGGAGATCATGGCTGTTAGAATGACCATACTCCAGGACATTTTCGGTTTGTGAACGGCATCCAGTGACACACCTGTTTCCACTGGATCACCCATATCCAGCACAGCTCTGCGTTCCGCATCATAAGCCGTTAGTCCCTGAGCACGGTAGGCCTCTTCCTGATCTTCGATGTGAGAGGTGATTTCATGCGCTACCAATTCTTTTGCACGTTTGTTTCGAATTTGTTCCAGCAGCAGTTCCATATATCGTTTTTTGCTCATACCTAGCCCTCCATCTGTGGTTTCAATACTGGAAAGATGGTATTTCGATCAGCTGTCAGGATATTAGCAACAGCTGAAGAATATTCTTTCCATTCTTCTTTTTTCTGAGAGAGAAAATTTTTCCCGTTTTTTGTCAGCGAATAATATTTTCGTGTTTTCTGGCCGATGGAATCTTCGTAAGAAGAAACATAGCCTTTTTCTTCCAGAGAGTGAAGTAGCGGGTAAAGAGTGCCTGCCTTCAATTGAAATACATTCTGGGATTTTTCCTGTAATGTTTCAATCATTTCGTAACCGTACATGTCTTTTTCGTCCAAAAGCCGTAAAATCAGCATTGTAGTGCTTCCGGAAATCAGACTTTTGTCTACTGCCATAAGTGAATCCTCCTTTGAAATAGATGTGGTTATCGGAATTTAGTCAAGTAAAAATTCTTTGAAATAAGTGTATTACCTAAATTTAGCCAATTACATCCACGCGTGTATTTTAATATCAAATTATATATAGATTATCTATATATAATATATATCGGGCATCTATATATGTCAAGGTTGGAATTTAGAAAAATATGTGAATTGGAAAATGAAGAAAATTGTATTATACTGTAAAAATAGAATGTGAGAATGTATGGCAAGAGGAGAAGATTAGATGAAATACTTAAAGATATTACATCTGGAAGATAATGCCATGAAACAGACGGCTATTGCAAGAGTGCTGCATGATGTATGTGAGGCAGAAATCGATTGGGTAACGGATGTGGCATCTGGTATGAAAAAAATAGAAGAGATTAAAGAGCAGGGGATATGTATGATCTGGCAATCACAGACATGCAGTATCCGCTAAAAAAAGGTACTGGAATCGACGAAGATGCCGGGGAAGTATTTATTGGTCAGATGAAGGATCAAAATGTGGAAATTCCTATCATAGTGTGTTCCAGTATGCGGCTGAGGATACGGGAAGTCTATGGATGCGTGTGGTATCATGAACGAAATGACTGGGAAATGGAACTTCGTGGAATGGTGAGAAACTTGTAGCAACATAGATATAGTGGAGGAGTGAGAAATAATGGAGGATATTCAAAAAGCAGGAAACGAGTGTCGTTATGGAAAAATACCAGGACTGAAAAAAATAGTTTCACGCATGATCTTTGGCACAGCCATTGGTCCGATGATAGAAGGAAAAAATACAGATGAGCTATTAGATGCAGCGTTGACAAAAGGAATCAATACATTTGATACTGCCAGAGGCTATGAACGGGCAGAAGAATCGCTTGGCAGCTGGATGAAACGACGTGGCAACAGAGATCAGGTAGTGATAATCAGTAAATGTGGAAATTGTGATTCGGACGGTTCCGTGTGTGTAAACCGTAAGGTGATCGAAACAGAACTGGCTGAGAGCCTGCAGGCATTACAGACAGATTACATTGACATTTATCTTTTACATCGTGATGATCCAAAGACACCGGTCAGTGAAATGATCGATACCTTAAATGAATTACAAAAAGCAGGAAAAATCAAAGTATTTGGTGTATCAAACTGGACGCATGAGAGAATCGAAGAAGCAAATAGTTATGCAGAAGAACATCATCTTCAGGGATTTTCCGTTTCCAGTCCTCATTTTGGCTTGGCAGAACAGGTTGCTGATCCATGGGGCGGTGACTGTGTGACCATAACCGGGAAACAGAATGAAGTTGCCAGAAACTGGTATCAGGAAAATCAGATGCCGATCATTGCGTATTCCAGTCTGGCGCGTGGGTTAATGGCTGGCAGAATCAAAAGCAGTCAGGAAGCACAGGCGGTAGAAATCTTAGATCCATTTTGCGTGAAAGGCTATGTTTGCCATGATAATTTTAAACGTCTGGTCCGTTGCGAAGAACTGGCAGAGAAAAAAGGCTGCACTGTGTCACAGATTGCACTTGCGTGGATGTTTCAGCAGGGACTGAATATGTATGTGCTTGTGAGTACGACAAAGGCATTCAGGCTGGAAGAAAATCTGCGTGCATTTACAGTGGAATTATCTGAGGATGAAATTCGGTATCTGAACTTGCAGGAAGAATAATAAAGACATTGATTAAGATAAACGATAGGAATAAGTCGCTTTTTGTTGCTAACTAAGGAGAAAGTATGCGGAAATGATTTCGGGTAGTTACTGAATTTACATTTTGAAAAGTTGGGAGAAAAACTGTGACACAACGTGAGGAGATGGCAAAAAAGTTAAAGAAAATATTGTCCATACATTCAATAGAGGAAAAAGAATCTGAACGGCTTCCGGAATTTACAGAGCCTTTTCGCTTTCAGAGTACATTATTTCAACAATGTCAAAATGCGGCGGATGAATTAAGTTATCTGGGAAGTTGTTTATCCTGTGAAAGTGGAGATTTTTCCAATATGTTCCATGGAATTTATCAGGGAAATCGCCTGAATTTTGCATCAAGTGCAACTTTAGATGGAGGATGTAATCATGTGCGCTTCTTTGGCGCATCAGTAACCGCGTTAGCCTGTAATGACAAGGAATTTGTAGAAAAAGCGATGCCGTATAGTCTTGGCCTTTGTGGCACAGCAGTTCCATATGATACGATTCCGAATCTGTTTATGGGAATATTCTACAAAGATGAAACTATGATGGGTGAAGCTCTTGCATTGGTGGAAAAATTTCAAAAACGAAAACAGCGCAAGTACGATCTTCTGATCGTACAGTATTTTGTAGATCTGTGGGAAAAACGTACAGAAAATCTGACAGAACTTATAGAACAAATCTGTATAGAAGAACAGCGGGTGACAGAAAATACTACATATATCGGTTATGGAAATGAAAAATACAATAAAGTGATGAATATTTTTGTGCATGGTCTGTTTGCTCTGGCAGAGCATTATCTTGGAGCAGAATTATTTGAGACATTAGCGCTTCCAAATGCAAAATCATTCTGCAAAGAATATGAGTTGTATCGACGAGGACAAACGCAGGATAGAAGACTTCTGGTAAATTATCCTGAAAACTACGGGTATCTGAATCAGATTCCAGATTTAATTCCTCAAATTACATTAAAAGAAAGCGGGAAGAAGAAATGTATTGTAGATACAGAGTTATTTGCTGATGAGCTTTTTCAGAAAGTGTACGCGCCTGGCAAGTTACAACACATCATAAAACGTGATATTGCCTGGATTGCAGCGTGGGGAACGACAGATGAGTTTATGCAGAAATTTCAAGAAGAAGATGAAGCGCGGTACTTTTATGACAGAGGCCTGATATATTATGCACTTTCTAATTCGGATATGGGGAGCTGTTATGAAATATCTTCGTTTTTACTGTCAAGATGTAATAAGGATAAGAAAAATTGTATTTTAGAAAAGAAAACAAGAGATTTTGATGGACCATATCATACTTTATTCCAAAGAAAAAATTGCGATGTTTTACAGACAGCGGAACTTTGTGATCGACTGTTTAAAGCTGGTTCGGATCCTAATCAGGAAGGGGAGAAAAATATACTTCCAATTGAACTGATGATGGCGTTGCCATTTGCGGAAGAAGATTTACAGCCGCTATATGATTTTTGGATGAAGTTGCCAGTAGTAGATTTGAAATTGTATACATTTGATGGGAAGCAGCCAATTGATTTTGCTAAAAAATATAAGCGAAAAAAATTAGCTGCTTGGATAAAGGAACAGTTATAAAAAAATGTAGAGGGTGAGTATCCATATGAATATTAGAGAGTTGATTGGAGAAGCAACAGAATATGATAAAAAGCTGGAGGTTGAAATAAAGAAACCAAAAAGCTGGTGCAAAAGTGTCAGTGCGTTTGCCAATACGCTAGGTGAAAAATTGATTTTTGGAATTGCGGATGAAGGGCAGATGTATTCTCCGGGTGGAATGCCGGATGGTTCTGTGATACAGGAAGACTCATATATTACCCAAAAGCGAATGGTAGAATTGTTAGGGCTTTCAAGAAGAACTGTTCAACGATTAACAGAAACTATGATAACAGATTATGTAATTAGTCGAGTGGGATCTAAGAGAACTGGACAATGGGAGATACTATGATTGTAAACGATAATGCTATCATATTTCATATTGATGTAAATTCCGCCTATTTAAGCTGGAGTGCATTGCGGGAATTACAAAATGGCAGCACACAGGATCTGCGCACGATTCCATCCATTGTAGGCGGTGATCAGGAAACACGTCATGGAATCGTTGTCGCAAAATCCATTCCGGCAAAAGTATTTGGCATCCAGACAGCAGAAACCGTTGCCAGTGCATTTCAAAAATGTCCGACACTTGTGATGGTTCCTCCGGATCACACCTATTACCGGGAAATGAGTCAGAAACTGATGCGTCATCTGCGCAGTATTTGTGATGAAATTGAGCAGGTCAGCATCGATGAATGTTATATGTCCTTTGAACCGATTCGAGGGCGATTTCCAAGCCCAGAGGCAGCAGCGACCTATATTAAGGACAGCGTGTATGATACCTTTGGATTTACGGTAAATGTAGGAATTTCGGACCGAAAAGTACTGGCAAAAATGGCATCAGATTTCAAAAAGCCAAATTTAGTTCATACCTTATATGTAAGTGAAATCCAGAGAAAACTTTGGCCATTGCCAATTGCTTCCCTACATATGTGTGGAAAAAGCAGTGCAAAATTGTTACAGAAAATGGGAATCCGCACGATCGGAGATCTGGCGCGCACCGATAAAGCGGTGGTAGAAAGTTGGCTGAAAAGTCATGGTGGAATGCTCTGGAATTATGCAAACGGCATCGATGACGGACAGGTTGTAAAAGAAAAACCAAAGGCAAAGGGAGTGGGAAATTCCATAACACTGGCCAACAATGCGGAAACAGAAGAAGAGGCATACACCGTATTAAAAGAATTGGCAGTCAGTGTATCACAACGTCTGAAAAAGCATCATTTTCTTGCGGCGCAGATCAGTACGGAGATCAAATATGCATCATTTCGTTCCGTATCACATCAGACAACCATACTGACTCCGACAGCAGAAGAAACGGAAATCTATCAATGTGCCTGTCAGCTGTTTAATGAACTCTGGGACGGTGAACCAATCCGATTACTTGGCATTCGAACTACCAAATTGCAGGATGAAGAAGAACCGACCCAGATCAGTCTGTTTGATCTTGGAAAATACCAGGAGCAGGAAAAACAGGAAGAACTGAGACGTGAAAAAGAAGAACAGAAACAGAAAAAACTGGCAAGCCTGGACGATGCCATTGCAAAGATTAAAAAACGTTATGGGGACAATGCGATTCACAAGGGAGCTGAGACTAAATAGTACAATTTCGATAAATAAGTAATGTTTAAGGGAGATATGCTTCGTTTATTAGGAGAGAAGCTAGTGCGCCAGTGGCTTCGCTTCATCTCAGTCTGAGTTGAGACTCCCACTTCTGCAAGTGGTGAGTAGTAACAAGTATTTCTCAGTGGGAGTTCAATCTCCGACTGAGATAAATGCTCCGCGAGGATGTGCAGTGATTCTGAAAAGAAGATGTCAGCTTGCGCTGACCAGAATCACGCACCAAGTCTCACGTGCGTTCGACTTGAAAGCGTAGAAAACAGGAGTTAAAAGAAAACTACACAACAAGACGGTAGGGTGAATTTTCGTAAGCTCAGCTGCGCCTAGCCCGACTTTCGCAGTGTGTCTGAATACGCCGGTTTTGCGTATGAGTTCGCGGAGAAAGTCGGAAATAAGCGGCGCAGTTGAGATAGAAAAGCACCCGTGTCTGTTGTGTAGTTTTCTTATATTAATCCGTTTTCGGACGTCATACTTTATTTCGCAATATGAAAGGAAATCAACAGATCATCCTGTGATACCGTATCACCTTGCTGTACATAAATTTTGTCGACCGTACCAGTAATCTTGGACACAACCGTTGTCTCCATCTTCATAGCCTCTACAGTAAGCAGCGGCATATTCTCTGTTACCGCATCGCCTTCTTTTACAAGCACTTTTCCAACTGTACCCGGGATAGAAGAACCAAGGTGCTGTGGATTTGTCTTGTCTGCTTTCAGCTTGCGGTCCGCTTTGATTTCAAGGTTCTTATCCTGAATCTTGACAGTACGAAGCATACCATTTACCTGGAACGTCAGAGTACGGATACCATTTTCATCCGGTTCGCCTTCCTCCAGATATTTGATCAGAAGCTGTTTTCCCTCACCGATATTCAGGTAAGTTTCCTCACCTTTGCGTAATCCGTAGAAGTAAACGTGGCTCTCCAGACGGGTTACATCATTGTACATCTGGAAATGCTCACAGTAGTCTTCGTAAACCTTCGGATACAGCGCATAACTGATGGCTTTCTGGTTCATAACTTCTTCGGATTTATCACCATAATTGTATTTCTCAATCAGATGCTTCTTGATTGCCTCAAAATCAACCGGTGGGAGAGATTTACCCGGGCGGTCTGTCAGCGGTTCAATGTCTTTCAGAACGATCTTCTGAAGCTCTTTCGGGAATCCGCCATAAGGCTGTCCCATCATACCCTGGAAGTAGGATACGACAGAATCCGGATAGGAGAGTCCGGCACCAGCCGTCAGGATATTCTCTTTTGTCAGACCGTTTTTAAACATAAAGATGGCCAGATCGCCGACCGCTTTGGAAGTCGGAGTAACTTTTACGATATTTCCAAGCAGATCGTTGGCATCTTTGTATAATGCTTTGATGGACTCAAATTCATCTGCAGAACCCATGCTTGTAACCTGAGCTAACAGGTTGGAGTACTGTCCACCAGGAATCTCATATTTGTAAATCTCAGCATTCGGAGCTTTCATATCACTCTCAAACTGCTCGTAAACTTTACGGATGCGTCCGTAGTAACGGCTGAGCTCATCCAGTTCTTCAAAATCAAGACCGGTATCACGTTTGCTTCCGCGCAGAGCTTCTACGACAGCATTCATAGAAGGCTGACTTGTCATGGAAGACATAGACTCAATGGCCAGATCCACGATATCCACACCAGCTTCTGCGGCCATCAGAACCGTGCTGACACCGTTTCCGGTAGAATCGTGTGTATGTAAATGGAGCGGTACATGAAGTTCCTGTTTCAGAGCAGTTACCAGTTCTTTTGCGGCACGCGGTTTTAACAGTGCGGCCATATCTTTGATTGCAATGGAATGGCATCCTAAGGACTCCAGTTCCAGAGCCATTTTTACATAATAATCCAGTGTATATTTTGTCTCTGTCGGGCTTGTGATATCGCCGGTGTAGCAGATGGTTCCTTCTACGATTTTGCCGGTTTTTAAAGCTTCCTCAATCGGCATTTTCATATTTTCCACCCAGTTTAAACTGTCGAAAATACGGAACACATCAATACCATGAGCAGCAGAAATTTTGATAAACTCCTGAACCACATTGTCCGGATAGTTGCTGTATCCGACGGCGTTAGAAGCACGCAGCAGCATCTGGATCAGTGTGTTTGGCATACGTTCTCTTAAAAGTTCCAGACGTTTCCACGGAGATTCTTTCAAGAAACGGTAAGCGGTATCGTAAGTAGCACCACCCCATGCCTCAACAGAAAATGCATTCTGCATGTATGCGTTTGTAGCGTAAGCAGCACCGCACAAATCTTTACTTCTCATACGGGTTGCCATCAGAGACTGCTGAGCGTCACGCATGGTAGTATCTGTAACGTATAATTTATCTTCTTTCAGAATTTTCTGCATGAAACCTTCTGCACCAAGTTTCAGGAACTCATCACGGGCACCATATACCGGTTTTGACTGATCCAGTTTCGGAAGCACACGGTTCTCATAGTGCGGTTTTTCACCTTTCTGGGAGTTAACGATACGGTCGCCGATAAACTCAATGATCTTAGTCGCACGATCCTGACTCTGTGTGAGCTGGAACAGCTCCGGTGTCTCCTCAATGAAAGTGGTATAACATTTTCCGGCAATGAAAGTCGGATGATGCAGTACATTGATCAGGAACGGGATATTTGTTTTAACACCACGGATACGCATTTCCTGTAATGCACGGATGGATTTGCGTACAGCACCTTCAAAGGTACGGTCGATGGAAATTGCTTTTACCAGAAGGCTGTCGTAATAAGGAGAGATGACAGCGCCGGTGTAAGCATTACCGCCGTCCAGACGGATACCTTTTCCGGAACCGGAACGGTAAACAGTGATCTCACCGGTATCAGGCATGAAGTTGTTTGCCGGATCTTCGGTGGTAACACGGGTCTGGATGGAATAACCGATGCAGTGGATGTCGTCCTGAGATTTGATGTTGATCTCATCGGAATCCAGCGGATATCCTTCCGCTACCAGAATCTGGGACTGTACCAGATCGATATTTGTAATTTCTTCGCTGACGGTATGCTCTACCTGAATACGCGGGTTCATTTCGATAAAATATGGATGGTTGTCTGCATCAACCAGAAATTCCAGTGTACCGGCGTTGCGGTAGCCAACTGCTTTGGAGAGGCGGATGGCAGAGTCAAAAATTGTTTTACGGGTTTCTTCCGGAATGGAAAATGCCGGTGCATACTCAACGACTTTCTGATGACGTCTCTGTACGGAACAGTCACGGTCAAAAAGGTGAACAACGTTTCCGTAATTATCGCCTAAAATCTGAACTTCGATATGTTTTGGCGCGCGCAGATATTTCTCAATGAAGATCTTGTCATCACCAAACGCTTTTTTAGACTCATTTTTTGCTTCGTTAAATTCTTTTTCCAGATCTTCCATCGCGTTTACGATACGCATACCACGTCCGCCACCGCCGTTGGAAGCTTTCAGCATGATTGGAAAACCAACCTCTGCTGCGATTTTTGTTGCTGTATCAATATCTTTAATTGCGTAGTCAACACCAGGAATAATCGGTACCTGGGCATCGATTGCCATTTTCTTGGAAGAAATTTTGTCACCCATTGCATTCATGATCTGACTGGAAGGTCCGATAAATACAATGCCGTTTCTTTCACAGGCATCTACAAAATCCGGATTCTCTGATAAAAATCCGTATCCCGGATGGATAGCGTCAACGTTTGCTGCCAGAGCAATCTTGATGATAGTATCAATGTCAAGATATGCGTCGATCGGTCCTTTTTCCGGATTCAGCGGATAGGATTCATCTGCTTTGGAACGGAAGAGTGCATAACGGTCTTCCTTGGAATAAATGCTGACGGTTGTAATTTCCAGCTCGTTCAAGGCTCGGAATACACGAATGGCGATTTCACCACGATTTGCTACCAGAACTTTTTTGAACTTTCTGATCTGTACCTGATTGTTCATGTGTCATACTCCTTTTTATCAATTGAAATAATTTTCCCCTTAGTGTCTTAGAACGACACCATGTTTAAAAGTATATGGAAGTTGAAAGAAAAATGCAAGAGAAAAAGTGAAAAAATTCAAAAAAGTATGAAAAAATGATAATGTTAAATAAATAACAAGGAAAAATGCAGGAAATAATGCTGGATAATTCAAAAAATAAAGTAAAAAATGTATACTATGCAAGATTTACTGCATGATAGTAACGTGATGATGCCATAGAAAATGCATGAAACGATGATGAAAATGCAAAAGATTTGTTGAAAAACAAGAGAAGAATTCGTTGCTTTTGGAGGATACGATGTAAAATTTACAGTGAATGTAAATGAAAATATGCGTGTGACTCTGACAAATGTGAATTGGGGTAAATGTTCAGAATCACAGCGCATTTAGTATAGAAATTATAAAATAATTAAAGGTTCGCGGTATTCGTTTTTTCGTTGGATACCGGATTTCTTAAAAAGAATCCGGTTGTATAAATTAGCTGCATAAACATCGAGATCCAGAAGTTTCTGCTGTTCTGGCGTTAAGTTCTGGCGTTCTTTTACAATTTTGCGCAGAAGCGGAATCTGACTGTGTGCCTGCAATTCCTTCAGTAAAGGTGAAGCATCTTTTCGGAAACCAAGGATGCGGGCATACGGCGCATAATAGTAAGTTTTGGCAGCATTCAGAAGTTCACCATCAATGCCAAGTAAGGCGTGCAGCAAATAGCGGCTGATGGCTGTGTAGGTCTGGTTTTTGGTCTTTAAATCGGACACAAATTCAGACCAGCAGGTAAATGATTCCAGTTTATTTGCAATGCGCTGTGTCAGATCAGAACGTGTGGTATCGGCGTCAGATGCAGTCGGATGCAGAAGTTGTCGCTGAAGTTCATAATATAACAAGTCAGAAAAATCATCTTCCTGTAAAAATGCATGGCTTTCATATGCAGTCAGCAGCAGTTCGCGAACGGAATCAGGAACCGTGCGTGTCAGCATTTGATTCAACGTATCAAAATTGTTTTTCTGGTCAGAGGTATCCTGAAAAATAAATTTACGCAGGGCAGAAGCACTGGCAAGCGCCGTATCTGTATCCGCATCATGATAGCCTGCACCGGTTCGGGTAACGACAGATGGTGTCAGTTTGCAGTTATGCCGACGGATTGCTTTCATATATTCAATGGCAAGAATATTATTTGGTGAGGCAAGCAACTGTTCAAACTGAGCAAGCGTTTGGCTGTCCATTGAATGATGCTTGGCTTGCTGCAGACAGGTGAGTGCAGCTTTTGCCCGGGCTGCCGGAAAACTACAACCGGATTTTAAGGCCTGATCCAGATATTCCTGAAATATAGGCGGCTCAAATGCAAAAAAGTCAGCTAATCTGCCAAGCAGATTGACATCAGAAGCTGTGTTTGCTTCTGCGCCAAAACTGATCTGAGACACGACACCAAGCGCGTTCAACAGGCAGACACCACCCTGTGCAAAATTTTCCGCACTGGAAGTGGCGGTGATTACCGGCAATTCAATGACCAAGTCGATTCCATTTTCCAGAGCCATTTTTGCACGATCGTATTTGTTTAACAGGGCAGGGGCACCACGCTGGACAAAGTCTCCGCTTATGACGGCAATGCAGTAATCGGCATCTGTATTTTTCCGTGTTTCTTCTATATGAAATGCGTGTCCGTTATGGAACGGATTGTATTCTGCAATGATTCCGGTGACGTTCATAGTATCTGATACTCCTGAGTTTTGAAAAAAATTGTATTGTGGGCAATGTAAGTATTACCAGAGCGCACCACAGTACTTTTGGATAAGAAAAAGCATAGCATGAATCATACAGAAAAACAAATAAAATTGTGAGGAAAATTTGCAAGAAAACGTATGTTAAGTTCACACGAGCCATTCGTAAAACCCCCTTGATGAGTGAATTGTAACAGGTAATATTATGTATGAAAACAAATGCAATAGAAAAAACTTACAAAAAACCAGTTGGTAACCTCTTGCGAAACAGAAAATTTGAGATATAATAGAAAAGACAGGTATTTTGACGGAAAGTCAAAGTGAAAATGAAGGGAGAACATAAATAATGAACGTATTAGTAATTAACTGTGGTAGTTCATCGCTGAAATATCAGCTGATCAACTCTGATACAGAGGCAGTACTTGCAAAAGGTCTTTGCGAGAGAATTGGTATTGACGGAAGACTTACATATCAGAAAGCAGGTCTTGACAAAGAGATTACAGAGGCTCCAATGCCTACACATAAAGAGGCTATCCAGCTTGTACTTGACGCTCTTGTAAATGAGAAAACAGGTGCAATCGCAAGCCTTGCAGAAGTAAATGCAGTGGGACATCGTATCGTACACGGTGGTGAGAAATTCGCTTCTTCAGCAGTTATCACACCAGAGATGCTTGCAGCAGTAGAAGAGTGTAACGATCTTGCACCGCTTCACAACCCGGCAAACTTAATCGGTATTCGTGCTTGCCAGGATCTGATGCCAGGCGTACCGATGGTAGGTGTATTTGATACTGCTTTCCATCAGACAATGCCAGAGAAAGCATATCTCTATGGACTTCCATATGAGTACTATGAGAAATATAAAGTAAGAAGATACGGCTTCCACGGAACAAGCCACAGCTTCGTATCCAAACACGTTGCTGAGTTTCTTGGCAAAGATCTTAACGATTCCAAGATCATCGTTGCTCACCTTGGAAATGGTGCTTCCATCAGTGCTGTATTAAATGGCAAATGCGTAGATACATCCATGGGCCTTACACCATTGGAAGGTCTTGTAATGGGAACACGTTCCGGTGATATCGATCCGGCTATCATGGAGTTCATCGCTAAAAAAGAGAACCTTGATATCGCAGGTGTTATGAATGTATTAAATAAAAAATCCGGTGTACAGGGTATTTCCGGACTTTCCAGTGATTTCCGTGACCTTGAGGAAGGTATGGAAGCTGGAAATGAGCGTGCAGCAGCAGCTATCGAAGTATTCAGCTACCGCGTAGCAAAATACATCGGTTCTTATGTAGCAGCAATGAACGGTGTAGACGTGATCGCATTTACAGCAGGTATCGGTGAGAACGCTCCGATCGTTCGTTCTAAAGTATTAGCATACCTTGGATACCTCGGAATTACAGTAGATGAGGAAGCAAACGGCAAGAGAGGCGATGACATCGTAATCTCTACTCCGGATTCCAAAGTTACAGTTTGTGTCATCCCGACAAACGAAGAGCTTGCAATCGCAAGAGAGACAGTAGCATTAGTAAAGTAATTGTTTCAGTTCACTCATCACATGTATTCAGGTAATGATCATGCTTGCATGAGGAATTACCTGAATACATAGTGATGAAGGGAGCGCCTTTTTATGAGCAAAAATAGGAGCGTAGCTACGGAGAAGCCCGAAGGGCGTTTTGCGAATGGCGCGTGTGAACTGAAACTTTATTACACAAAATACAAAAAATCTGTTGACAAAGGATGATGTTCTGTGTATAATCAACTGAGTGTGATTCAGAACAATTCACTTAGATTCAGATAAATTGGAGGTGTAACGAAATGTCTATTTGTCCAAAAAATAAATCTTCCAAAGGTAGAAGAGATAGAAGAAGAGCAAACTGGAAAATGTCTGCTCCGACTTTAGTAAAATGCAGCAAATGTGGCGAACTTATGGTTCCACACAGAGTATGCAAATCCTGTGGTTCTTACAATAAAAAAGAGATCATCGCAGTTGACTAATTGTCGAAATATGTAATGAAAGTAAGGAGTTGAGAGAAATCTCAGCTCCTTTTTTTCGTGTAAATAACACATGATTCATCTTTTAATCTGGTTTAGGGGATTCTTTAAATGTAGAAATGAAGAAGATGCAAAAAGGTGTGTGGAAGCGAGAATGAATACACATTTGCCGAAAATATTGCAGATGAAACTGATGGTGGAGGCGATACGGGAGTGTTGTAAAAAATAAAATAATAGAGAAGAAAAAGATGTTGTCAGAAAATTAATATCGGCGGCATCTTTTTTCGTTTGTATACTTGTAAATTGACAGGGGTATCAAAAATGTTATAATAATATACGGAGGTGGCGATTGTGGAAAAAATATGTATTGTGGATCAAAATCGGTGTCCGATATGTGGACAACGTATGATTATTGTTGATAATCAATGTAAATTTTGTAATGTAGAGATTCGAAAAATTAACATAAATAGGATACGTAATTCTGATTTCTTGAGGGGAGTGTGTAAGTATGATGTACATGGGAATTTAGTTCATATTTATAAAAATGTATATGAATGTTATCCGGTTGATTCGAAGAAAAGTAAGAAAATGCGTGCGAAAGTGATTGAGGCATGTAATGGAAAAGTAACACGATTTGAGGGATTTCAATGGCGTTTTGCAGATGAAAAAGTGGAAGTTTCAGAGCTGAAAAGTAATGGATCAGCAAAAAAAGTTATACAAGTGGGATTTGATGGAAAAGTAATTGCTGAATATCAAACTATTGGAGAGGCTCAAACAAATTTGGGGTACACATATGCAACTATAACAAAAGCATGTAAAAGAAAAGTACCTCCGCAAAATGCAAAGTATTTTCTGTTTTTTAAAGTGGATTATTGTGATAAAGTTTTTGAAAATGCCTATAAAAACTATTTAAAGAGAATAGTACAGGTGAAAGTATATAATCAAGAAAAAGATAAAATAGGGGTATATGATACTTATGAGGATGTAGCAAGGGCTTTGAATATTTCCGCTACTTCTGTTAGTAATTGGTGTAATGGAAAATGTAAACCAAGTGGAAAATTTGCAGGTTTTGCGTTTGAAATAATTGGCGCAACAACGGGAGATGATAAAACATGTATGAATAGTTGTAAAAAAACTGAGGCGGAGACCTGTTCTGTCGCTTTGGAAAATCGGAATTTAAGGTGTAAAAATAATGAATTACTGCATGAAGTAGAAGAATTAAGAAAGAACAATGAGAAATATTATATAGATACCATAGCGTTAAAAAAAGATATTTATGAATTGCAACATCAATATCAAAGGAGAGAACCTGTTTTGGATAAGCGGGTACATTTCATGATGCCTATTGGCGATTTTATCAAAACATTTGTTGATACGAAAGAAATCGCTGGAGTGTGTGTATATGTGTTATGTGATGAAAACGGGAGAAGGTATGTTGGGCAAAGTAATAGAGATAATTATAGTAGAATAAAAGAACATTTTGATGGAACTTCAAAAGATAGAATATATGAGTCATATTTGAAAGGTATTAAATTCTATGTAGAGCAAATTGTTGTGGGGTGGAAAGATATAGACATATTTAATGTAAATGATGCGGAAACATATTATATAGCTCATTTTGATTCCTTTAATAATGGATATAATCAAACAAAGGGAAATCACCAAACAAATAAAGCAAAGATAGATGTACTAGAATCTTAAATTGAATGGTATTAATAAATGCATGAAGCAATAGAAAATGAAAAAGGAGTGGAGCAGATGTGTCGTGAAATGGAAGAAATCCGTCATGAAGGTGTCGAGGAAGGACGTTTGGCTGAAAAGAAAGATACAGCGAAAAGTTTGTCTAACGCTAGTATGCCTGTGGAGAAGATTGCTCAAATTTTGAAAGTAGATGTGCAGGCAGTTCGAGAATGGCTGTTAAAAGATTAGACAGGATTTTAAACTGATGGTTCAATGCATTTTTTGCCCTATCCATATATAATATATTAAGTTAAAGGTGTAGCCTCATCGAAAAAAATATCTGGAACTATTTCCAGAAAAGTGTTACACTAATAGAACATCATGTTTCGGGATGGAGAAGATTACGGAGGTATCAAAAATGCAACCAATGTACGTATCAATTCAACAAAAAGAAACAGGTAATCGTATCAAGAGATTACTGAAAGAGAATGGTTACACGGTCAAAGATGTTCAGGGAGCCATGGGATTTGAAAATCCACAGGCTGTATACAAATGGCTGGCTGGCAGATCGTTACCAAGCATTGACAATTTCATTATTTTAAGCAGATTATTGCACACCAATATAGAAGATATCCTCGTCATTGACGGGGATATTGTTCGTTTATGGAGTTATTACATTGTTTTTATATAAACTAACAGTTTAGTGACAAAAATTACCCAGATGATATACTGACAATCAGATCAGCACATATAAAAAGTATGGAATGATTGGGAGGTATATTCATGACGAATTTTTGGAAATTGAAGGATTTCAGACCATTTTCGGTTTTGTATGCATACATTGATCATGAAGATTATCTGGCAGATGCATTATTTATACAGGAACAGATTCAGGTGCGATTTTTGCAAGAAATGGTGAAAGAGGGAACCCCATATCGCATTGTTTTTTGCAAAGTTAGGAAGAAAGAATGTGTAAGATTTGAAAAAGTATTAGAAAAATTACCGGATAAAATGCTTTTATGTGGTCATACCGATTATATGGATATTTGCAAAGAGATTACAGGGGTAATTCAAAATGGAATGGAGGAAAACGTAGCATGAAAAAATATATATCATTAGATAAGCGCAGCAAGAAGGCGCAGAAAAAATATTACGCAGGATTTCGACGCACCTGGGATGGTTTGAATCCTGTAATCAGAACAATGCCAAATGGAAAGGCATACAACCGAAAAAAGGATAAGGAAAAAATGCGAAAAATCGACTGTTTATCGGAAAATAGATATACAGTCGATTTTTTTATGAAAACATTTATGGAAAATCGTTCATTGACATCTGTTTTATCTCTGATAAAATAGGATAGACATTAATAATTAATTCACAAAGTGAATTTACTTCCGATTTATAGAATGCTGGCACAATAGATTAACAGAACGATTGACTGGTAGATTAACAAAGCGTTGTGTCTTAAAAATTGTTTTATAAGCAGCGTTCTATAAATGTTGAGAGAATGAAAAGGTGACAGAACATATGAGCAAAATAGGATTAATTGTAGAAGGCGGTGGGATGAAATGCGCTTACAGTGCAGGTATTCTGGATGCTTTTATAGATGAAGATATTACATTTGACTATGCAATCGGTGTATCAGCAGGGTCTGCCAATGTGGCATCTTTTTTGGCAGGTCAGCGTGGTCGTAATCTTCGATATTATACGGATTGGATCAAAGATCCGGGATATTTTGGCATAAAGAGTTTTATCAAAACCGGGAATTTGTTCGGCTTGCAGCACATTTATGGCGATATGACCAATTCTACCGGTGTGGATCCGATTGACTTTCCGGCAATCTGTGCGAATCCGACAGAATACTGGATCGTTGCGACAGACGCGTCAACCGGAAAACCGGTGTATTTTCCGGGAAGTGCCATGAAACAGGATGATTACCGCTGCATTATGGCTTCCTGTGCATTGCCGGCAGCATGCAAACCGATTGAAATCGATGGAAAACTGTATTATGACGGCGGCGTGACGGATGCGATTCCGGTACAGCGTGCCCTGGATGACGGCTGTGACAAGATCGTTGCGATTTTATCAAAACCGAGAAGTTTTGTGAAAAAACCGGAGGGTATGCGTTTCTTATACAGCAGAATGTGCCGTAAATTCCCGAATACAGTAAAAGCGCTGGATAACCGTCATATCATGTATGGCAAATGCCAGAAGCAGCTGTTTGATCTGGAGAAGGAAGGCAAGGCATTTATTTTTGCACCGAGCAACCCACCGAAAATGAGTACATACACCATGGATCGGGAAGTAGAGCAGCAATTATATGATCTTGGAATGAAGGATTTTCATGATGGCGAGGCTCAGTTGAAAACTTTTCTTACAGTGTAATATTTACTGAAAAAACGGGAAAAAGTTTTACATCTGGATAAGAAAAATCGGTTGATTTATACATAGACATAGTGTATATTTTTTAGTGGATGGACAAGAGACGGAGGAAAAAGTATGAGCGAAACAGTCCGCGTAGTAGTGGATGCCATGGGCGGCGATAACGCACCGGGAGAAATCGTAAAAGGTGCCGTGGAAGCAGTTCAGGCAGAAAATGATATCAAAGTATTTCTGGTAGGCAGACAGGATGCTGTCAATGCAGAACTTGAGAAATACACATATGATAAGGAAAAAATCGAAGTCGTACATGCCGAGGAAGTCATTGAGATGGCAGAGCCGCCGGTAAATGCGATTCGTAAGAAGAAACAGTCATCTCTGGTAATCGGAATGAATATGATTAAGCATCAGGAAGCAGATGCCATTGTGACCGCAGGAAGTACCGGAGCAACTTTGGTTGGAGGTCAGGTACTGGTTGGAAGAATTAAAGGCATTGAGCGTCCGCCATTGGCGCCGTTAGTTCCGACAGAGAAGGGAGTTTCACTTCTGATTGACTGTGGAGCAAACGTGGATGCGCGTCCGTCACATCTGGTGCAATTCGCCCAGATCGGATCTATTTATATGGAGAACATTGTCGGAATTAAGAATCCGAGAGTGGCGATCCTGAACATCGGAGCAGAAGAAGAAAAAGGCAATCAGCTGGTGAAGGAGACATTCCCACTGCTGAAAGAATGTCCTGGTATTAATTTTATCGGAAGTATCGAAGCACGCGAGATTCCACATGGTGGCGCAGATGTTATCGTCTGTGAGGCATTCGCGGGAAATATCGTACTGAAACTGTACGAAGGTGTGGCAGCAACGTTACTTTCCAAGGTAAAAGAGGGACTAATGTCATCTCTCCGGTCTAAAATTGGAGCACTTTTGATTAAACCTGCATTAAAACAGACACTGAAGTCCTTTGATGCCTCCCAGTACGGTGGAGCTCCTCTGCTTGGACTGAATGGTCTGGTGGTCAAGACACACGGCAGTGCGAAGGCAAGTGATGTGAAGAATTCCATTCTTCAGTGTGTGACCTTCAAGCAGCAGGACATTAATGGTAAGATCAAAGAGCATATTATTGTAGAAAAATAACAGGGAGGGAGGATTTGCGTCATGGAATTTGATAAAATTAAAAATATCATCAGTGAAGTGTTAAGCATCGATGCTGACGGTATTACAGAAGAGACTACTTTTGTGGATGATCTTGGAGCAGATTCCTTGGATATTTTCCAGATTATTATGGCAATCGAGGAAGAATTTGAGATCGAGATTCCGACAGAAGAAGCAGAAAAAATTACAACTGTTGGCGATGCTGTAGAGCAGATTAAGAAAGCATTGTAAGAATCAGTATAACAGGAAAATGGATGCTGTTGCAGTGAGTATTTTTGCAGCAGCATCCATTTGTGGATTAAACAGGAGGAAGAATATGGAACAGATCAAAGAGTTTCAGGAGAAAATCGGTTATCAGTTTCAGCAGGAAGGCTTGCTTCGTCAGGCTTTGACACACAGCTCCTATGCCAATGAGCATCGGATGAAGAAATTATCCGACAACGAGCGTCTGGAGTTTCTGGGTGATGCAGTACTGGAAATTGTAACCAGTGACTTTTTATATCATGAGCATACAGATGTACCGGAGGGAGAACTGACCAGAGTGCGTGCAAGCATTGTATGTGAGCAGACATTGGCTTTTTGTACCAGAACACTGAACCTGGGAGATTATCTTTTCCTTGGAAAAGGTGAGGATCAGACCGGTGGCAGAAAGAGAAAATCTATTTTGTCGGATGCATTTGAGGCAATTATCGGAGCTATTTATCTGGATGGTGGTTTTGCTAATGCAAAAGAGTTTATTCACCGTTTTGTGCTGAATAATGTAGAGCATATGCAGCTCTTTTATGATAGCAAGACTATCCTGCAGGAAATCGTGCAGGGAGATGAGCATAGCGGAAAGCTGGAGTATGTGCTGGTAGATGAGAGTGGTCCGGATCACAACAAGAACTATACCGTGGAAGCCCGCATTGGAAATAAGAGCTACGGCTGCGGGGAAGGTCATACAAAGAAAGCAGCAGAACAGGAAGCTGCATATCAGGCAATTCTGGCGCTGAGAAAGAAGGACAAGTAAGGGATACACGCAGAATCAAAGGTGAGATTTTGAACGTATCGAAAGAGTAAACGGAGGAATGTATGTATCTTAAATCAATCGAGGTACACGGTTTTAAATCCTTTGCCAATAAAATTGTATTTGAGTTTCATAACGGAATCACCGGTATTGTAGGGCCAAACGGCAGTGGAAAAAGTAATGTTGCGGATGCGGTGCGTTGGGTGCTTGGTGAGCAGAAAGTAAAACAGCTGCGAAGTTCCAGTATGCAGGACGTTATTTTTGCAGGAACGGAGAACCGCAAACCGGTTAGCTTTGCCTATGTGGCAATTACGTTGGACAACTCCGATCACAAACTTCCGCTGGATTATAATGAAGTGACAGTGGCACGACGGGTATATCGTTCCGGTGAGAGTGAGTACCTGATTAACGGCACACAGTGTCGTTTGAAGGACGTGAATGAGCTTTTTTATGATACCGGTATTGGTAAAGAGGGGTATTCCATCATCGGTCAGGGACAGATTGATAAAATCCTGAGTGGAAAACCGGAAGAACGTCGGGAATTGTTTGACGAGGCAGCAGGAATTGTAAAATTCAAGCGCAGAAAAGCAACGGCGTTGAAAAAACTGGAAGACGAACAGCAGAATCTGGTGCGTGTCAACGATATTTTATCAGAGTTGGAACGTCAGGTAGGACCGCTGGAGCGTCAGGCAGAACATGCCAAAATTTATCTGAAGAAAAAAGAAGAATTAAAAGACTGTGATCGAAACCTGTTTTTGATTGAGATGGATCGTATGAATACCGAACTGCGGAAATTAGAGCAGAAATGTGGCATCACGGAGCATCAGCAGAAGGAAACGACACAGAATTTTGAAAAAGCAAAGACCAGATACGAAGAACTGGAAGAAAATGTTGCAAAAGCGGATGAACGGATCGGTGAACTGCAGCAGCGCATGAACGAGACTGGTGTTTCCAGAGAAAAACTGGAAGGTCAGATCAACGTACTGCGGGAGCAGATTCATACGGCACAGCAGAATGAAGAACATGTGAAGAGCCGTATTGAAGCATTGGAAGCAGACGTGGAGCGTCAGCGCAGATCCGGTGAAGAATATAGCAGCAAACAGGCAGAACTGGAAGAAAAAATCCGGGAGACGGAGCAGAAAAAGGCAACTTTGACGGAACGTCTGGAGAATCTGCGAAAAGAAACGACCGCTATGGAGCAGCAGATCGAAGATGGCAAAGCAGAGATTTTACATCTGTTGAATGCCCGTGCTTCTATGAAAGCAGAGCAGCAGCGTCTGAAAACGATGCAGGAACAGGCTTCCATCCGCCGGGCGCAGTTAAATAAAGAACTGCTGGAACAGAAAAGCGGCGGAAATGATGTCAGTGGCTTGCTGCAAAAGCAGGAAAAAGAGCTGGCTGAATTAAAAGAAAACATCGCTTCCATGGAAGAAGAAAAAGCTTCCATGGAGCAGAAACGAAGCAACTGGCGGCAGCAGTTTGAGGAATTGCGCGGAAAGATGGATCAGTGCAAGGAAGAGTTCCACAAGGATAGTTCCAGACTGGAATCCCTGCGCAATATTGCGGAACGTTATGACGGCTATGGAAACAGTATTCGCCGCATTATGGAGCGCAAGGCGGATACACCGGGCATTCATGGTGTCATTGCTGATCTGATCAAGGTGGACAAGCGGTATGAGACAGCTATTGAAACTGCTTTAGGCGGAAGTATCCAAAATATCGTAACTGATAACGAGGATACGGCCCGCCAGATGATCGAATATCTGAAGAAGAACCGTTATGGCCGTGCCACATTTTTACCATTGACCAGTGTGTCTGCACCGGAACATGTGCAGGCGGAAAAAGCACTTGGCGAAACAGGGGTTATCGGAATTGCAAGCAGTCTGGTGCATACGGAGCCACAGTACGAAGGCGTTGCCGGACATCTGCTTGGACGTGTGCTGGTAATGGATACCATTGAGCATGCAGTGAATGTGGCACGAAAATTTTGCTATTCTCTGCGTATTGTGACGCTGGAGGGTGAGTCTCTGCAGCCGGGCGGTTCCATGACAGGTGGTGCGTTCCGTAACAACAGCAATCTGCTTGGAAGAAATCGTGAGATTGAAGTGCTGGAAAAACAGATTGCAGAATGTAAGGAACGAGCGCAGGAAATCCGCAGTCGTATGGAAGATGTCAAGACTGCAAATGCGCTTTTAAAAGATGATTATGAGGAACTGCAGGTCAATCTGCAACAGGCATATTTACATAAAAATACATTGGAAATGGAAACCGGGCATATTCGTGAGCAACAGGAGAAACAGGAAGCAGCTTACACCGGTATTCATGAAGAAATCGCAAAAATTGATGCAGACAAAAAATCATGGACGGCAGAGCAGGAACAGATGGCAGAGCAGATGCAGCTGTCTGTTGATCAGGAAAAAAATATCAATGAGCAGAACAAAGAACTGTCACAGCAGGTAGAAAATAAAAACTTGGAAATCGAGAGTATTTCGCAGGATTTGAATGAGATTTTATTGGAGATTGCTCAAAAACAGCAGCAGAAATCCTTCCAGCAGCAGAATATCCAGCGAATCGCGGAGGAAATCCGCCGTCTGGAACAGGAAAAAGCGCAGATTTTGCATGACAGTGCCAACAGTGAATCTGTCATTGAAGAACGGGAAGCCCAGATCAGACAGCTGCAGGAGCAGTCAGAAGAGACCGTTCAGCAGAAGACAGAACTGGATGAAAAGTTAGCTGCTATCCGTGGGGAAAAAGAGACGATGCTGGCAGAACAGAAAACTTTCTTTACCCAGCGGGAAGAACTCTCCCAGATTATGAGCAATCTGGACAAAGAGATGTTCCGACTGAACCAGCAGAAAGAAAAGACGGAAAATGCACAGGAATCCCTGAATAACTACATGTGGGAAGAATATGAGATCACCTATCATGCGGCAAAAGAGCAGGAAGTTCCGGAAGAGATCAATGTATCGGATCTGAAAAAACAGATCGCAGAGATCCGAAACGAGATCCGCAAGCTTGGAAATGTCAATGTCAATGCCATTGAGGAGTACAAGGAAGTTTCCGAGCGTTATGAGTTCTTACATGCACAGCATGCGGATCTGGAGGAAGCAAAAGCAAGTCTGGAGAAGATCATTACGGATCTGGATGAGGGAATGCGTAAGCAGTTTGCAGAGAAATTTGCGGATATTCAGACAGCGTTTGATAAAACCTTTAAGGAGCTGTTTGGCGGCGGAAAAGGTTCTCTGGAACTGACCGGCGAGGAAGAAACCAAGGATATTCTGGAATGCGGCATCCGAATCATTGCACAGCCGCCTGGAAAGAAACTGCAGAATATGATGCAGCTTTCCGGCGGAGAGAAAGCGCTGACCGCCATTGCGCTGCTTTTTGCCATCCAGAACTTAAAACCGTCACCGTTTTGTCTGTTGGATGAGATTGAGGCGGCGCTGGATGATTCCAACGTTGACCGTTTTGCAAATTATCTGCATAAGCTGACAAAAAATACACAGTTTATTGTCATTACCCACCGACGTGGAACAATGACGGCGGCAGACCGTCTGTATGGTATCACCATGCAGGAGAAAGGTGTGTCTGCACTGGTTTCTGTAAACCTGATTGAAAAAGAATTGGATGCATAAGAATTCAAAGTAAGAGTGTCAAGAGCATTTCTGGATTTGAAGTATTGCAAAGTACGATTGTTTTTTTTGTGAGAAAATAATTTGCAGATAATTATTATAAGAACGAACAAAGAAAATTTGATTTCAACTATATTTGAGGGAGGAAGAGACGTATGGCAGAAGGAAAAGAGAAAAAAGGCTTTTTTAAGCGTTTAGTCAGCGGACTGACTAAGACCCGTGACAATATCGTGTCCGGATTTGATTCTATTTTTAGCGGATTTTCCCATATCGATGACGATTTTTATGAGGAATTAGAAGAAATCCTTGTCATGGGTGATATCGGAATCCGTGCCACAGAGGAAATTATCGAAAATCTGAAGCAGAAAGTAAAAGAAAACCACATCAAAGAACCGGCAGACTGCCGGGAGCTGCTGATCAACAGTATCAAAGAGCAGATGTATGTGGGTGATACTGCATATCGTTTTGAAGAAGAAAAATCCGTTGTTCTGGTAATCGGTGTAAATGGTGTTGGAAAGACAACAACCATTGGAAAATTAGCCGGAAAACTGAAAAACCAGGGCAAAAAAGTAATTTTGGGTGCTGCTGATACCTTCCGTGCCGCAGCCGGAGAACAGCTGACTGAGTGGGCAAACCGTGCTGGCGTAGAAATCGTTGGTGGACAGGAAGGATCTGATCCGGGATCTGTCGTATATGATGCGGTACAGGCAGCGAAAGCCCGTAAAGCAGATGTGTTATTGTGTGATACCGCAGGACGTCTGCACAACAAGAAAAACCTGATGGAAGAGCTGAAGAAGATCAACCGTATTCTGGAAAAGGAATATCCGGAGGCATATCGTGAGACATTAGTAGTCTTGGATGCCACCACCGGACAGAATGCGCTGGTTCAGGCAAAGCAGTTCAGTGAAGCTGCCGAGATCACAGGTATTGTTTTGACCAAGATGGACGGAACTGCCAAGGGAGGTATTGCCGTTGCAATCCATTCCGAACTTGGCATTCCGGTAAAATATATTGGTGTAGGAGAGAGCATCGATGATCTGCAGAAATTTGATGCGGATCAGTTTGTAGATGCGTTGTTTCAGAAGGAGAGCGTAAATGAGTGAAATGTTGACACTGGATCGTTTTGAGGAAGCCAGTGAAATCGTCAAAAAAGTAACACAGGAAACAAAGCTGGTTTACAGTGAGTATTTAAGTGAGCAGACCGGCAATAAAGTATATCTGAAACCGGAAAACATGCAGTTTACCGGCGCATACAAAGTACGTGGTGCTTATTACAAGATCAGCACACTGTCAGAGGAAGAACGTCAGCGTGGTCTGATCACTGCATCCGCAGGAAATCATGCACAGGGTGTGGCTTATGCTGCAAAACGTTATGGTGCAAAGGCAACCATCGTAATGCCGACCACAACACCGCTGATCAAAGTAAACCGTACTAAGAGCTATGGTGCAGAGGTCGTTCTGTACGGAGATGTATACGATGAGGCTTGTGCAAAAGCATACGAGCTGGCAGAAGAGCACGGATATACATTCATCCATCCGTTTGATGATCCGGCAGTAGCAACCGGTCAGGGAACTATCGCAATGGAGATTTTCCAGGAACTTCCGTTAGTAGAGTATATTCTGGTGCCGATTGGTGGCGGCGGACTTGCAACCGGTGTATCCACACTGGCAAAACTGTTAAATCCGAAGATCAAAGTCATTGGTGTAGAGCCGGCGGGTGCAAACTGCATGCAGGCATCTCTGGAAGCTGGAGAAGTAGTAACATTACCGCAGATAAATACCATTGCAGATGGTACTGCTGTAAAAACTCCGGGAACTAAAATTTTCCCATATATTCAGGAAAATCTGGATGACATCATTACTGTTCACGATGATGAGCTTATTGTAGCATTCCTTGATATGGTAGAGAATCATAAGATGATCGTAGAAAATTCCGGTCTGCTGACAGTAGCAGCACTGAAACATCTGAATGTGAAAAATAAACGGGTTGTATCTATCCTGAGTGGTGGAAATATGGATGTTATCACCATGTCTTCCGTTGTACAGAAAGGTCTGATCCTGCGTGATCGTATCTTTACCGTATCCATTCAGCTTCCGGATAAACCGGGTGAACTGTGCAGAGTTGCAGGTGTTGTAGCAGGCGTACAGGCCAATGTGATCAAACTGGATCATAACCAGTTTGTATCATCCAACAGAAATGCGGCTGTAGAGATTCGAATCACGATGGAAGCATTTGGTACAGAACATAAGAAACAGATTATTGCGGCACTGCGCGAAGCGGGTTATGATCCGAAAGTGATTCAGGCGGTTTTATAAGTTCCGGTTCGGGTAATTGTGTGGTTTAAAAAATTGAGTTAGTGAAGGCGCCAGTCATCAATCTTACCTTTGCAGCTAACAATCGCTTGCCAAGGAAAGATTGTCTGACTGGCGCCATTTACGTTTTGTGAATTATAAACCATACAATTTGGCGGGCTGGCCGCTTTGCGGTGGCACGAAGTGCAGGGTGGCGTAAAAATTTACAAAATTCACTGTGTAGATAAAGAACTCCTGGAATTTTTTCTCAAGGAGCGATTGCTAGCGACTGAGACAAAATTCCAGGAGTTCCTATAAAAACCTAAATAGTAAATTTTAAGCCACCCTAAACAAGATTTTAATCGTTTTCGTGGAACCGGGACAAAAACTGCCGTGTTCTCTCTTCCTTCGGATGCTCAAATACCTGATAAGGATCACCTTGCTCAAGTATATACCCATCATCCATGAAAATAACCTGATCTGCCACATCCCGGGCAAATGCCATCTCATGTGTTACAATTACCATAGTTGTTTTGGTTTCTGCCAGTTCTTTGATAACTTTCAATACTTCGCCAGTCAGCTCCGGGTCAAGAGCAGAAGTCGGCTCATCAAAGCACAGAATATCCGGCTGCATCGCCAGTGCACGGGCAATCGCAACACGCTGACATTGTCCACCAGACAGCTGATGCGGGTAGTTATTGATTCGTTCGGAAAGTCCCATCTGTTTTAAAAGTCCGACTGCCTGAGTTTCGATTTCATCATGGATTTCTTTTTTACGAGCTTTATAATCCGGGCGTTCTTTTGCAAGTAGCTCCTTTGCAAGCATAACGTTTTTCAGCGCAGTATATTGAGGAAAGAGATTAAAGGACTGAAAAACGAGACCGAAATGCAGACGGTTTTTACGAATTTCCGCATCCTGCATGGTAACCGGATTTGCTGCATCAAAAACGGTTTTATCTTTGACACGGATAATTCCCTTGTCCGGGTGCTCTAAAAAGTTCAGACAGCGCAGGAGCGTTGTTTTTCCACTTCCGGAAGAACCAATAATAGAAAGTACCTGGCTTTCTTCCAGAGAAAAGCTGATATCTTTCAGTACTTCGGTCTGCCCAAAGGATTTGCATATATGTTCTGTCTCTAAAATTTTCATGATCAGTTTCTCCTTTTATCTGAAATAATCCAGTTTCTTTTCTAATTTTCCAAGTACCACTGTCAGAATACCGTTGAAAACGAGATAGTAGATAGCGGTGAAGAACAGTGGCCAGATCTGTCCGGAAATACCCTGAGATCCTTTCATAAATGCCTGTCCTGCCCAGATGATTTCCTGCAGTGCAATGATACGTGCAAGAGAAGTATCTTTTACCAGTGTCAGGATTTCGTTTGACATTGGCGGAATGATTCTTTTTACCATCTGTAATAATTTAACCCGGAAGAAAATCTGGGATTTTGTCATGCCCAGAACCAGGCCGGCTTCTTCCTGTCCTACCGGTACGCTCTGAATACCACCGCGGTAGATTTCGGAGAAGTAGCAAGCGTAGTTCAAAATGAAGGAGACGGATGCTGCGAGGAAACGGCCGGTTTCGCCGCCGCCCCAGATTGGGTTATGTAATACGAGTCCCGGGAAAAAGTAGATGATCAGTAACTGGATCATCAGAGGGGTACCGCGGACAACCCAGATCAGAAGTTTAAAAAAGGCACTGACCGGTTTGATGCGGGACATGGAACCGAAACAGATTGCAAGACCAAGCGGACATGCACCGATTAGGGTGATTGCAAAAAGTTTTAATGTCTGTAAAAAGCCGACGTTTAAGGAATGAATGACGATCGGCAGCTGCTGTGAAAAATCCATGATAGTTCCTGCTTTCTCTAAGTATTTTGGTACAGCTCACGTATCATATATTATATGGATCACGATCAGGCTTGTATGAAGAAGCCTGTGAACTGTATATTTTTATGCGCAACAAAGAGCGGAAACTCCGCTCTCTGTCTTAAATTAAAAAACACTATTTATTTTTACAAATCTCAACAAACAAATATTTCTCAACAAAACAAGTATTTAACCGAATAGAGCCACGAAGTGGTATTTGGTTATGAGCAAGTAGTATAAGCGAATTGCGAATATCCGCTGGGCTAAACAGGATTATTTCTGCTCAACAACTGCAGCCTGTACACCGTATTTTTCAGCAATCTGCTCCATGGAACCGTCAGCATAGCTGGATTTGAAGAAGTTGTTTAATTCTTCTGTCAGGTCAGAACCTTTTCTGAAACCAACACCATATTCCTCATCGTTTAAGCCGATGGTGTATGTCAGGTTTGCATAACCGGTACCTTCACCAACCATTGCGGCAGCCATCAGGGAATCGATGATAGCAGCATCGGAAGTACCTGCGGCAACTTCCATTAATGCGTCAGACTGAGCAGTTACAGCTGTGTAATTTAAGCCAAGTTCCTGAGCCTGTGTTTCACCGGCACTTCCGGACTCAACTGCAAATGTCAGGTCTTTTAAACTGTCTGTATCCTGATACTGGTCAGCAACATCAGAAGGAACAACGACTACCTGCGCATTGTTGCAGTAAGCGTTTGTGCAGGACATGGAGCTTGTTACTTCATCGGTTAATGTCATACCGTTCCATACACAGTCGATTGTTTTGCCATCTAACTCAAGGATTTTGTTATCCCAGTCAATTTCTACAAATTCAACATCAACGCCAAGGCTTTCAGCAAAAGCAGATGCGAGATCAGCGTCAAATCCGATCCAGTTTCCGTTTTCATCCTGATAATCCATCGGCTCAAAGTCTGTGATACCTACAACTAAAGTACCTTTGTCTTTGACATAAGCCAGATCGCTGTCTGTGCTTTCTGCTGCGGCAGAAGTGTCTTTGCTGTTATCTGCGGAAGCAGATCCGTTGCTGTTTGTATTTCCGCATGCAGCCATGGAAGCTACCATACCTGCAGCAAGAACGAGTGCTAATAATTTCTTTTTCATCTTTTTTCTCTCTCCTCTGGTAATTCTTTGTGTGAACATGCTACCATGTTATCAATTTACCATGCTAAAGTCAAGGGAAAAATGAAAAAGTTTTACAAACCATTCATTTTATTGACGATATTTGTGTGAAAAGCTATAATTATAAGAAATCCCGAAATCTACACATGTGGAACGTATGGAAGAAAACTTTAATGTGTTTGATTTTACATTATCCGAAGATGATGTGAAAATAATACAGGGCAGGCATTTAAATATACGGGCAAGTATATATTAGTGTCTGTCCTTTTTTGCTGAAAAGATAATCTTAGTAGAGGTAGAAACACATGTGTTGGAATTGAGTACAATTTATGTACAGGGAATATTTGAAAAAATTATATAAGTGTAAAGAAAAAATACTTGACAGGGTAAAACAAGTGTGGTAATCTAGCAAAGGTGATTGACATGGAGAAAATTGGACGTCAGGTCTTTTTGTATGATTTTTATGGAGAATTGCTCACGGAGCATCAGAAACATGTATATGAAGATGTTGTGCTGAACGATATGTCCTTAAGCGAGATTGCTGAGGAATTGGGAATCAGTCGTCAGGGGGTACATGATCTGGTAAAAAGATGTGATAAGATCCTTGCCGGTTATGAAGAAAAGCTTCATCTGGTAGAGCGGTTCTGGAAGACAAAAGAAGATGTTTCCAAGATTCGTGATCTTTCGCTTCATTATAAAGAGGACTGTATTGCACAGATAATGGAGGAGATCAATCAGATCTCCGGACGGATTTTGGAGGAATTATAAGTATGGCATTTGACAGCTTATCCGAAAAACTGCAAAACGTATTTAAGAACCTGCGAAGCAAAGGTCGCCTGACGGAAGCAGATGTAAAGGCTGCACTGAAGGAAGTTAAGATGGCTTTGCTGGAAGCGGATGTAAACTTTAAAGTAGTAAAGCAGTTTGTGAAATCTGTACAGGAACGTGCGATTGGTGCAGATGTAATGAATGGTCTGAATCCGGGACAGATGGTAATCAAGATCGTTAACGAGGAAATGGTTAACTTGATGGGTTCAGAGACAACGGAGATCAAACTTCGTCCGGGACAGGCGACAACGATCATTATGATGGTTGGTCTTCAGGGTGCCGGTAAAACAACGACAACTGCAAAACTTGCAGGAAAGTTCAAACTCAAAGGAAAGAAACCACTTCTGGTTGCCTGCGACGTTTATCGTCCGGCTGCAATCCAGCAGTTACAGGTCAACGGTGAAAAACAGGGCGTGGAAGTATTTACCATGGGTGACGGACACAAGCCGGTCAACATTGCAAAAGCAGCGGTAGAGCATGCGGCAAAGAACGGCAACAACATCATCATCCTTGATACAGCCGGCCGACTTCATGTAGATGAAGATATGATGGACGAGCTGATCGAGCTCAAAGAAAATGTGGATGTCGCACAGACCATTTTGGTGGTAGATGCCATGACCGGTCAGGACGCAGTCAATGTGGCAAGCACCTTTGATGAAAAAATCGGAATCGACGGTGTGATCCTGACAAAATTAGATGGTGATACCCGAGGCGGTGCAGCACTTTCCATTCGTGCCGTAACCGGAAAACCAATCCTGTACGCAGGTATGGGTGAGAAACTTTCAGATTTGGAACAGTTTTACCCGGATCGAATGGCTTCCCGAATCCTTGGTATGGGAGATGTGCTTACTCTGATCGAGAAAGCGCAGGCGGAGATCGATGATGAGAAAGCTGCTGATATGGAAAAACGTTTCCGGAAAGCAGAGTTCACATTTAACGATTATCTGGATTCCATGAGCCAGATGAAGAAAATGGGTGGTTTCGCAAATGTCTTAAGCATGATGCCGGGCATTGGCGGCGCACAGATGAAACAGATTGAAGATGCGATGGATGAGAAGAAGATGGCGCGAATTGAAGCGATCATTTATTCCATGACTCCGGCGGAGCGTGGGGATCCAAACCTGATCAATCCAAGCAGAAAACGTCGTATTGCGGCTGGTGCCGGTGTGGATATCAGCGAAGTCAACCGACTGGTAAAACAGTTTGAGCAGGCACGCAAGATGATGAAACAGATGCCTAACATGATGGGCAAAGGTAAACGTGGCGGTAAATTTGGAAATTTCAAGTTTCCTTTTTAACCATATAGCGCGTATGCGCAGTGAAGTAGAAATTTGAGGAGGTGAAACACATGGCAGTTAAAATCAGATTAAGAAGAATGGGACAGAAAAAAGCTCCTTTCTATAGAATCGTAGTAGCAGATTCCAGAAGCCCGAGAGATGGTAGATTCATCGAGGAGATCGGATATTATGATCCGACTAAAGAGCCGTCTGAGATCCGCGTAGACGAGGAAGCAGCTAAAAAATGGTTAGCAAACGGAGCACAGCCTACACAGACAGTTGAGAAAATTTTAAAAACAGCTGGTATCGAGAAATAATAGATTAGTGAGGGAAACGTGATGAAAGAATTAGTAGAAGTAATTGCAAAATCACTAGTCGACAATCCTGAGGAAGTTACTGTAACAGAGACAGAGAAAGACCGGGCAACCGTTCTGGAACTGCATGTTGCACAGGCCGACATGGGAAAAGTGATCGGTAAGCAGGGCAGAATTGCGAAAGCAATCCGTTCTGTTGTGAAAGCTGCCGCATCTCGCGAGGAAAAAAAAGTTATCGTAGAGATCGTACAGTAAAAAGGCGACAAGGGACATGGTGTTAAGCTATGTCCCTTTTTTGAAAGGGAGAACATGGAAGAATTTTTACAGGTAGGTGTGATTTCAAGCACACATGGAATCGCCGGGGAGGTCAAAGTATTTCCTACCACGGATGATGTAAAACGTTTTAAAAAACTGAAAGAGGTCATTTTAGACACCGGAAAAGAACGGATGACACTTCATATCTGCCAGGTGAAATTTTTTAAACAGATGGTAATTCTGAAGTTCAAGGAGTTTCAGAACATCAATGAAGTGGAGCGTTTTCGCGGAAAAAGTCTGTATGTGACACGGGAAAATGCGGTGAAACTGCAGAAAGATGAATATTTTATCGCGGATATGATCGGTATGCGCGTGTTTTCCACAGAGGGCGAGGAACTTGGTACACTGACAGATGTGCTTCAGACCGGAGCAAACGATGTTTATGTGGTAGAACAGGAAGGTGCACAGCAGTTATTACTTCCGGCTATCAAAGACTGTATCCGTGACATTGATATGGAACAGATGGTGATGACCGTTTATCTGATGCCTGGACTGAGGGATTAATCGATGAGATTTCATATTTTGACATTATTTCCTGACATGGTGATGCAGGGATTGAATACGAGTATTATCGGAAATGCCATTGAGCAGAATCTGATTGAAATAAATACAATTAATATCCGTGATTTCACAAAGGATCGTCATAAAAAGGTGGATGATTATCCGTATGGCGGCGGTGCTGGCATGGTGATGCAGGCGCAGCCGATTTACGATGCCTGGAAAAGCATTGTGGATCAGGTAGGCTATCAGCCGCGCTGTATTTATCTGACTCCGCAGGGACGGGTGTTTGAGCAGGGCATGGCAAAGGAATATGCCAAAGAAGAGGATCTGATCTTTTTATGCGGACATTATGAAGGCGTGGATGAGCGTGTGCTGGAAGAAATCGTGACAGATTACGTGTCCATTGGCGATTATGTGCTGACTGGAGGAGAACTGCCTGCCATGGTTATGGTAGATGCGATTTCACGTATGGTTCCGGGTGTACTGACCAATGAAGAATCCGGTTCTACGGAGTCGTTAGAAGGCGGTCTGCTGGAGTATCCGCAATACAGCCGTCCGGCAAAATGGAATGGAAAAGAAGTGCCGAAGGTGCTGCTTTCCGGCGATCATAAAAAGGTGGAAGCATGGAGACATGAGCAGTCGGTATTGCGTACACTGCGCAACCGACCGGAGCTTTTGGAGAATGCAGAACTTTCCAGAGCGGATGTGAAGCAGATTTTAAAAGAATTAAAAGAAAAATAGACAATTTTTGCTGAATAGGTAAGGATTGAAAGAAAAAAGAAGATGTCAGCTTGCGCTGACCAGAATCACGCACCAAGTCTCACGTGCGTTCGACTTGAATAAAAGCAGTTCCTGCAAAAAAGTTGATGCATGGATTGCGAAAAATACAATAGAAATGCAGCAATTTGTGTTGCTTTTTATAAATAAGTATGGTAAACTATCATACGTTGTGAATTAAAGAAGAGATGGTCCTCTGTTACGTAACGTATTAAGAACATCCAAATAACAGGAGGTCACAAGAATGAACGCAAATGAAATTATCAAAAGCATCGAAGCTGAGCAGCTGAAAGCTGAAGTACCGGAGTTTTCCGTAGGAGATACAGTTCGTGTATCTGCAAAAATCAAAGAGGGTAACCGCGAAAGAATTCAGGTTTTCGAGGGTACTGTATTAAAGAAACAGGGCGGAAGCAACCGTGAGACATTTACAGTTCGTAAATTCTCCAACGGTGTTGGCGTAGAGAAAACTTGGCCATTACACTCCCCGAACGTAGAGAAAGTTGAAGTTGTTCGTTACGGTAAAGTAAGACGTGCAAAACTTTACTATTTAAGAGACCGTGTAGGTAAGAAAGCTAAAGTTAAAGAGTTAGTAAAATAATCTGCTTTAGAATGCTGAATGATGATAATCCTCTGAATGATGCCTTGCATCTTCAGGGGATTTTTTCGATTACAGGATAAATGGTGTGCTGGTACAGGTTCAATGGCGAGAGAATATAAAAGCACATTTTTTGATTTTTATAATAAAGAAATGTGCTATTGAAAAGTTTTTTATTTGAGTGATAGCACACTTCCTTGATTTTATTGCAGTATTTTCCTATTTATAGGGTGTTTGAAAGAGATGTTTTCTGTTACAATAAAAATGCATGTGCAGATTGTAATGCTTCTTAGAAAGATATACGATGATAGGAACTTACATTGAGTAGAAACATATAGCGAGTTTCGCACATGTTTGACTTGAAATTGGTCTGAAAGGAGATAATCTAATTATGACAGTGTTTCGAACAGGAGGATTGAATTTCCGAAGAAGACGCAGAAAAATGAAAATATCGACGGCAAAAGGAATTCTGTTGTGGATTGTAGAGATTTTTATTGTTCTGCTGCTTGCCTTTGTGCTGGTATACTGTGCCGGTATGAGAGTCAGTGTAGTGGGAAATTCTATGGAATCGACATTAAGCGATGGCAGTGTTGTGCTAGTTAACCGCTTTGTATACAATATAAAAGAACCGAAAGCAGGAGATGTGATTGTCTTTCTGCCAAACGGAAATGAGAAGAGTCACTACTATATTAAAAGAGTGATCGGAATTCCCGGCGATAAAGTACAGATCAAAAATGGCCTGCTGTATGTCAATGGCGAACTGTATGATGTGGAAGACACCGAAACCATCAAAAATGCAGGTCTGGCAGAGGATGAAATCACGGTTGGAGAAGATGAATATTTCGTTCTTGGTGATAACCGTAACAGCAGTGAGGACAGTCGTTATGCCAATATCGGAAACATAAAAAAGGAATATATTCAAGGAAAAGCCTGGTTTGTGGCAAGACCTTTTAATAAAATGGGAAAAATTAATTAGTAGTTTTTAGTGGATGCAAAAGGAGAAAAAATATGAATTTTCAGTGGTACCCGGGACATATGACGAAGGCAAAACGCCAGATGCAGGAAGATATCAAGCTGATCGATCTGGTGATCGAACTGGTGGATGCAAGAATTCCGCTCAGCAGCAGGAATCCGGATATTGATGATCTTGGAAAAAATAAAGCACGTCTGATTTTATTAAACAAGTCAGATCTGTCCGATGAGAGAAAAAATGAGGCATGGGCTTCTTATTTTAAAGCAAAGGGATTTTATGTGGTAAAACTGGATGCACGACGCAGAAACAGCATGAAGGAAATCCAGAACGTCATTCTTGAAGCATGTAAGGAAAAAATTGAGCGCGACCGCCGCAGAGGAATCAAAAACCGCCCGGTTCGTGCCATGGTTGTGGGAATCCCGAACGTGGGAAAATCTACATTTATCAATACCTTTGCCGGAAAAGCATGTGCAAAGACCGGAAATAAACCAGGTGTGACAAAAGGAAAACAGTGGATCCGTCTGAACAAAGATGTGGAGTTGCTGGATACACCGGGTATTTTGTGGCCGAAATTTGATGATCAGATGGTTGGACTCCGTCTGGCACTGATCGGTTCTATTAAAGATGAAATTTTGAATATTGATGAACTTTCTCTGGAACTGATTTCTTACTTGAAAGAAAATTATGCAGGTACACTGACTGCCCGTTATGAGGTAGAAGAAAATGTGGAGCGTCCGGTGGAAATTTTGGAAGCGATCGCACAGAAACGTGGCTGCGTACAGCGTGGAAATGAGATTGATTACAGCAAAGCAGCAGCACTTGTCATCGATGATTTCAGATCCGGACGTCTGGGACGCATTACACTGGAACTGCCGGAGGCGAACTAAGATGGAAGTCAGAAAAATCGGTGAGATTAAAGAAGAATTAAAGGCAACAACGGAGACAGAATTACAGCAGTTTATTCAGAAATACAGTACAGATGAGCGTGCTGGTGTAAAAACAGTTGTAAATCAGGCACAGAAACGCCTGGAAAAATATGAAAAAGAATTGTTGCGTATTGATGCGCTGAAAATCTATGAGCGCAAATATGCAGATTATGCATTTATCTGCGGCATTGATGAGGTTGGACGTGGACCGCTGGCAGGTCCGGTGGTAGCCGGTGCAGTGATTCTGCCAAAGGATTGTAATATTTTGTATATCAATGATTCCAAGAAACTCAGTGAGAAAAAGAGAGAAGAGCTCTACGATGTGATCATGGAACAGGCAGTGGTTACCGGTATTGGTATGGCATCTCCGGCGCGCATTGATGAGATTAATATTTTGCAGGCGACCTATGAAGCAATGCGAGAGGCAATCAGTAAATTAGATCCACAGCCGGATTTGCTTTTGAACGATGCGGTGACAATCCCTGAGGTAGATATTTATCAGGTTCCGATTATCAAAGGTGATGCAAAAAGTATCTCCATCGGTGCAGCAAGTATTATTGCAAAAGTGACCAGAGACCGGTTGATGGTGGAATACGATAAAGTGATGCCGGAGTATGGCTTTGCATCAAATAAAGGCTATGGATCTGCGGCTCATATTGCGGCATTGAAGAAATATGGTGCTTCGCCGATTCACAGACAGAGTTTTATACATAACTTTATTTAAATTTTATTCAAAAATTTATCTCATATGAGAGGATTTCTTCTTTTATAAGTGGTGATCAATAGCAGATATATGTCAATAAGAGTACAATTGTTTGTTATTTGCATTTATAAAGAATCAGAAATTTTCTGGTTGATTGTAATTGCCTGAAGCTGGAGAGAGTGAAAAGAGGCAGACATGAATACACATGAACTTGGTACGACACAGGAACAGCGAGTGGCAGACTGGATGCAACAGCGTGGATTTTACATTGTGGAGAAGAACTTTCGCTGTAAATTCGGTGAAATCGATCTGATCGCGAAAAAGGATGGATATCTGATTTTTGTGGAAGTAAAATATCGCAGTAATGAACAATATGGCGCGCCGCGTGAGGCTGTGGACTGGCGCAAACGGCAGCGGATTTCCAATGCGGCAGTTTTTTATCTGAAACGATATGGATATTCAATGGAGCATCCCTGTCGGTTTGATGTGGCAGAAGTATCTCAGGACAGCATTTATCTGATGGAGAATGCCTTTGATTATTGCGGTTCGTTTCGCTGATTGGGTGTGCGGATCAATCGAGTGGTATAGAATATTTTTGACGAAATTGAAAAAATATATCAGACTTCACATTTATTGAAATGGATTCTCAGATGATATCAGATTGAGGAATCTGGGAGCATGTGAAGGAAAGGATTCATTTGTGGAAAAGAAAGATTTATTTATAAAGAGAAAAACAGGTGGCATGCAGACGCCAGAGCTGATCGTTCATCAACTGAAAAATGGTGGAGAACTGCCGTTATTTCATTATCCGTTGCTGGATGAGACGGGAATCGTACGCCATTGTTTCACGACACGTTATGGTGGTGTGAGTGAGGGAATGTTTTCAAAGTTGAACCTTAGTTTTACCCGCGGGGACGTGAAAGAATCGGTAGAAGAAAATTATCGCCGGATTGCGGAGGCGATGGGCGTTCCCTATGAGAAAATTGTCTGCTCCGATCAGACGCATACAACAAACGTCCGCGTGGTGACAGAAGCAGATGCAGGAACAGGAATTATTCGTCCGAAAGACTATACGGATGTTGATGGATTAATTACAAATGTGCCGGAAATTACGCTGGCAACTTTTTATGCAGATTGTGTGCCGTTATATTTTGTAGATCCTGTTCATCATGCAATTGGTCTGAGTCATTCCGGATGGAGAGGAACCGTTGCACGAATGGGAAAATGCACATTGGAAGCAATGCGTAGAGAATATGGCACCAAGGCAGCAGACGTATATTGTGCCATTGGACCTTCTATCTGTCAGGATTGTTATGAGGTCAGTGAGGATGTGGCGGTTCAGTTTGAGGAGGCATTTTCCGGTCATGAATCAGAAATCCTGCTCAACAAAGGCAATGGAAAATATCAGTTAGACCTTTGGGAAGCAAATGAGATTGTGCTGTTGGAAGCAGGCGTGAAACCGGAACATCTGGCAGTAACGGATGTATGTACCTGTTGTAATCCGGAGCTGCTATTTTCACATCGCGCGAGTCATGGAAAACGTGGAAATCTGGGGGCATTTTTGTGCCTGAATGCTTAGCGTGACAAAAATAGTATTAATAGTTGTTACGAAAATGTAGATAATGTGTAGTGAAAAACGAAGGTAAACATGGTTTGTTTTTTTATAGAAAAACAAGGTTGTTTATTTGATTTTTAGAGGAGAAAGGAATTAGAAAGATGCATTTAAAAGAGAGAATTGCAAATGGGATGCTTTTTTATGAGCATGGACACAAAGATCCGATAGATATTGCGCAGGAACAGGAGCTGGACGCATTGCGCAGACACTGCAAAGAGGTAATGTTTGATTACAACCATACCCGTCCGAATGAGCGGGAAAAACGACTGGAGTTGTTAAAAGGACTGCTTGGAAAGTGCGGAGATGGCGTATTTATTGAGGATGGTGTTCATATGTCTTATGGCTGCCATCTCTATCTGGAAGGCGCATTTTATGCAAATTTCAATCTGAGCGTAGTGGATGATGGTGATATTTATATTGGGGATAGGACAATGATCGGTCCGAATGTAACACTTTGTACCACAGGACATCCGGCAGATCCGGAGTACCGTGAAATGGCGGCACATTATTCACTGCCGATTCATATTGGCAGAAATGTTTGGATTGGCAGCAATGCAGTCGTTCTTCCGGGTGTTACCATTGGTGATAATGCTGTTATTGGTGCAGGCAGTGTGGTGACAAAAGATATTCCGGCAAATGTGATTGCAGTTGGAAATCCATGTCGCGTAGCCAGAGAGATTGGTGAGAGAGACCGGGAATACTATTTCCGTGATCTGAAAATGGATTTTCCATACACTTCAGATAAAATTACGTCGGAAATAAAAAAATAGTGCAATAGCAGATTGTATTCTACTATAGGCATGCATGGAAGAAAATGAGTTATACAAATGATAGATAGTCATCGGGTTTACATCGGTGGCTGTTGTTTACATCAGGTTACTATTTGAAAACGGAGATTACGAAAAAGGGGATTAGGTAAATGGAGATGACAGAAAAGAAACATTTTTGGAGAAAATTTGTCGGGAACAAAGCATTTTATCTGATGGTGCTGTCAATTGCAATTCCGATTATGATCCAGAATGGAATCACGAACTTTGTGAGCTTGCTGGATAACATTATGATCGGGCGGATCGGCACAGAGCCAATGTCCGGGGCTGCAATTGTAAATCAGTTGATTTTTGTATACAATTTGTGCATTTTCGGTGGTGTTTCCGGCGCCGGAATATTTACGGCACAGTATTTTGGAAAAGGAGATCAGGAGGGCGTCCGCAATACCATGCGCTACAAATTGTGGATGGTAATTATCATAACGACAGCGACGATTATTTTGTTGCTGACAAAAGGCGATACATTGATTCATATGTACTTGAAAGGGGATGGCACCGCAGCACAGATTGCAGATACGCTGCGTTATGGAAAAGAATATCTGGAAATCATTGTGTGGGGATTGCCGGCATTTATGATGGTGCAAGTGTATGCAAGCACGCTGCGTGAATGTGGAGAAACATTACTTCCGATGAAGGCGGGCGTTGTGGCGGTACTGGTGAATCTGTTTTTTAACTTCATGTTGATTTACGGAATGTTATTTTTCCCGAAGCTGGGTGTAAGAGGGGCAGCACTTGCAACTGTGATTTCCCGTTATGTGGAGGCGCTGATCGTAATCGGGTGGACACACAGACATCAGGCAAAACATGTATTTGCAAGTGGCTTGTATCGCACGATGCGGATTCCGGGAACTATGGTCAAACGTATTTTGATTCAGGGAACACCACTGCTTTTAAATGAAACGCTGTGGGCGGCTGGCATGGCGATGCTGACCCAGTGTTATTCCGTGCGTGGATTAAATGTCGTAGCCGGATTGAATATCTCAAATACCGTTAATAACGTATTTAATATTGTATTTATTGCGTTGGGAGATTCGGTGGCTATCGTAGTCGGACAGCTGCTTGGCGCTGGTAAGATGAAAGAAGCGCGGGATACAGATAATAAGATGATCGCGTTTTCGGTATTTTGTTGTACAATCGTGGCGCTGGCGATGCTTGCACTGGCACCGGCATTTCCAAATCTGTACAATACCAATGCGGAAGCAAAAGAACTGGCAAAATATTTTATTATGCTGACGGCAGTGTTTATGCCACAGAATGCATTTTTACATGCGGCTTATTTTACGTTGCGATCCGGTGGAAGAACGATTATAACGTTCTTCTTTGACAGTGTATTTATATGGGTGGTAAGCGTGTCGCTGGCATTTGTGCTCAGCCGGTTTACTGCGTTGCCGGTACTTGGAATCTATGCCATTGTGCAGGCGGCAGATTTTATTAAGTGTATGATCGGATTCATACTTGTGAAAAAAGGAGTATGGCTGCGCAATATCGTTACGTCATAAAGAGGGCGTTCGGGTAATGGTGTGGTTTGGTGTCAGGTTATGAAAAGGGACTCTGGATATTTTGTCTCGCCCGCTAACAATCGCTGGTCGAGAAAAAATATCCAGAGTCCCTTATTTTTAAAATTTGCATGTGGTACGAAGTGCAGGGGGGCGTAAAAATTTACTAATTTCACAGAGTAAATTAAGAACTCCAGCAATTTTTTCTTGGGGAGCGATTGTTAGCGACCAAAACAAAATTGCTGGAGTTCCTATTAAAACTTAGATAGTAAATTTTAAGCCACCCTAAACAAGAATTCTAGTTATCGTCTTCATCAGAAGAAGCCATTGTATACACAGAACGTTTTCTAGCCATCTCATCACTTTCCAGATATTCATCATAAGTAGTGATTTTATCAATGATAGAACCATTCGGCATAAACTCAATAATACGGTTCGCTGTTGTCTGTACAATCTGATGATCACGAGAAGCAAAAAGCAGTACACCCGGGAATTTAATCAGACCATTATTCAGTGCAGTGATAGACTCCATATCCAAATGGTCAGTCGGCTCATCCAGGATCAGTACATTGGACGCTTCGATCATCATACGGGAGAAGAGTACACGAACTTTTTCACCACCGGAAAGTACACGCATTTTTTTGACACCATCTTCACCCGGAAAGAGCATACGTCCAAGGAATCCACGAACGTAAGTAGCATCTTTGATTTCGGAGAACTGTGTTAACCAGTCTACGATGATCAGATCAGTATCAAAGATTTTGGTGTTATCCTTCGGGAAGTAAGACTGGCTTGTTGTAACACCCCATTTGAAAGTTCCTTCATCCGGCTCCATTTCACCGGTGATGATTTTAAATAAAGTAGTTTTTGCAAGTTCGTTGCTTCCAACGAAAGCGATTTTATCTTCGCGGTTTACAATAAAGGATACGTTATCCAGAACTTTTACACCGTCAATTGTTTTACTTAAGCCTTCTACCAGAAGTACTTCGTTACCGATCTCACGGGACGGACGGAAGTCAATGTACGGATATTTACGGCTGGAAGGTTTGATCTCATCCAGCTGAATTTTCTCCAGAGCTTTCTTTCTGGAAGTAGCCTGTTTGGATTTGGAAGCGTTTGCGGAGAAACGGGAGATAAACTCCTGTAATTCTTTGATTTTCTCTTCTTTCTTTTTGTTTGCTTCTTTCATCTGTTTTACCATTAACTGGCTGGATTCATACCAGAAATCATAGTTTCCGGCGTAAAGCTGGATTTTTGCGTAGTCAATATCAGCGATATGAGTACAAACTTTGTTTAAAAAATAACGGTCATGGGATACTACAATGACGGTATTTTCAAAATTAATGAGGAATTCTTCCAACCATGCGATCGCGTCAAGATCCAGGTTGTTGGTCGGCTCATCCAGCAGCAGGATATCCGGATTTCCGAATAATGCCTGTGCAAGCAGGACTTTTACCTTCATAGGACCCGGCAAATCTCCCATAGTAGCATAGTGGAATTCGGTGTCAATTCCAAGACCGTTTAACATGGTAGCAGCGTCGGATTCTGCATTCCATCCGTCCATATCAGCAAATTCTGCCTCAAGTTCGCTGGCGCGGATACCGTCTTCATCGGTAAAATCTTCTTTCATGTAGATGGCATCTTTTTCTTTCATGATCTCATACAGACGTTTGTTTCCCATAATAACAGTATCAAGTACGGTATATGCATCGTATTTGAAGTGATCCTGCTGCAGGAAAGAAAGTCGCTGACCGGCTGTGATGGAGATATCACCGTTTGTCGGCTCAAGCTGTCCGCTTAAAATCTTCAAAAAGGTTGATTTTCCGGCACCGTTGGCACCAATCAGACCGTAGCAGTTGCCTTCTGTAAATTTGATATTTACATCTTCGAACAACGCTTTTTTGCCAATTCGTAAAGTTACATTATTTGCACTGATCATAAATTGTTCTCCTTGACTTCTTTATTATATATGTGTTTTTGTTATCTAATAATTTACCTCTGGTATTGTACACAAGATTACATATAAAAGCAAGGAAAACATGCAGGGAAGGAGAATTTTTACGTGAAAGGGATTCAAGGTAGACATGAATAAGTTGATTGATAAGATTGTATGCAATATTGTACGCACGTGGTTCTTGTTTTCGACAGAAAAGTAGGTTACAATATGGTTATCACGTTGGATGTTTTCCGGGGTGGTTACGGAAGACTTGTAACGTTGTCACAAAACTGAATGCAAAAAAAAACAAAATTGTATTGGAATATGTACAATTTTGTGGTATAATAGCGTTGCTTTTTTGTGAGATTATTGTAAGATAAGGGTAAAGCATTGTTAATCAATTAACAAAACTAAATCAAAAGAATTTAGGAGGAATGGAAATGAAACGTTCTATGAAAACCATGGATGGTAACCATGCAGCAGCTCATGCATCATATGCATACACAGATGTTGCAGCTATCTATCCGATCACTCCGTCATCTGTAATGGCAGAAGCAACAGATGAGTGGGCAACACAGGGAAGAAAAAATATCTTCGGTCAGACTGTAAAAGTAACAGAGATGCAGTCCGAGGCAGGTGCAGCTGGTACTGTACACGGCTCTCTGGCAGCTGGTGCTCTGACAACAACTTATACAGCATCTCAGGGTCTTCTTCTGATGATTCCAAACCTTTATAAAATCGCTGGTGAGAGATTACCGGGCGTATTCAACGTATCCGCACGTACACTTGCAAGTCATGCATTATGTATCTTCGGTGATCACTCCGATGTTTATGCCTGTCGTCAGACTGGTTGTGCAATGCTTTGCGAATCCAGCGTTCAGGAAGTAATGGATCTGACACCGGTTGCTCATTGCTCAGCAATCAAAGGAAGACTTCCATTCATTAACTTCTTCGATGGTTTCCGTACATCTCATGAGATCCAGAAAATCGAGACATGGGATTATGAAGATCTGAAAGATATGGTAGATCTTGATGCAATCAACGCTTATCGTCAGAGCGCATTAAATCCAAATCATCCATGTCAGATGGGTTCCGCACAGAATCCGGATATCTTCTTCCAGGCAAGAGAGGCATGTAACCAGACTTATGATGATATGCCTGCAATTGTTCAGGAATACATGGACAAAGTTAATGAGAAACTTGGTACAAACTATAAATTATTCAACTACTATGGTGCAGAGGATGCTGAGAAAGTTATCATCGCTATGGGTTCTGTCTGTGAGACAATCGATGAGACAATCGATTATCTGATGGCAAAAGGCGAGAAAGTAGGTCTTGTAAAAGTTCGTCTGTACAGACCGTTCTCCGCAGAAGCTCTGATCAACGCTATCCCGGATTCTGTAAAACAGATCATCGTTCTTGACAGAACAAAAGAGCCGGGTGCTATGGGCGAGCCGCTTTACCTTGATGTAGTTGCAGCATTAAAGAATACAAAATTCGACCAGACACCGATCTTCACAGGACGTTACGGACTTGGTTCCAAAGATACAACACCTGGACAGATCATCGCTGTTTACAACAATACAGAAAAAGAGAAATTCACAATCGGTATCGAGGATGATGTTACACACCTTTCTCTGGAAGTTACAGAGCATCCGGTTACAACTCCGGCTACAACAATCAACTGCAAGTTCTGGGGACTTGGCGCAGATGGTACTGTAGGTGCTAACAAAAACTCCATCAAGATCATCGGTGACAATACTGATATGTATGCTCAGGCTTACTTTGATTATGACTCCAAAAAATCAGGTGGTGTAACAATTTCCCACTTACGTTTTGGTAAAGATCCGATCCGTTCCACATATCTGATCAACAAAGCAAACTTTGTAGCATGTCACTGTCCTGCATATATCCATAAATACAACATGGTTCAGGATCTGGTTCCGGGTGGAACATTCCTTCTGAACTGCTCATGGGATATGGCAGGTCTGGAAGAGCATCTTCCGGGTCAGGTAAAACGTTACATTGCTGAGAACGACATCAAGTTCTACACAATTGATGGTATCAAGATCGGTAAAGAAATCGGACTTGGCGGACGTATCAATACAGTTCTTCAGTCTGCATTCTTCGCACTTTCCAACATCATTCCGGCTGACAAAGCAAATGAATTGATGAAAGCAGCTGCAAAAGCTACTTATGGTAAAAAAGGTGACAAGATCGTACAGATGAACTACGATGCAATTGATGCTGGTGCTAAGAACGTTGTTAAGATCGAAGTTCCGGAAAGCTGGAAAACAGCTGGAGAAGAGAGCCTTACAGGTGCTCCGGCAACAGGCGCACGTCAGGATGCAGTTGATTTCGTAAACAACATCCAGAAGAAAATCAATGCTCAGATGGGTAACACATTACCGGTATCTGCATTCAAAGATTATGTAGATGGTTCCACACCGTCTGGTACATCCGCTTATGAGAAACGTGGTGTAGCAGTAGATGTTCCGGTATGGGATGTAAATAAATGTATCCAGTGTAACCAGTGTTCTTATGTCTGCCCGCACGCAGCAATCCGTCCGGTTGCTATGACAGAGGCTGAGGCAGCTGCTGCTCCGGAAGGAATGCAGTACAAAGATATGACAGGAATGCCAGGATACAAATTCGCTATCACAATTTCCGCATACGATTGTACCGGATGTGGTTCCTGTGTAAATGTTTGCCCGGATAAGATTCAGGCAATCACAATGCAGAACTTCGAGGCTAATGAGTCAGAGCAGGCTTACTTCGATTACGGTGTATCTGTTCCGGACAAAGCAGAAGTTATTGCTAAATTCAAAGAGAACTCCGTAAAAGGATCTCAGTTCAAACAGCCGCTGCTTGAGTTCTCAGGCGCTTGTGCCGGATGTGGTGAGACACCATACGCAAAACTGATCACTCAGTTATTCGGTGACAGAATGTATATTGCAAACGCAACAGGATGCTCCTCTATCTGGGGTAACTCTTCACCGTCCACACCATATACAGTAACTCCGGAAGGAAAAGGACCGGCTTGGTCAAACTCCCTGTTCGAGGATGCTGCAGAGTTTGGTTATGGTATGCTTCTTGCTAACAATGCATTAAGAGGTGCATTAAAAGAGAAAGTAGAAGATGTTGTTGCTAACGGTACAAACGAAGATGTAAAAGCTGCCGGTCAGGAATGGTTAGATACTTACGGATGCGGCGTTACAAACGGACCTGCTACAGACAAGCTCATCAAAGCTTTAGAGGCATGCGGATGTGACAAAGCTCAGGAAATCCTTGCTCAGAAAGACTTCCTTGGAAAGAAATCCCAGTGGGTATTCGGTGGTGACGGATGGGCTTACGATATCGGATTCGGTGGCGTAGACCATATCCTTGCTAGTGGTAAAGATATCAACGTAATGGTATTCGATACTGAGGTATATTCCAATACAGGTGGACAGTCTTCTAAATCTACAAACATCGGTGCGATCGCTCAGTTCGCAGCTGGTGGTAAAGATGTTAAGAAGAAAGACCTTGCTTCCATCGCAATGAGCTATGGTTATGTATACGTAGCACAGATCGCTATGGGTGCTGATATGAATCAGTGCGTAAAGGCAATCGCTGAGGCTGAGGCATATCCGGGACCATCTCTGATTATCGCTTATGCTCCATGTATCAACCATGGTATCAAGATTGGTATGAGCAAAGCTCAGACAGAGGAGAAGAACGCAGTAGCAGTAGGTTACTGGAACAACTTCCGTTACAATCCGGCTCTGGCTGCTGAAGGCAAGAATGCATTCACTCTTGACAGCAAAGCTCCAAGCGGAGATTACAAAGCATTCCTGAACGGTGAGGTTCGTTACAATGCTCTTGTAAGACAGGATCCGGAGAAAGCAGATCGTCTCTTCGAGAAATCTGAGGAAAATGCAAAAGCAAGATACGCTTACCTGAACAAACTTGTAAAACTTTACGGTACAGAAGAGTAAGATATTTTGAATTTGTAAATATTACGAATTATAATTAAGAGGTGTGTCACTTCGGTGGCACACTTCTTTTATGTTCTTATTCCTGTGGAACATTTATAAAAAGAAGGAAAAATAAAAAGATAGCAAAATCATAAGCTGATACAATATAGAAAAATAAAAAAGGTTGATGTTATTTCACAAATTGGGTACAATGGTACAGAACGAAAGGATGAAATAGATGAAATTAAAAGAACACAAAATCGACGGCATCGAACCGGGAAGTATCGCGGAAGAGATGGGAATCGAAGCAGGCGATGTTCTGCTGGAAGTAAATGGAAAGCCGATTCAGGATGTTTTTGATTATCATTTTCTGATTAACGATGTACTGTTGACTTTGCTGATCCGTAAACCAAACGGAGAAGAATGGGAACTGGAGATAGAGAAAGATTATTACGAGGATCCGGGGATTGTTTTTGAAAACGGTCTGATGGATGATTATAAATCCTGTTACAATAAATGTATTTTTTGTTTTATTGATCAGATGCCACCGAACATGAGGGAGACGCTGTATTTTAAAGATGATGATTCGCGACTGTCTTTCCTGCAGGGAAACTATGTAACTCTGACGAATATGAAGGATGAAGACGCAGATCGAATCATTCGTTATAAGCTGGCACCAATCAATGTATCTGTGCATACGATGAATCCGGAATTACGCTGTGAGATGCTGCATAACCGCTTTGCCGGAGAAGCGTTGGATAAAATCCGTCGCTTTTATGAGGGTGAGATTGAGATGAATGGTCAGATCGTACTTTGTAAGGGTGTAAACGACGGTGCAGAACTGGAACGAAGCATTAAGGAACTGTCAGATTATCTTCCATATATGCAGAGTTTGTCAGTTGTTCCGGTAGGGTTGACGAAATTCAGAGATGGTTTGTATCCGCTGAAGCCTTTTGAAAAAGAAGATGCAAAAGAAGTGTTGGAGATTATTCATAAATGGCAGAAAATCTGTTATGAAAAGCACGGTACGCATTTTGTGCAGGCTTCAGATGAGTGGTATCTGCTGGCAGAAGAACCCTTTCCACCGGAAGAAAACTATGACGGATATATTCAGTTGGAAAACGGTGTCGGCATGATCCCGTTGTTGGAAAGCGAATTTGATCAGTGCCTGGCGGATGAACTGGAAGATGATAGAGATGGATTTGATCAGGACATGGATTCGGAAGCAATAGATGGTTTTGAATCCATTAAAACCCAAAATGAAAATCTGAATGAGGCAGAAGTGGATCTGAGAGAAATAGATCGTTCTGAAACTGTTGAAAATAAAAGTCTGGATGAGCCGGAAACGGAGAATAAGACTTATCGTCGTGTAGTTTCTATTGCTACCGGAAAGTCCGCAGCAGGACTGATGCACAGACTGGCAGCTAAATTTATGAAACAGCATCCGGACATCAAGGTGATCGTATACCAGATCCGAAATGACTTTTTTGGAGAGATGATCACCGTTTCCGGATTACTGACCGGAACGGATCTGAAAGCCCAGCTGACCGGGCAGGAACTGGGAGATATGCTTCTGCTTTCCAGCAACGTATTGCGCATGGGAGAGGAAGTATTTCTGGATGATGTGACGCTGACAGAATTGGAAAATGCTTTACAAGTGCCGATTCATATTGTAAAATCAGACGGGCAGTGTCTGTATGATGGCATGCTTGGTAATGTTTAATATTTCGCAAAGCGGAAAAAGTAACTTGATAAATGGCTCACATTGATTTAAAAGCAGGATAAAATGAAGAACTGTGTAAGATAAGAAGTGTGAGCGGATTCTGAAATAAAGAGATGAGGGATAAAAATATGAGTAAACCGGTTGTTGCGGTTGTAGGACGTCCGAATGTAGGAAAATCTACGTTGTTCAATGCTCTGGCAGGAGAACGTATTTCCATTGTTAAGGATACACCGGGTGTCACAAGAGACCGTATTTATGCAGATGTAGAATGGTTAAATCATTCTTTTACTATGGTGGATACCGGCGGTATTGAGCCGGACAGTAAAGATGTCATTCTGGCACAGATGCGTGAGCAGGCAGAAATCGCCATTGCCACTGCGGACGTTATTATATTTATGACAGATGTACATCAGGGCTTGGTGGATGCGGATGCAAAAGTTGCAGATATGCTGCGCCGTTCCCACAAGCCGGTTATTCTGGTTGTTAATAAAGTAGACAGCTTCCAGAAATATATGGCGGATGTATATGAATTTTATAATCTTGGAATTGGTGATCCGATGCCGATTTCCGCAGCATCCCGTCTTGGATTGGGCGATATGCTGGAGGAAGTGGTAAAATATTTCCCAGATACATCTAAAGAAGAGGAAGAGGATACCAGACCGAAAGTTGCCATTATCGGAAAACCAAACGTTGGAAAATCTTCTCTGGTAAACAAACTGGCAGGCGAATCCCGTGTGATCGTATCTGACATTGCAGGAACTACCCGTGATGCCATTGATACAGTGGTAAAATATAACGGAAAAGAGTATATTTTTATCGATACTGCAGGTCTGCGCCGTAAAAACAAGATCAAAGAAGAGATCGAGCGTTACAGTATTATCCGTGCGGTGACGGCAGTAGAGCGTGCTGACGTTGTCATCCTTGTGATTGATGCTACAGAAGGTGTTACTGAGCAGGATGCAAAAATCGCCGGAATCGCTCATGAGCGTGGAAAAGGTATTATCATCGCTGTAAATAAATGGGATGCTATTGAGAAAGATGATAAGACCATTTACAAACATACAAATAAGATCCGTGAGATCTTAAGTTTTATGTCCTATGCGGAGATTATGTTTATTTCTGCAAAAACAGGTCAGCGTCTGAGCAAGATGTATGAAATGATCGACATGGTTCTGGAGAATAATGCAATGCGTGTAGCTACCGGTGTCTTAAATGAGATCATGACCGAAGCAGTAGCAATGCAGCAGCCACCTTCAGATAAAGGTAAACGTCTGAGACTTTACTATATTACTCAGGTTGCGGTAAAACCACCTACATTTGTTATTTTTGTAAACGATAAGGAGTTGATGCATTTTTCTTATACGCGATATCTGGAAAACAGAATCCGTGACACCTTTGGATTTAAGGGCACGGCATTGAAGTTTATTATCCGTGAGAGAAAGGAAGACAGGTAAATGGTAGTATTTCGAATCGTAAGTATTCTTCTGGGCTACCTGTTTGGACTGTTTCCAACTGGCGTGTTATACGGAAAAGCACATAATGTGGATATCCGTTCCAAGGGAAGCGGAAATTCTGGTATGACGAATTCCCTGCGTGTCCTTGGATGGAAGGCCGGCGTTGTTGTGTTTTTTGGTGACTGTTTAAAAGCAGTGGCTGCGATGGCAATCATCTGGGGCGTGGCGAGAACCCGTTACCCGGATGCGGTGAAGTTACTGGAATTGTATGCGGGTTTTGGCGCAGTTCTGGGACATAACTTCCCGTTTTATATGAAATTTAAAGGTGGAAAAGGAATTGCAAGCAGTGTTGGAATCGTATTTGCTTTTGATTGGAGAATGGTTCCAATCTGTGCGATTCTGTTTTTTACATCCGTAGTTCCGACGGGATTTATGTCTTTGGGTTCCCTGGGAATCCTGAGTGGATTTTTTGTACAGACTATCGTGTTTGGACAGTTGGGATTATTAAAGATAGCAACACAGTTTTTGCCGGAGACTTATGTGCTTGCGGGGATTTTGACGGCACTGGCATTCTGGCAACACCGTGCAAATATCAAACGTCTGGCAAACGGAACGGAGAACAAATTTCGCCCGGCAAAAAAGGAAAATTAATCCTTACATAATAATGTGAGAGTATAGATATGGAGGCAGAAAAATGGCAGAAATAGGTGTAATCGGTGCCGGAAGCTGGGGAACAGCACTGGCAGTCGTTCTGGCACATAATGGACATAACGTAACGGTATGGTCTATTCTGGAAGATGAAGTGGAGATGCTGACAAAGGAGCATGAACACAAAGATAAACTTCCGGGGGTGAAAATTCCGGAAACGATTTCTTTTACAACAGATCTGAAAACAGCTGCAGCAGGAAAAGAAATGGTCGTACTTGCAGTACCGTCACCATTTACGAGAAGTACAGCACATAATCTGGCAGAGTTTATCACAGAGGGACAGCTGATCGTTATCGTATCCAAAGGTATCGAGGAAAGCACACTGATGATCCAGTCTGAGATTGTGGAACAGGAGATCCCGCAGGCGGATGTGGCAGTTATGTCAGGTCCAAGCCATGCAGAAGAAGTTGGACGTGGACTGCCGACAACCGTTGTGGCAGGTGCACATACAAAGAAAACAGCAGAGCAGGTACAGACCTTCTTTATGAATGAGGTGTTTCGTGTATACACAAGCCCGGATATGCTTGGTATCGAGCTTGGGGCATCCCTGAAAAATGTCATTGCACTGGCAGCCGGTATGGCAGACGGACTTGGATATGGCGATAACACAAAAGCAGCTCTGATCACCCGTGGCATCAAGGAAATCAGCCGTCTGGGTGTGGCTATGGGGGCAAATTCAGAGACATTAAACGGTCTGTCCGGCATCGGCGATCTGATCGTAACCTGTGCCAGCCGTCACAGCCGTAACCGTAAAGCAGGTATGCTGATCGGACGTGGCTATACCATGCAGGAAGCCATGGATGAGGTAAAAATGGTTGTAGAGGGCGTTTATTCTGCAAAAGCAGCCATTGCGCTGGCAAAAAAATATGACATTGACATGCCGATCATTGAACAGGTAAATTCAGTGCTTTTTGAGGATCAGCCGGCAAAAGATGCCGTGATGGAACTGATGCTGCGTGATAAGAAAGCAGAGCATGAGGATATTCAGTGGTAATATAAGGAACAGGACGATGTGAGAAAAAGGATTGGGGGGAGAAACGTATGCTGATAAAATGTAGCAAATGTGGTAAAATGTATGATTATGAAAAATACAGTGGGATCTGCCCGAAATGTGCCCGGTATAACCGGCCGGACAGTCGGGAAGACATGGAACAGGATTTGCATGAACGTTATGATACATACAAAGATCCGCGTCAACATGACTGGTATCGTGCAGGTACGGAAGATGCTGGGCGAAATACTAATCGTACATCGAATCAAAAATCCTCATATAGCTATCAGAACGAAAATAACAGCAAATGGACGGGAGAAAAGAAAAAAAGGAAGACACTAGTAGCTGCGATCGTTATTATTATTGTTGTTGCAATTGTGATTGCCGCTGGTTCATCGATCTTTTCTATCGTTCGTAATGAAATTCGTGATCAGATTACGGACGGATGGGACACCGATTATGATAACTGGGCACAGGAAGAAGAACAGATTGAACCAGAATACCAGAATCGCATTTATGTAGAGTATGCCTGGTCAGATTATGTTGGACCGAATATGTCTGACATAAACTGGGATGATTATTATGTCAACGTATCCACGACAGAACGTGCAGAGCTGGAACAGCTTACAGCACCGGAGGGATATGTATACTATATCGTTTCTCTGGTTATCAAAAATAATCTTTCAGATACATATAATTTGTCAAATATTTCGGAGGAAGATGTGTCTGTATGGTCAGAAGATGAGGATAGAGAACAGGAGACTTACTATAAGGTAGATAAAGTGTTTGAAATCAGCTATCCGGAGACTGAATCCGGTGATTCCAATTATGTGGATATTCTGATTGCAGTTCCGAAAGATGTGGAGCAGCTGTATGGAAGCTGCATGCTCAACGGAAATGCAGAAGGTTTTGATTTTTATCTGTATCCAGATGATGATGAAAGCATGTAAACTGATGCTACCGTAGAAAATAAGAAGACTCATACCCGGTGTCTTTATGGGATGCCGGGTTTTTCTTTAACTATACATAAAGAATGAGATAAACGCTCCGCGGGGATGTGCAGTGATTCTGAGAAGAATATGTCAGCTTTCGCTGACCAGAATCACGCACCAAGTCTCACGTGCGTTCGACTTGAACAAATAACTACAAGTGAAAAACAGAAAGAAAAATGTGGAGGAAAGAAACATGGAAAATATTCGTATTAAATATTTTACGGACAAAATTGATCGACTGGAGTATATTGACGGTAAATCAGACTGGATCGATCTGCGTGCTAGCGAGACCGTAGAACTGAAAGCAGGAGAATTTAAACTGATCCCGTTAGGTGTTGCCATGCAGCTTCCGAAAGGATATGAGGCACATGTGGTACCGCGCAGCTCAACATTTAAAAATTATGGTCTGCTGCAGGTGAACAGCTGCGGAATCATTGATGGTTCTTATTGTGGTGATGATGATATGTGGCGCATGCCGGTGTATGCAACTAGAGATACCGTGGTCAATGTAAATGATAGAATCTGCCAGTTCCGTATTGTGGAAAATCAGCCACAGATCGTTTTTGAAGAGGTGGCATCTCTGGGAAATGCAAACCGTGGCGGTTTTGGAAGTACCGGAAAACAGTAAGTTACCGAATGGTTTCGTTAAAATGACGAAATGTGGAAACGACATATAGTCAATATACTGAAAAATTGTGAGAGGTGAACAAAAAACTGGCAGAAATACCAAGGTTTTCATGTGAAATTTGTGACAATACCCGATGACAAAGCGTACAGAATTTGTTAGTATAAGTGCATAGCAAAACAAGGCGTTTTGTGGAGAATTATTTTATGGAGGGTAATTAAAAAATGGCAGAATTATCATTAAAACATGTCTATAAGAGATATCCAAACGGTTTTGAGGCAGTAAAAGACTTCAATTTGGATGTGGCAGATAAAGAGTTCATCATCTTCGTTGGACCATCCGGATGTGGTAAATCTACAACACTTCGTATGATCGCTGGTCTGGAGGAAATTTCAGAAGGTGAGTTCGATATTGATGGAAAGAGAATGAACGATGTTGAGCCGAAGGACAGAGATATCGCCATGGTATTCCAGAACTATGCTTTATATCCTCATATGACAGTATATAACAACATGGCATTTGCTTTAAAATTAAGAAAAGTGCCAAAAGATGAGATTGATAAAAAAGTTCGTAACGCAGCAAGAATCCTGGACCTTGAGAAATTACTGGATCGTAAACCGAAAGCTCTTTCCGGTGGACAGAGACAGCGTGTTGCCATGGGACGTGCTATCGTGCGTGAGCCGAAAGTATTCCTGATGGATGAGCCGCTTTCCAACCTGGATGCAAAATTAAGAGTACAGATGCGTTCCGAGATTTCTTCCTTACATCAGAGACTTGGCGCAACAATCATCTATGTAACACATGATCAGACTGAGGCTATGACACTTGGTACCAGAATCGTTGTTATGAAAGATGGCGTGATCATGCAGGTAGATTCTCCACAGAAACTGTACAATGAGCCGGACAACCTGTTCGTTGCAGGATTCATCGGATCTCCGCAGATGAACTTCTTAGATTGCGTATGCAAGGTAGAAGGCGATAAAGTAACACTGACAAGTGGTGATGCTACCTATGTAATGCCAGCAAACAAAGCAAAAGCATTAAAAGATGGCGGATATGACGGAAAAACAGTTGTATTTGGTATTCGTCCGGATGATATGGATGATGAGCCAGAGTATCTGCAGAAACATGCTGATTACACAATCAAAGCAAAATGTACCGGATACGAGCTGCTTGGTTCTGAAGTATTACTTTACTACACAGCAAATGGTGTTACAATGACAGCAAAAGTTGATTCCAGTACACCTTGCCGTTACGGTGATGATGTGACAGTTGCATTTGATATCAACAAAGGTCATATCTTTGATAAAGAGACAGAGCAGGTTATTTCTCACTAAGAAGTGTAACATGCAGAATTATGCATAAGGATGAAAAGTGTACAGATGGTGCACTTTTGCAATAGAAAACTGGGTATGAGTTTCATACCCAGTTTTCATTTTAAGGAGGGATAGACATTGGAACAACGTTTGCCCGGAAAAAAACTGGCACAGGCGTTAAAGGAAATGAAACAGATCTCCCGTATGGATTTTGTGTTGTTCAATAAAAAGGGGAAAATGCTGGCGTCTACGGTACCTGATCTGGAGGAAAAGGTTCAGGAGCTGGTTGTTTTGTTTGCAAAATCTATGGCAGACAGTCAGACGATCCAGAATTGGATCTTTTTAAAAATTGAGATCAATGATCAGACAGAAAACATTTTGCTTGCAAGCAATAATGGAGCCGGTGATGCTTCGTATGTCATCGGACAGATGGCATGCTGCCAGATCCGGAATCTTTATCTGGCAGCACAGGAGCCGACGAATGAAATTAATTTCCTGAGACAGCTGCTAAATGGTGAATTTTCCGAACAGCAGATTCAGGAAAAAAGGCATCAGATCCGAATGAAGAACGGAACTTACATGATTTTCGTGATCCAGTTTGCAGATGAACAAAATGAGATTATTCTGGAAATGCTGAAAAACATGTTTGTGGTATATGGGGTGGATTATCTGATCGACGTGGATGATAAGAAAATGGTGCTTATCAAAAATGTCCGTGGAATTGATGTGGAAAACGATCAGTTTGCCAGACGGATCATCGACAACTTACAAATGGAAGCTATGTGTAATGCATGGGTTGGATATACCGATGCCGCAGAAGATTTTGTATTGTTTCATGAAAAATATCGCCAGGCATCTATGGCACTTAAGGTCGGAATGGTGTTTTCTGATGATGAACGGGTGTTTTATTACAGGAGACTTGGACTGGGACGTCTGATCTCACAACTTTCCGTAGAGATGTGTGACCTGTTTCTGAAAGAAGTGTTGGGAGATCATGCGGATATGGAACTGGATGAGGAAGCAATGGCGACGATCCGTCAGCTGTTTGACAATAATCTGAATATTTCAGAGACTGCCCGCCAGCTATATATTCACCGCAATACGTTGGTGTACCGTCTGGAGCGGATCGAGAAGAAGATTGGGCTTGATATTCGTACGTTTGAAGATGCCATGTTGTTTAAAATTGCAATGATGGTAAGAACTCACAGAAATAGCATATTAGGTAGTTGCCAAAATAAAAATGAAGTGATAGAATGAAAAAATACCCAGTGACAGAAATGCACTGGGTAGTTACACGTTTACTAATTGACTTAATGAAGCTGGGAATGGAAGAGGACTGTTCCCAAAATAAAGGGTATAGGAGAGCAACCGATAATATGGCTATAGAGAAAAAGAAGAAAGTATGGGTCGTCGGTCATAAGAATCCGGATACAGATTCTATCTGTGCGGCGATTGCATATGCGAATTTAAAGAATCAGTCAGACGAAGGGCGTTATGAGGCAAAACGTGCGGGAGAATTAAATGAAGAAACCAAATATGTGCTGAAGACTTTTGGGGTAAAATCTCCTGGACTCATCACAGATGTAGGTGCACAGGTAAAAGATATTGAGATCCGCAAAACACCGGGTGTCAGCGGAAAAATTTCCCTGAAACGTGCATGGGAAATGATGAAAGAACAAAATGTTGTAACTTTGCCGGTTACAGATGGAGAAAACAATCTGGAAGGTCTGATCATTACCGGCGATATTGCAACTTCCTATATGGATGTCTATGATAACAGTATTTTGTCCAGAGCGAAAACGCAGTATCAGAATATCGTTGATACACTGGAAGGTCAGTTGCTTTGCGGAAACGAACACGCTTATTTTACGAAGGGAAAAGTTGTGGTTGGTTCTGCAAATCCGGAGACGATGGAGCAGTTCCTGGATGATGACGATCTGGTTATCATGGGTAACCGTTATGATGCGCAGGTTTGTGCGCTGGAATGTAATGCAAGCTGTCTGATCATTGCTGGAAGCCCACAGGTGCCAAAATCCATTATTAAGATGGCAGCAGAGAGAAATTGTGTGGTCATTACCACAGATTATGATACTTATACAGCGGCACGTCTGGTGAACCAGAGTATGCCGATCAAATTCTTTATGCGCAGAGACCAGCTTGTTACCTTTGAACTGGAAGAATACATTGATGATGTGCGGGAAATCATGTCAAAAGAGAAACATCGTGACTTCCCGGTTTTGGATACTGATGGAAAATATGTCGGAATGATTTCCAGACGAAACCTGTTGAACATGAAGAAAAAACAGCTGATCCTGGTGGATCATAATGAGAAAACACAGGCAGTTGACGGAATCGGCGGTGCTGATATTCTGGAGATCATTGATCACCACAGAATCGGAAGTCTGGAGACTATGTCACCGGTATTTTTCCGTAATCAGCCGCTTGGATGTACTGCAACGATCATTTATCAGATGTATCGTGAGCAGAATGTGGAGATCAACAAAACCATCGCAGGACTGCTGTGTTCTGCAATTTTGTCTGATACACTGATGTACCGTTCTCCTACCTGTACACCGTTAGATAAGGCTGTGGCAGAGGAACTTGCAGGAATTGCCGGAATCAATACTGAGGAGCATGCAAAAGCGATGTTCCAGGCAGGAAGTGATTTCGGAAGCAAGACACCGGAAGAAATCTTCTATCAGGATTTCAAGACATTCAGTCAGAATGGTGTAGATTTTGGTGTAGGTCAGATCAGTGCCATGACACAGGATGAACTGGATCAGGTCAGAGACAAATTGCTTCCGTATCTGCGTGAAGCAATGACAGAAAGAAAAATCGAGATGGTATTCGTGATGCTGACCAATATCATTGAGGAGACAACCTATCTGATCTGTGAGGGAGAGCATGCGGATGAACTGGTGGAGAAAGCATTTCCGGTTCATAAAGAAGGCGCATACCATGTGCTGAGAGGCGTTGTATCCAGAAAGAAACAGTTAATTCCGATGTTCATGTCTGCAATGCAGGATCAGTAAAGCATTTTGAAAGAGATTTTTCGGAACTTTTCAGAAGATCCGGAAAGGATATGGATAGAACGTTTGAAAAAAACAGGAGAGTAATATGGAAAGAGAATTTTGGAAACCGGGAAATATGCTGTATCCGGTACCGGCAGTTATGATCAGCTGCAAGCGTCCGGAGGAGAGACCGAACATTATTACCGTGGCATGGGCAGGAACCATCTGCTCTGATCCGGCAATGGTGTCTATTTCCGTGCGAAAAGAGCGTTATTCTTATGATATTATCAAAGAAACCGGCGAGTTTGTGATCAATCTGACAACTAACGATCTGACGTTTGCTACCGATTATTGTGGTGTCAAATCCGGCAGAGAGGTAGACAAATTCAAAGAGATGCATCTGACTCCATGTGAGTCCAAAACCATCGCGGCACCGGGAATTGCAGAGAGTCCGGTCAGCATTGAATGCAAAGTAAAACAGATCATTGAGCTTGGTTCCCATGATATGTTTCTGGCAGAGGTGACTGCAGTTTCTGTCAATCCAAAATATATGGATGAGAAGGGAAAATTCCATCTCAATGACATTGGACTGACTGCATATTCTCATGGAGAATACTTTGAACTTGGGAAAAAAATCGGTTCCTTTGGCTATAGTGTGAAAAAGCACAAATAAGGATAACTGCGTATTCAAAGAATCTGTAAACAGGATTTAAGCGTAATAGTAAAAAGCATATATAAAAAGAACGTATCATTTTCAATATAATGTCATGCAGACAAGAGGTTGAAATGTGATACGTTCTTTTTATTTGAGCAAAATGTCCATTAATGTTTCATAAATCGGGAAATGATTCTTTTTCCAGTTCTGACAGACCGCTTCTGCCTGCTGTCTGCCAGAAACATGCAAGGTCAGATCCACGATATCTGTCTCCAGATTCCGGATACGGCAGCGCACGGCATATCCTTCCCCGGGAACCTTATAATAATCGGCATAGACAGAAGTTTCCTGCTTCAGATCAAAATCATGCTCCACAAAATAAGTGCGGATATCTTCTTTGATGGCATCCGATATTTTTACATGGAAAAATCCAAGCGACTCCTGTCCATACGGTGTAATCCGGTAACGGGTATTGTTATGAGTAGATTCTGCAGTGATCAACTGAGAAGAAATCAGGTCAGACAGAATCTCCTGAACCGTAAAATAATTCGTATATTCTTTTTCCAGAATAAAGTTCGTGATCTGTGTGTTGGTCAGTGGATATTCCACCTGATTTAACATATACAGAATCATCACACGATACATGGTATGTAAATCTGCCATAGCTTGCTTCCTTCTTTCTACGTAAAATCAGCGCCCTGATAAGTATCGCGTTCTCTGAGTCTTTTATGAATGGTGTTCAGTACCCGTTTCTTATCTGTGCTCCATAATGGTGCCACCAGAAGTTTGCGCGGACCATCGCCGGTAATTCTGTGGACGACCATAGATGGTGGGAGATGTTCCAGGCAGGTTACAATGAAATCACAATATTCTTCCATCGAAAAAAGCGGAAATGGATGCGCTGCATAATAATCAGCCAGATCTGTGTCCGATAACACATGCAATAACTGCAGTTTGACACCGGAAATCCCGGAATGTGCCACATAGTCGACGGTTTCTAATATCTGTTCGGTTGTTTCACCGGGCAGACCGAGAATGACATGCGTGACCACAGCAATATTCCGATGTTTCAGCTCTGCAACTGCCTGTTCATAGCAGGAAAGAGAAAATTCCCTGCGGATAAAAGCAGCAGTTTCATCGTGAATAGTCTGAAGCCCAAATTCGATCCATACAGGTTTTATCTCATTCAATTCCGATAAAAGAGTAAGGATTTCCGGTGTGATACAATCCGGACGGGTGGCAACAGAGAGAACGACGATGTCAGGATGCAGAATTGCTTCCATAAATAGTGGACGGAGATAAGAAACCGGCGCATAGGTATTCGTATATGCCTGAAAATAAGCAATAAATTTGCGGCATTTTGTTTTGGCAGCGAGCTTTTTACGACCAGCTTCGATCTGTTCCGTCACAGACAGCAGACTGCTTTCTGCAAAATCACCGGAACCACCGCGGCTGCAGAAGATACAGCCGCGGGTCCCTTTTGTCCCGTCACGATTCGGACAGGTCATGCCGCCATTTAAAGAAATACGATATACTTTTTCACCGAAAGTTTCTTTTAAATAAGTATCCAGCGAATAATAGCGGTTTGCATTCATAATCTTATGCTTCGATGTGAGATTTTACTGCCTGGCTGACAACATCTGCAACACGCGGATCAAACGGCTCCGGCATAATAAAATCTTCGTTTAATTCTTCGTCGCTGACAAGTCCGGCGATGGCTTTGGCAGCAGCGAGTTTCATTTCCTCTGTGATCTGACGTGCATGTCCTTCCAGAGCACCTTTGAAGATACCCGGGAATGCGATTACGTTATTTACCTGATTTGGAAAATCGCTTCTTCCTGTTCCAACGACTTTTGCTCCGGCAGCTTTTGCAACATCTGGCATGATTTCCGGAACCGGGTTTGCCATAGCAAAGAGGATAGCGTCTTTGTTCATAGAAGCAACCATTTCGGCAGATACGATATTCGGAGCAGAAACACCGACAAAAATATCAGCACCGCGCAGAGCATCTGCTAACGTACCGGTCTGGTTTTCTAAGTTTGTTACTTCTGTCATTTTCTGCTGCATCCAGTTCAGATCCGGATAATCTTTGCCAATGATACCAAGTTTGTCACACATGGTTACGTGTTTGAAACCATAGGTGAGCAGTAATTTTGTGATGGCAACTCCGGCAGAACCGGCACCGTTTACAACAACGCGGCAGTCTTCTTTTTTCTTTCCTGTCACGCGCAGACCATTGATGATACCTGCAAGGACAACGATGGCAGTACCGTGCTGATCATCGTGGAAAACCGGGATATCCAGCATGGATTTTAATTTTTCTTCGATCTCAAAACATCTTGGTGCAGAGATATCTTCCAGATTGATGCCGCCGAAAGTCGGTGCAATGTTTGCAACGGTACGGATGATCTCATCGGTATCCTGTGTATCCAGAACGATCGGAACTGCATTTACATCTGCGAATTCTTTGAACAGTACACATTTTCCTTCCATAACCGGCATAGCGGCAAGGGCACCGATATTTCCAAGACCGAGAACGGCACTTCCGTCAGAAACAACGGCAACGGTATTTGCTTTCATTGTGTAGGTGTAAGCAGCAGCAGGATCTTTTGCGATAACTTTACAAGGCTCTGCAACACCTGGTGTATAGGCAAGGGATAAATCTTCGCGGGTTTTTACCGCAGATTTTGCTTCAGTGGTAAGTTTTCCGTTCCACTGTTTATGTAATTCTAAAGCTTTTTCATTAATATCCATTTTCTTTGCTCCTTTGCATTCGTTTCCTGCCTATCATACCATCAAAAAAAAGACAAATCAAGGAATCGAAGATAAGGAAATGAAAAATGTGATTTATTTTAGGGGAACTTACGTAAAACTTGCTATTTCCCGGGTTCGATGTTAAAATCATAATTAATATTGGGATGTTAGGCGCATCCGTAAATGAATTGTAAAATAAATTGCATAAAACAGATAACAAACATATGGAGGAATTTTAGTGATAGATCAGAGTAAAATCAGAAATTTTTGTATTATTGCACATATTGATCATGGTAAATCTACCCTGGCAGACCGAATCATCGAGATGACAGGTTTGCTGACCAGTCGTGAGATGCAGTCTCAGGTGTTGGACAATATGGATCTGGAGCGTGAGCGTGGTATTACCATCAAAGCGCAGACCGTTCGTATTATTTATAAGGCAAAAGATGGGGAGGAGTATATCTTCAACCTGATCGACACCCCAGGTCATGTGGATTTCAACTATGAGGTTTCCCGAAGTCTGGCAGCCTGTGACGGCGCAATTCTTGTTGTGGATGCGGCGCAGGGTATCGAGGCACAGACACTGGCAAATGTATATTTGGCGCTGGATCATGATCTGGATGTTATGCCGGTTATTAATAAAATCGATCTGCCAAGTGCGGATCCGGAGCGTGTCATTGAGGAGATTGAGGATGTCATTGGACTGGAAGCACACGATGCACCGCAGATTTCTGCAAAAACAGGTCTGAATGTAGATCAGGTTCTGGAACAGATCGTGGAGAAGATTCCGGCTCCGACCGGAGATCCGAAGGCTCCGTTACAGGCGCTGATTTTTGACTCTTTATATGATGCGTACAAAGGTGTTATTGTCTTCTGCCGTATCAAAGAGGGAACCGTCCGCGTCGGTACACCGATCAAAATGATGGCGACAGGAGCAACGGCAGACGTTGTGGAAGTTGGTTATTTTGGTGCCGGTCAGTTTATTCCATGTGAGGAATTATCTGCCGGTATGGTAGGTTACATTACGGCTAGTATTAAGAATGTACAGGATACCCGCGTGGGTGATACGATCACAAATCGTTCCAATCCGTGTGCAGAGCCGCTTCCGGGTTACAAGAAAGTAAATCCGATGGTTTACTGTGGTCTGTATCCGTCCGATGGCGCTAAATATCCGGATCTGCGTGATGCGCTGGAAAAACTGCAGTTAAACGATGCAGCGCTTCAGTTTGAACCAGAGACATCTGCGGCACTGGGATTTGGTTTCCGTTGTGGATTCCTAGGATTATTACATTTGGAAATTATTCAGGAACGTTTGGAGCGTGAATACAACCTGGATCTGGTAACGACAGCACCGGGCGTTATTTACAAAGTACACAAGACAGATGGAACAGTGATGGATTTGACAAACCCATCTAACATGCCGGATCCGTCTGAGATTGACTATATGGAAGAACCGATGGTAAGTGCAGAAATCATGGTAACCAGTGAGTATATTGGCGCCATCATGGATCTGTGTCAGGAGCGCCGTGGTATTTATATTAGTATGGAATATATGGAAGAAACGCGTGCGCTGATCAAATACGATCTGCCGTTGAATGAGATCATTTATGATTTCTTTGATGCGTTGAAATCCCGTTCCAGAGGATATGCTTCTTTTGACTATGAGATGAAAGGCTACACCCGTTCTGATCTGGTAAAACTGGATATCCTTATTAATAAAGAAGAAGTGGATGCGCTTTCCTTTATCGTATTCTCTGGCAGTGCGTATGAGCGTGGTCGAAAAATGTGTGAGAAGTTAAAAGAGGAGATCCCGCGTCATCTGTTTGAAATCCCGATTCAGGCAGCAGTCGGTGGAAAAGTTATCGCCCGTGAGACTGTTCGTGCTATGCGCAAAGACGTACTGGCAAAATGTTACGGCGGCGATATTTCCCGAAAGAGAAAACTTCTGGAGAAACAGAAGGAAGGTAAAAAACGTATGCGTCAGGTCGGAAATGTAGAGATTCCGCAGAAAGCGTTTATGAGTGTTCTGAAACTGGATGATAAATAAGAAACAGGTTACGTTAATTTATATGCATATTCGTAAATGGCTGCGAGAATGATGTAAAATAGCGAATTTATTAGAGGGAACATATGAAAGAATTAGAATTATATTTTCATATTCCTTTTTGTGAACGAAAATGTGCATACTGTGATTTTTTATCTGCACCGGCTGATCCGCCGGTGCGGATTTCTTATATAAAGAAGTTACAGGAAGAAATTGCATATTATGGTCCACAATTTAAGGAATATCAGGTGAGCAGCATCTTTTTTGGCGGCGGTACACCAACGATTCTGGAAGGGTATCAGCTTGCTGCCATATTAGAGACGGTAAAGAAGTATTTTCATTTAGTGGCAGATGCTGAGATTACTGTGGAATGTAATCCGGGAACATTGACAGCAGGAAAGGCGGAAAAACTGGTGCAGGCGGGATTTAACCGGCTTAGTATGGGATTACAGTCCGCGGATGACAGAGAATTGCAGCTTTTGGGGAGAATCCACAATTTTGCGCAGTTTCTGGAAAGTTATGATCTGGCACGAAAAGCCGGGTTTGAAAATATCAATGTGGATCTGATGTCGGCGCTGCCGGGACAGACACTGAAAAGCTGGCAGAATACGCTGCAAAAAGTGACAGCTTTGCGCCCGGAGCATATTTCTGCATACAGTCTGATTATTGAGGAAGGTACACCGTTTTATGAACGTTTTGCGGAAGATGAGCAAATTCGGGAGGAAGGCGGGCATCCGAGACTGCTTCCAGAGGAAGATGTGGAACGTCAGATGTATGAACTGACGGAGGCTTTTTTGCATACGAAAGGGTATGAGCGGTATGAGATATCTAATTATGCGAAGCCGGGATATGAATGTCGGCATAACTGCGGTTACTGGACCAGAAAAGATTATCTTGGACTGGGACTTGGCGCATCTTCATTAGTGGAACATCAAAGGTTTCAGAACACGTCGAATCTGAAGGAATATTTGGAACAGGAATACATTTCAGCAGATCAGACTTGTTTGAATCAGAAGGGAATGGATGAACAAAATGAGTTGGATTGCCGATTATCCGGGAACGAAACTGTGTTGCCGAAGAAAAAAACCGTATTACAGCAAGCGTGTTGCAGAGAGCATCATATCCATATAGAAACATTGGACAAAAAATCCGAGATGGAAGAATTCATGTTTCTGGGGCTGCGTCTGATGGCAGGAATCTCCCGGCAGCAGTTTGAAACAACATTTCAGGTAACACTGGACAGTGTCTATGGTGAGGTACTTCGAAAATTAAAGGGTGAACAGCTGATTGAAGAAATGGCAGGCTATGTGCGTTTGACGGAACATGGTATAGATGTCAGCAATTATGTACTGGCGGAATTTTTGTTGTAATTCTTATTATATATAATGTGATATGTAATACAGAATGGCATTGAACAAGACAGAAGAATAAGTATAGAAGAAAAAGGATTGATTTGTTACAAACGATTGTGGCAGATGAATCCTTTTTGCATGTGATAGATGCTGTTCAAAAGGATGATTTGAAAAAATATGAAAAAAATAAAAATAGATGTTGACAAAGAAAAACGATAGTGCTACATTAGGTAATGAAGATATTAGCACTCCAAACGGTTGAGTGCTAACAAAGAAAAAAGCATCAATTACAGGAGCATGAAACACATGAGCGAAGGATTGGACGAAAGAAAAACGAAAATTTTACATGCAATCATTCAGACTTATCTGGAAACAGGTGAGCCGGTTGGTTCCAGAACGATCGCGAAAGCGTCTGATCTGAATCTCAGTTCTGCAACGATTCGTAACGAGATGTCAGATCTGGAGGAACTTGGATACATTGTTCAGCCGCATACTTCAGCAGGACGTATTCCATCGGACAAAGGGTATCGATTTTATGTAGATCACCTGATGGAGGAAAAAGATCATGAGATTTCCGATATGAAGGAATTTGTGATCGAGAAAACGGAGCGTATGGAATTTGTATTAAAACAGATCGCGAAGATGCTGGCAGCAAATACCAATTACGCGACAGTGGTATCCGCACCGCAGACCCATCACGGAAAAGTGAAATTCATTCAACTCTCCACCGTGGATGAGGAACAGGTTCTGGCAACCATCATGCTGGATGGTAACATCGTAAAGAACAAGATCATCCGCACAGAGGAGACACCGGATCAGGAAACCATGTTGAAGTTAAACATTTTGCTGAACGGAAGTTTAAATGGTCTTGCACTTGAGGATATCAACCTTGGAACGATTTCCAGATTGAAAGAGCAGGCGGGTATCCACAGTGCCATGGTAAGCGATGTGCTGGATGCAGTTGCTCAGGCGATTCAGGAAGACGAAGACCTTGAGATTTACACCAGCGGAGCAACCAATATCTTCAAATATCCGGAGTTGAGTGATTCCGAGCGGGCAAGCGAGCTGATTAGTGCTTTTGAAGAAAAGCAGGAGTTCAAAGATCTGTTTACTGTCGACAAAGAAAACGGAAATCCGGGAACCGGCATTCAGGTGTACATCGGAAACGAAAGCCCGATGCAGGGAATGAAAGATTGCAGCGTGGTTACCGCCACTTACGATCTTGGAAAAGGAATCCGCGGAACCGTCGGAATCGTCGGACCGAAACGCATGGATTACGAAAAAGTAGTTGACAACCTGCGGACCTTAAAGGTTCAGCTGGATGACATATTTAAAAAGACAGATGAGTAGTCATTGAGAGATGATGAAAGCGGAAAGGTGGGATTTCGATGGCAGAGAATAAAAACATCAGTCCGGAAGAGATGGAAGAAGAAATCTTAGAAAATGAAGAAATAAATGATACAGCAGAGGAAGAAACCGTAGAAGAAGCCGAAGAGGCTGTAGCAGAAGAACCGGAAACTGAGAAAGAAAAAGGGTCATTTTTCAAAAAGAAAGAGAAGAAAGATAAAAAAGATGAGAAAATCGAAGAGCTTACAGACAGAGTCAGAAGACAGATGGCTGAGTTCGATAACTTCCGTAAGAGAACAGAAAAAGAAAAGACCCAGATGTTTGAGACCGGTGCAAAAAGTATCGTAGAAAAAATACTTCCGGTTGTTGATAACTTCGAACGTGGTCTGGCAGCTGTCACTGAGGAAGAAAAAGGATCTCCTTTCGTAGAAGGTATGGAAAAAATCTACAAACAGATGATGACCATGTTGGAAGAAGCAGGAGTAAAACCAATCGAAGCGGTTGGTCAGGAATTTGATCCGAATCTGCATAACGCAGTAATGCATATCGAGGATGAGGAGTTTGGCGAGAACATCATCGCTGAGGAATTCCAGAAAGGTTACACATACCGTGATTCTGTGGTTCGCCATAGTATGGTAAAAGTAGCTAATTAAAAATAGCCATTAACGATTATTCGTTAAATATAAAAATAAGTTAATTCAGGAAACAATATATAGGAGGACACGATTATGAGCAAGATTATTGGTATCGACTTAGGAACAACAAATAGCTGTGTAGCAGTTATGGAAGGTGGTAAACCGGTAGTTGTAGCAAATACAGAAGGAGCAAGAACAACACCATCAGTAGTAGCTTTTACAAAAACAGGTGAGAGACTGGTTGGTGAACCGGCAAAACGTCAGGCTGTTACAAATGCAGAAAAAACAATCTCCTCTATCAAGAGAGAGATGGGTACAGATTATAAGAAAGAGATTGACGGAAAGAAATATTCTCCGCAGGAGATTTCCGCAATGATCCTTCAGAAATTAAAAGCAGATGCTGAGAACTACTTAGGCGAGAAAGTATCTGAGGCTGTTATCACAGTTCCGGCATACTTCAATGATGCTCAGCGTCAGGCAACAAAAGATGCTGGTAAGATCGCAGGTCTTGATGTAAAACGTATCATCAACGAGCCGACAGCAGCAGCTTTAGCATATGGTCTGGACAATGAGAGCGAGCAGAAGATCATGGTTTATGACCTTGGTGGTGGTACATTCGATGTATCTATCATTGAGATCGGTGATGGCGTTATCGAAGTATTATCTACATCCGGTGATAACAGACTTGGTGGTGATGACTTCGACCAGAAGATCACAGACTACATGATCGCTGAGTTCAAAAAACAGGAAGGTGTAGACCTTTCTACAGATAAAATGGCTCTTCAGAGATTAAAAGAAGCAGCTGAGAAAGCGAAAAAAGAGCTTTCTTCCGCAACAACAACAAACATCAACCTTCCGTTCATCACGGCTACAGCTGAGGGACCGAAACATTTCGATATGAACCTTACAAGAGCTAAATTTGATGAGTTAACACGTGATCTGGTTGATAGAACAGCAGTTCCGGTACAGAACGCATTAAAAGATGCTGGCTTAACAGCTTCTGAACTTGGTCAGGTACTGTTAGTAGGTGGTTCTACACGTATCCCGGCTGTACAGGATAAAGTAAAACAGTTAACAGGTAAAGAGCCAAGCAAATCCCTGAACCCGGATGAGTGCGTAGCAATCGGTGCTTCTATCCAGGGTGGTAAACTTGCAGGCGATGCAGGTGCCGGTGAAGTATTACTGCTGGATGTAACTCCACTTTCCTTATCCATCGAGACAATGGGTGGTGTAGCTACAAGACTGATCGAGAGAAATACGACAATCCCGACAAGAAAGAGCCAGATCTTCTCTACAGCAGCAGATAACCAGACAGCTGTAGATATCAACGTAGTACAGGGTGAGCGTCAGTTCGCTAGAGATAATAAATCCCTTGGTCAGTTCCGTCTGGATGGAATCCCGCCAGCACGTCGTGGTGTTCCGCAGATCGAGGTTACTTTCGATATCGATGCAAACGGTATTGTAAATGTATCTGCAAAAGACCTTGGAACAGGCAAAGAGCAGCATATCACAATCACAGCAGGATCTAACATGTCTGATGACGAGATCGATAAAGCTGTAAAAGAAGCAGCAGAGTTCGAAGCTCAGGATAAGAAGAGAAAAGAAGCAATCGATACAAGAAACGATGCTGATTCCTTCGTATTCCAGACAGAGAAAGCTCTTGAGGAAGTTGGAGCAGGCGTATCTGATTCTGAGAAAGCAACTGTTCAGGCAGACCTGGATGCATTAAAAGCACTCCTTGAGGCGCATCCGGAAGCTGACAAGATGACAGATGCAGAGTTAGATGAGATGAAAGCTGCAAAAGAAAAATTAATGACAAGTGCTCAGCAGGTATTTGCTAAAATGTACGAGCAGGCACAGGCAGCACAGGGTGCAGCAGGCGCAGGTCCGGACATGAACGCAGGTGCTGGTCAGCAGGCAGCAGGCGGAGCAGATGATGATGTCGTAGACGCTGATTACAAAGAGGTTTAATCAGAAGTTAAACACATGCGGTTCATCGCAGTAAATGCAAATTGATAAATAACGCACCAGAGGGCGGAATGCCTTCTGGTGCATTGTTGGATTAATCTTCGAAGGGAAATTGCCCTTCGTGAGACCAGAAGATACAAAAATAGAGTAAAACATAAGGGATGGAGTTCAGATATGGCAGAACAGAAAAGGGATTATTATGAGGTGCTTGGTGTAGACCGTAGCGCAGATGATGCCACAATTAAAAAGGCATACCGCCAGTTAGCCAAAAAATATCATCCGGATGCAAACCCGGGAGACAAAGAAGCAGAAGCAAAATTTAAAGAGGCTTCTGAGGCTTATGCGGTATTAAGTGATTCAGAGAAGAGAAGACAGTATGATCAGTTTGGTCACGCTGCATTTGACGGTGGAGCAGGCGGCGCCGGAGCTGGTGGATTTGATTTTTCAGGCATGGATTTTGGCGATATGTTTGGCGATATTTTCGGCGATTTCTTTGGCGGCGGTTCCAGAAGAGGCGCATCCAATGGACCGATGAAAGGTGCAAACTTAAGAACCAGTGTCCGTATCACGTTTGAGGAAGCAGTGTTTGGCTGTGAGAAAGAAATTGATATGGTACTGAAAGATGAATGTACGACTTGTGGTGGAACAGGAGCAAAACCGGGTACTTCTCCGGAGACATGTACAAAATGTGGCGGAAAAGGTAAAGTTGTATTTTCCCAGCAGTCTCTGTTCGGCATGGTTCAGAACGTTCAGACCTGTCCGGAATGTAATGGATCCGGTAAGATCATCAAAGATAAATGTACTTCCTGCCGTGGAACCGGTTATACTTCCAGCAGAAAGAAAATCAAGGTTTCCATTCCGGCCGGAATCGATAATGGACAGAGTGTTCGTATCCGTGACAAAGGTGAGCCGGGTGTCAATGGCGGACCGCGTGGCGATCTGCTGGTAGAGGTTATCGTATCCTCACATCCGATCTTCCAGCGTCAGGATATGAATATTTATTCTACAGCACCAATTTCTTTTGCGCAGGCAGTATTAGGCGGCGAGATGAGAATCAGCACCGTACACGGCGATGTGCTTTATACTGTAAAACCGGGTACACAGACAAACACAAGAATCCGTCTGAAAGGAAAAGGTGTTCCATCTCTTCGTAACAAAAATATTTGTGGTGATCAGTACGTTACCCTGGTGGTACAGGTACCGACATCCTTAAGCGCAGAGGCAAAAGATGCACTGAGAGCTTACGATGCATTAGCAGGTGATTCCCTGAATACAGCGTCTGAAGAAGGTGTAAAGCAGGAGAAACATCACAAAAAGAGAGGTTTCTTTAATAAAAAAGAAGATTAGTTCTCATAAATAATTGTTACTGTAATTATCTGAAATAAGAAATTCAGAGGGAATCTGGATGATAGAAAAACAGATGATGACAGAACTGAAAAACAGATTGAAAATAATATAGGATTACGGATGTATAATAAAACAGATTTAAAAAATAAATTAGAATCAATTCATCGAAAAAGTTATCCGGCATACAAGTCACTGAGGGGAAGCTATACCTTCGGTGACTTTGTGCTGTCTATCGATCATGTACAGGGCGATCCTTTTGCGGCACCGTCCTCCCTGCATGTGGAACTTCCGTTGGCAAAAGCGGGATTTCCAGAGAAATATTTTGAAGGAAGACATACAAAAACAGCGTTAGAGGATCTGATCTTACGCAAGTTTTCCAGAGCATTGGATCAGTACAGTTTTAAGGCAAAAGGTTCTGGAAAAAGCGGATTGATCTCTACTAGCAGACCGGGACCGGAAGTTATGCGCCGGACAGCGGTAGAATTTACAGAAAAATTGCTGATTGTGAGGTTTGAAGTTGGTTTTCCGGCAAATGGACGTACGATCAATGCGCAGGAACTGGAGAAAATCTTACTGGATTTTCTGCCGCAAATCGTGAAAAAGTGTCTGTATTATCAGGCGTGGGATAAGAGGCTGGTTCAGGAAGGTTTTGAACTGGCGGAAAATCAGCAGAAGATTCGTGAAGTGTTAGAAGAACGAAAACTGGTGGCATTTTGTGCAAATGGAAGTATTCTGCCACGAAAGAGCGGTGTGTCCAGCCAGCCGTTAAAAGATGCGGTGGCATTTGAGTCTCCAAAGAGTATGGAACTTGCCATTGATTTGCCATTTGGCGGCAGCATTTTTGGTATGGGAATTCCGGAAGGCGTGACGCTGATCATCGGCGGTGGTTATCATGGAAAATCCACGTTGCTGCAGGCTTTAGAACAAGGGGTATACAATCATGTGAAAGGTGATGGCAGAGAATATGTTATTACCAGAGCCAATGCGTTGAAGTTGCGTGCAGAGGATGGTCGTGCAGTCTCCAATCTGGATCTGTCCCTGTTTATTCATGATCTTCCAAATGGAAAGGATACGCACTGTTTTTCCACGGAGGATGCCAGCGGAAGTACATCACAGGCGGCAGGTGTTATGGAAGGAATCGAAGCGGGTACAAGTTGTTTTCTGATTGATGAGGACACTTCCGCAACGAACTTTCTTGTGCGGGATGCCTTTATGCGGCGTGTCGTCAGTGGAGAGCAGGAGCCGATCACGCCATTTATCGCCAGAGTGCGGGATCTGTATGAAAAAGCAGGAATTTCCACAATTCTGGTTGCGGGCAGCAGCGGTGCCTTTTTCCATGTGGCAGATACCATTATTCAGATGGACGCCTATCGACCGAAAGACGTGAAGGCCAAAGTACAGGAATTACTGCCGGAATATCCGTCGGTGGATTTTAAGTGCAATACAGAACCATTTGTACTTCCGTCTGAAAAGCGTATGTTTGAAATGGAGCGAAAGGCAAAACGACATGGCAGAGGAGACCGGGAAGAACGGATCAAGACAAAAGTAATGGGAACAGATGGATTTTCCATTGAGCATAATATGGTGGATCTGCGGTATGTGGAGCAGTTGATTGATTCCGAGCAGATGGCGGCTCTGGCAGCGATACTGAAATATATCGTGAAAAAAGGTGCGGTTTCTATGGAAATGCAGGTGTTGGTTGCGGAAATCTGCAGTCTGCTGGAGAAAAAAGGAATGACAGATTTTGTGGATGGAGCCCTTTCCTGCGGCTATGCATATCCGCGAAAAGAAGAAATTTTTATGATGTTGGATCGCTTCCGCAGAGGATAAAGTAGAAAAATGCACTGAAACATATTTTTGCAAAGAAAAAGTGGAATTATTAAATTTTCTATCAAAATTTTCGGTCAGACAAAAAAACTCTTGTCGAATGATAGGGTTATAGGGTAATATAAAAATATCTATGCATTGATGAGTCCTGTTTCTACGAGATTTGAAATGAAAATCCCGGGATTTCAGGACTAATCGGTATGTTCGGAACTATGAGAGCGCATAGCATTTTGTGAAAATATAGGAACTTATGCTGAGCAGAGTGATGTGCGAAATCTCATGTGCACTTAATATGAAATAATAAAATATGGAGGAATATGTACGATGAAATGGGATAAATATACAATTGAAACCACCACAGAAGCGGAAGATTACATCAGCAGTACGCTGGCAGATCTTGGTATCGAAGGCATTGAAATCGAGGATAATGTACCGTTGTCTGAATCTGATACTTCTAAAATGTTTATTGATATTCTGCCGGAACTTCCACCAGATCAGGGCATCGGTTATGTCAGCTTTTATCTGGAATCCGGAGAGGATCACAGCGAGAAGTTAAAAGAAGTGGCAGAAGCACTGGAAGAAATGCGCAGCTATGTAAATATCGGAAGCGGCAAGATCACAAGCAGCGAGACAGAGGATATCGACTGGATGAATAACTGGAAAGAGTTTTTCCATTCCTTTACGATTGATGATATTCTGATCAAACCGACCTGGGAAGAACTGGATCAGGCCGATCAGGACAAGATTCTGATTGAGATCGATCCTGGCATTTCCTTTGGAACCGGTAAACATGAGACCACACAGCTTTGTATCCACCAGCTTCGTAAATATATGAAAGCAGGCGATGAAGTGCTGGACGTAGGATGCGGAAGCGGAATCCTTTCTATCGTCAGCCTGAAACTTGGTGCAGGACATCTGACCGGTACAGATATTGATGAGGATTGCATTACCTCTACTTATGAGAATTTTGAGGTAAACCACCTGAGCAGAGAACAGGGTGATTTTTACGTAGGAAACTTGATTGATGATACAGAACTTCAGGAAAAAGTCGGAACAGAGAAATATGACGTTGTTGTTGCAAATATTCTGGCAGACGTTATTATTCCGATGGCACCGGTCATTCCGGCACGTCTGAAAAAAGATGGTGTATTCATTACTTCCGGAATCATTGACTTTAAAGAGAATGAAGTAAAAGAAGCGATTGAAAAAGCTGGCATGACGGTTCTGGAAGTGACACATCAGGGTGAATGGGTCAGCATTACAGCGAGGAAATAAGCATGTATCAGTTTTTTGTGGATGATTGCCAGATTGGTAAAGAATACGTGACCATCACTGGAAGTGATGTCAATCATATCAAAAACGTACTGCGTATGCGTCCGGGTGAAAAAATCCGGGTCAGTAGCAGCTCACGGGATATGTTCTGTGAGATTGCGGAACTGACTGATGATTTCGTGCAGGCAGACATTCTGGATGAGGAAGCGCCGGATACGGAGCTCCCGTCACAGATTTATCTGTTTCAGGGACTGCCAAAGGGCGATCGTATGGAGTATATCATTCAGAAATCGGTGGAACTTGGCGTGCACGAGATCATTCCGGTGGCAATGAAATATTGTGTTGTAAAACTGGATGCAAAAAAGGCCGGCAATAAAGTAAAACGTTGGCAGGCTATCAGTGAGAGTGCGGCAAAACAGTCCAAACGTAGCAAAATTCCGGAAGTGCATACCGTAATGAGTTTCAAAGAAGCGGTAGTGTATGCAAAGCAGCAGGATATGATTTTGGTTCCTTATGAAAATGAACGCGGTATGGAAGCAACCAGAGAAGCGTTAAAAAAGGTAAAGCCGGGACAGTCTATCAGTGTGTTTATCGGTCCGGAAGGCGGTTTTTCTGAGGAAGAGATTGAACTTTTGCGGCAGGATGCTGAGGTGCTTTCCCTTGGAAAACGAATTTTGCGCACGGATACGGCAGCAATCTGCACCATGTCCATGCTGATGCTGGAACTGGAAGAAAAAACGGAGGGAGAATGCTGACAATGGAAGCATATCTGGATAATTCAGCCACCACGAGATGTTCGGAGGCGGCAAAAAATAAAATGGTGGAAGCGCTGACGGTGGACTTCGGAAATCCGTCCTCTATGCATATGAAAGGTGTGGAAGCGGAAAAATATGTCAAAGAGGCAACCACAGCTATCGCAAAAACCCTGCGTTGTCAGGAAAAGGAGATTGTATTCACTTCCGGTGGAACAGAGTCCAATAACCTGGCAATCATCGGGACAGCACTGGCAAACCAGCGTGCAGGCAAACATATCATTACCACCAGCGTAGAGCATGCATCCGTGAAAAATACCATGCGTTTTCTGGAAGAAGAGGGATTTGAGATCACTTATCTGCCGGTAGACGCAAACGGTCAGATTTCACTGGAACGGTTGCAGCAGGAGCTGCGGGAAGATACGATCCTTGTTTCCATGATGATGGTAAACAATGAAATCGGTGCCTTAGAGCCAATCGAAGAAGCTGGAAAAATCATCAAAGATCACAATCCGGCTACGGTATTTCATGTGGATGCGATTCAGGCTTACGGAAAGTTTCAGATCATTCCGAAACGGATGCATATCGATCTGCTTTCTGTCAGCGGACATAAAATTCACGGACCGAAGGGCATTGGATTTTTGTATATCAAAGATAAGACAAAGATTCGTCCGATTTCCTTTGGCGGAGATCAGCAGAAAGGCATGCGTTCCGGAACCATTAATGTGCCGGGAATTGCAGGACTTGGTGTGGCAGCGACAGAGGCTTATGACCATCTGGAGGAGAATGCAGAACATCTGTATGAACTGAAAGCATATTTTACAGAGAAGCTGCAGCAGCTTGAGGATGTGACCATCAACGGAAAGACAGACCGTGACAGTGCGCCACAGATCGTCAGCGCAAGTTTTGTAGGTGTGCGTTCCGAAGTGTTGCTTCATTCACTGGAGGACCGCAATATTTATGTGTCTGCGGGAAGCGCATGTTCTTCCAATCATCCGTCCCTGTCCAGCACATTGCTGAATATCGGACTGGATCATGCGCATCAGGAATCCACGCTGCGATTCAGTTTCTGCCCGGAGACGACAAAAGAAGAGTTAGATTATACTTACAGCGTTCTGGAAGAGTTACTTCCAATGCTGCGTAGATATAGAAGACACTAAAATATAACAACGAGATTTTCTGCAACGGATCAAATGTATAGGAGAATATGTTATTGCATAATGCATATTTCATCTCAGTCTGAGTTGAGACTCCCACTTCTGCAAGTGGTGAGTAGTAACAAGTATTTCTCAGTGGGAGTTCAATCTCCGACTGAGATAAATGCTCCGCGAGGATGTGCAGTGATTCTGAAAAGAAGATGTCAGCTTGCGCTGACCAGAATCACGCACCAAGTCTCACGTGCGTTCGACTTGAAAGCACGAATACTGAAAGTATACTTGAGTTTAGATTTGAAAATAACTGCAGAATAATTACAAGTTAGAACCAATGAGAGAGGAGAAACGAACTTATGTTGTTTCAGTCATTTTTGATCAAATACGGCGAGATCGGTATCAAAGGAAAAAACCGTTACGTGTTTGAAGAAGCGTTAATGAAACAGATCGGACATGCTCTGCAGCCGGTGGACGGAACTTTTTCCGTTTCCAGAGAGCAGGGAAGAATTTATGTAGATGCAGAAGGCGATTACGATTACGATGAGGCAGTTCTGGCCCTGACAAGAGTTTTCGGTATCGTAGGCATCTGCCCGTTAGTCAGAGTAGATGAGAACGGTTTTGACCAGCTGGCAAAAGACGTATTGAAATATCTGGATGACGTATATCCGGATAAAAATAAGACTTTCAAAGTAGTTTCCAGAAGAGCACGGAAAAACTTCCCGAAAAACTCCCAGGAGATCAATGCAGATCTTGGTGAGATCATTCTGGACACTTATCCGGAGATGAAAGTTGACGTACATCACCCGGATATCATGCTGAACGTGGAAATTCGTTCTCAGGTAAATATTTATTCCATGATCATTCCGGGACCGGGCGGTATGCCGGTTGGAACAGCCGGAAAAGCAATGCTGCTTCTGTCCGGTGGTATCGACAGTCCGGTAGCAGGTTATATGATTGCAAAGCGTGGTGTTACCATTGAGGCTACTTATTTTCATGCACCGCCTTATACAAGTGAGCGTGCAAAACAGAAAGTTATCGATCTGGCAAGAATCGTATCCCGTTATAGCGGTCCAATCAAATTAAATATCGTAAACTTTACTGACATTCAGCTTTATATTTATGACAAATGCCCGCATGACCAGCTGACCATCATCATGCGTCGTTATATGATGAAGATTGCAGAGCATTTTGCAAATGAGTCCGGATGCCTTGGACTGATCACCGGAGAGAGTATCGGACAGGTAGCAAGCCAGACCATGCAGTCACTGGCAGCAACCAATGCAGTATGCAATATGCCGGTATATCGTCCGCTGATCGGTTTTGATAAAAATGATATTATTGCAATTTCTGAAAAAATTGATACTTATGAGACATCCATTCAGCCGTTTGAGGACTGCTGTACGATCTTCGTTGCAAAACATCCAGTGACAAAACCGAACCTGAAGATCATTGAGCGTTCCGAACAGCATCTGAATGAGAAAATTGATGAACTGATGCAGACAGCTATCGAGACAACAGAGACAATCACTGTTTGCGAGGAATAGAAAAAATCAGTCTATTGAATAAGTATAGAAAAAGAATGATTCGTATATTGAGGTTTAGAGTTATATAAAAACTTGCATTGTTTTCAGAAAGTGTTTTTTGCTTGCCAGAAAGTTCAGCGTAATTTTCTGGCAAATAAAAAACCGGGAAAAAATCATCTTGACTTTTCCCGGTATCTGGTTTTGAAATAAGTATTTTCATCATTATCTGTATCAGATTATACAAGATAAGGTTTTAATGCTTCCATGATCTCAGCCATATCTGTGTCGCCTGCATGAATTGCAAGGTCGATCGGTTTGGACAGATCCAGACTGAAGATACCCATGATGGATTTTGCGTCGATGACGTATCTTCCGGAAATCAGATCAAAATCAAAATTGAACTGAGTAATTGCATTGACGAAGCTTTTTACCTTATCGATGGAATTTAAAGAAATCTGTACTGTTTTCATTTTACCAGCCCTCCTGAAAAATAAATATTTTATCTTATTCTTCAATAGTAACTTCAAATTATAAAAAAGTCAATAATGTACGCCCGGAATATTTGAAATGACTTACCAAAATTGATTTTGGGCATACGCAACACGATATAGGAGTTGAAACAATGAAAAAAGCGGCATTACACAGCCTTGGATGTAAAGTAAATTCATATGAGACAGAGGCAATGCAGCAGATGTTGGAGCAGGCAGGATATGAGATCGTGCCGTTCCATGACAGAGCGGATGTGTATATTATCAATACCTGTTCTGTGACGAATATTGCGGACCGTAAATCCAGACAGATGATCCATAAAGCAAAGAAAATGAATCCGGATGCAATCGTTGTGGCAGCGGGGTGTTATGTGCAGACATCCACGGAGCAGGCGAAAGCAGATGCGGCCATTGATATTATTATCGGAAACAATAAAAAGCAGGATCTTCTTGCAATGCTGGCAGCCTATGAGGCAGATCATGGTGTTGAGCAGGAAGGCGTGCTGGATATTAATCATACAAAACAGGAATACGAAGAACTGACGGTCATTCATCCGTCAGAGCATACTCGTGCATTTTTGAAAGTGCAGGATGGCTGTAATCAGTTTTGCAGTTACTGCATCATTCCGTATGCGCGAGGCAGAGTTAGAAGCCGGAAACTGGAGGATGTCGCTGTGGAAGCCCGCAGACTGGCAGAAAACGGTTTTCAGGAGCTGGTGCTGACAGGAATTCATCTGAGTTCTTATGGCATTGACTGCGACAGCAGCCTGCTGGAACTGATTCAGACACTGCATGAGATTGACGGTATTGAACGTATCCGACTGGGATCTCTGGAGCCGGGGATTATCACAGAAAGTTTTGTACAGGCTCTGGTAAAACTGCCGAAGGTATGTCCGCATTTCCATCTGTCCCTGCAGAGCGGAAGCGGCACTGTTTTGAAACGAATGAACCGCAGATACACACCGGAAGAATATCTGGAAAAATGCGATCTGCTGCGTCAGTATTATGAACATCCGGCGATCACGACGGATATTATCGTGGGATTCCCGGGGGAGACACCGGAAGAGTTTGAGGAGACCTGCGCATTTGTGAAAAAAGTAGATTTTTATGAGGTGCATGTGTTTAAATATTCCAAACGAAACGGAACCGTTGCTGCATCCATGCCGGATCAGATTCAGGAATCTGTCAAAGCAGAGCGCAGTGGAATCCTGATGGAGCTGGCAGAAAAGCAGAAAAAAGAATTTATTAATTATTATAAAGGAAAAGAAGTGTCCGTATTATTTGAGGAACCGGTAGAGGTGGACGGCGTGCGCTATTTTGAAGGACTGACACCGGAATATGTCAAAGTATGGGTACCAACGGAGGAAAACCTGGCGAACCGGATAATGACGGTTGAATTTTTCCCTTATTTATATTAGAATAAATATTGATATATTTTAACGACAGAGGTACAAGTTATGCAGGACTTAAGCAGTACACAATATTTTAAAGTAGAAAAAGCACCGGAATTAAAAATCGGTGATGTTCTGGAAATCGTATACAAAGCGATGGCAGAGAAAGGATACAATCCGATCAATCAGATCGTGGGATATATTATGTCCGGAGATCCGACATATATTACAAGTTATAAAAATGCCCGCAGTCTGATCATGAAAGTGGAACGTGATGAGCTGGTAGAAGAAGTTCTGAAAGATTACGTTGCAAAACATGGATGGGATTAGGATAAACGTATGAGAATAATGGGACTTGATTTCGGTTCAAAGACGGTTGGGGTTGCAATCAGTGACCCCTTGTTTTTGACTGCCCAGGGAATTGAGATCGTGCGGCGGAAGGCACCAGGAAAGCTGCGCCAGACACTGGCACGGATCAATGAACTGAAAGAGGAATATGAAGTAGGAAAGATTGTACTTGGTTTTCCGAAAAATATGAACAACACAGAAGGCGAACGATGTGAGAAGACACTTGAGTTTAAGGAAATGCTGGAGAAGCGTACCGGACTTGAGGTAGTGCTCTGGGATGAACGACTGACCACCGTAGAAGCAGACCGTACTATGATGCAGGTCGGAATCCGCAGAGAGAACAGAAAAGAATATGTGGATGAACTGGCTGCCATCTTTATATTACAGGGATATCTGGATTATCAGAGCAGACAGCACACGGAAGGGTAGAAGTGCGATGGACAAAATTATTTTTACAGATCCGGAGAATCAGGAAGAACTTGAATTGTACCTTTTAGAACAGACATGTATCAACGGAACGACTTATCTGCTTGCAGCTGAGGAAGAAGAGGAGGATTCTGTTGCATATATTTTGAAGGAAGTACAGACAGAGGACGAAGATGTTATCTATGCAATGGTGGAGGATGATGTGGAATTAAATGCTATCTCCAAAGTTTTTGCAGAGATGCTGGACGACGTGGATATTGAAATGTAAGAAAAATGAGAACGGAAATAAAATAGGAGGTGCGATTTTTTGGCAAATACAAAAAAATCTAAATTAAAGATCATTCCCCTTGGCGGACTGGAAGCCATTGGAATGAATATTACTGCTTTCGAATACGAAGACAGTATTATTGTGGTGGATTGCGGTCTGGCATTCCCGGAAGATGATATGTACGGTATTGATTTATGTATACCGGATATCACATATTTAAAAGACAATATCGATCGTGTAAAGGGATTTTTTATCACGCACGGTCATGAGGATCATATCGGAGCACTTCCTTATGTGCTGCGTGAGATCAATGTGCCGATTTATGCGACAAAGCTGACCATCGGCATTATCGACCACAAACTTGGTGAACACAATATGCTTAATAAAGTAAAACGTAAAGTGGTCAAATACGGACAGCACATCAATCTTGGATGTTTCCGTGTGGAGTTTATCAAGACAAATCACAGCATTCAGGATGCGGCAGCACTGGCCATCTATTCTCCGGCAGGAACCGTGGTACACACCGGTGACTTTAAAGTAGATTATACACCGGTTTACGGAGATGCCATTGATCTGCAGCGTTTTGGTGAGATCGGTAAAAAAGGCGTACTTGCGCTGATGTGCGACAGTACCAATGCAGAACGCCCTGGATTTACCATGACAGAGCGAAAGGTCGGAAAAACATTCGAGAGTATTTTCAGTGATCATACACATCAGAGAATCATTGTTGCAACCTTTGCATCCAATGTGGATCGTGTGCAGCAGATCATCAATACCGCATATAAATTTGGACGTAAGGTAGTGGTAGAAGGCCGAAGCATGGTCAATATCATTTCCATTGCATCCGAACTTGGTTACCTGAACATTCCGGACAATACACTGATCGAAGTAGACCAGCTGAAAAATTATCCGGATGAGAAAACGGTTCTGATCACCACAGGAAGTCAGGGCGAACCACTGGCAGCTCTGTCCCGTATGGCAAACGGCATTCACCGCAAAGTGAAGATTCAGCCAAACGATCTGATCGTATTCAGCTCCAACCCGATTCCGGGAAATGAGAAAGCGGTTTCCAAGATCATTAACGATCTGTATCGTCAGAGCGCAGAGGTTATTTTTCAGGATACCCACGTATCCGGACATGCCTGCCAGGAAGAGATCAAACTGATCTACTCCCTGCTTCATCCGAAATATGCAATTCCGGTACATGGCGAGTTCAAACACCGTAAAGCGCAGGCAGGTGTGGCAGCAGAACTTGGTATGGATAAAGAGCACATTCTGATGATTTCATCCGGTGATGTACTGGAAATTGATGAAGACGGCGCAGAAGTAGTTGGAAAAGTACCGGCAGGTTCCGTATTTGTCGACGGACTGGGTGTCGGAGATGTCGGAAATATCGTTATGCGTGATCGTCAGCATCTGGCAGAAGACGGTATCATCATCGTTGTCCTGACACTGCAGGGCGGTTCCGGACAGCTTTTGGCAGGACCGGATATCGTATCCCGTGGATTTGTTTATGTGCGTGGATCTGAGAGCCTGATGGATGAGGCACAGCATCTTTTGAATGAGCATGTGACGGATCTGACCGACCGCGGTATCACAGACTGGGGCAAGATCAAGACAGAGATCAAAGATTCACTGGGCGAGTTTGTATGGAAAAAGACAAAACGCCGCCCGATGATCATTCCGATTATCATGGAAGTGTAAGAGAAAATGGATTTAAATACAAGCATCGAGGAACTGAAGCTTGCGCTGCAGAACAGTGACGCTTTCTGCCGGTATCAGAAGATCCGGGAGGAAGTGCATCACTATCCGGAAAAAGAGCACAGACTTCATGAATTTCGAAGAAAAAATTATTTTTTACAGAATAGCAAAGATCAGATCGATCTGTTTACCGAAGCAGACCGTCTGGAACAGGAATATGCAGATGTATACAAAGATCCTCTTTTAGGGGAATATCTGGCAGCGGAAGTTGCAGTCTGCCGTATCATTCAGCAGATCAATAAGGAACTGCTTGGATGTCTGGATTTTGAAGCAATTCTGTATGAAGAATAAGAAACTGGTACAGGTTAGACTATGATCGTTGATGAAAGATTTGTGACATATATCAATTCTCTCAACACGGGAAATACACCGTTTCTGGAAGAATTGGAAAAAAAAGCGAAAGCAGATTATGTACCGATTATCCGCCGGGAAATGCAGAGCCTGTTAAAATTACTACTGGCGATGAAGCGCCCGGTCCGGATACTGGAAGTAGGAACGGCGGTCGGATTTTCTGCATTACTGATGGCAGAATATAATCCGGTGGACTGTGAGATCACTACGATAGAAAATTATGAAAAGCGCATTCCCATTGCAAAAGAGAATTTTACGAAAGCAGGACGGGATCAGATGATCACACTGCTGGAGGGGGATGCCGCAGAAGTGTTAAAGACATTGCAGGAACCATATGATTTTATTTTTATGGATGCGGCCAAGGGGCAGTACATCCATTTCTTTGACGATGTCTTGCGTTTACTGGCAGAGGGTGGTATTCTTGTGTCAGATAATGTACTGCAGGACGGAGATATCATAGAGTCCCATTATGCAGTGACCAGAAGAAACCGCACGATCCACAAGAGAATGCGGGAGTATCTGTATGAACTGACCCACAACGAGAACCTGACTACGGCAGTACTGCCGGTGGGGGATGGCGTGACCGTCAGTGTAAAGAAAGAACAACAGGAAAAAGAGTAAGGAGCATTACATGAAACATCCAGAATTATTAATTCCGGCAAGCAGTCTGGAAGTATTAAAAACAGCGGTTGTGTTTGGTGCGGATGCAGTATATATCGGTGGAGAAGCCTTTGGACTGAGAGCCAAAGCGAAAAACTTTTCCATGGAGGAGATTCGGGAAGGAATCGCGTTTGCACATGCTCATGATGTAAAAGTATATATTACAGCAAATATTCTGGCTCATAATGGCGATCTGAGCGGAGTGAGAGCTTATTTTGAAGAATTAAAAGAAATCAAACCGGATGCACTGATCATTTCAGATCCGGGTGTCTTTATGATCGCCAGAGAAGTATGTCCGGAGATTGATATCCATATCAGTACCCAGGCAAACAATACAAACTATGGAACATATCAGTTCTGGCATCAGCTTGGCGCACGCCGTGTGGTAACTGCCAGAGAACTGTCTATGGCAGAGTTAAAGGAAATCAGGGAGAAAGCACCGGCAGATTTGGAAATGGAGACATTTATCCATGGTGCTATGTGTATTTCCTATTCCGGACGATGTCTGCTGTCCAATTATTTTACCGGCCGTGATGCAAATCGTGGGGCTTGCACTCACCCATGCCGATGGAAATATGCCATCGTGGAAGAGACCAGACCGGGAGAATATATGCCGGTTTACGAGAATGAACGTGGCACCTATATTTTTAACTCCAAGGACCTGTGCATGATCGAGCACATTCCGGAGTTGATCGACAGTGGAATTGACAGTTTTAAAATTGAAGGTCGTATGAAGACCGCATTGTACGTGGCTACCGTAGCCCGTACGTATCGTAAGGCAATTGATGATTATCTGGAGTCTCCGGAATTATACCGGAAAAACATGGACTGGTATCTGGATCAGATTTCCAATTGCACGTATCGTCAGTTTACAACCGGATTTTTCTTCGGAAAACCGGATGAAAGTGCTCAGATTTATGACAACAATACTTATGTAAAAGAGTATACCTATCTGGGCATTATAGGGGAATGCACTGCAGACGGATTATACCGTATCGAACAGCGCAATAAATTTTCTGTAGGGGAACAGATTGAAATCATGAAGCCGGATGGAAGAAACATTCCGGTAGTCGTTCGCAGAATCGTGGACGAAGAAGGGCAGGAGATGCAATCTGCGCCGCATCCGAAGCAGGTTTTATATATCGAACTTGCAGCGGCAGAAAATGGTGCTCTTTCCGGGGCAGAGGTTTCGGAGCAGGACAACCATGCAGCAGAACTTTATGACATATTGCGTAGGAAAGAGGAGGAATAGTCATGGCAAAAGATCGTTATGTGGCATATGTCGGCACTTACACACACGGAAGCAGTGTGGGAATCCATATTTTTGATGTGGATGCCGAGAAAGGAAAAATGACAGAACGCAAGGTGGTTCCGATTAATAATCCATCTGATTTAATTGTTTCTACCAGCGGAAAGTTTCTTTATTCTATTGCAGATGAAGGTGTACAGTCCTTCCGTATTCTGGAAGATGGAGATCTGGAACCGATCAATTCTGTGTGGACAGGTGGCATGAGAGGATGCTATCTGGAAGTGGATGAGCAGGATCGTTACCTGTTTGTGGCAGGCTACCATGACGGACGTATTACCATGATGAACCTGAATGAGGATGGTTCTATCGGTGAGATCGCAGATGGAATTTTCCATAAAGGCATTGGTGTAAATATTACAGACCGCAGCTCTATGCCACATGTTACCTGTGTAAAGGTGACACCGGATCAGCAGTGTGTCTGCGCAGTAGACAGTGGTCTGGATCAGGTAAAAATTTACCGGATCGACAGAGAACACAATAAATTGGAGCTGGAAGATATTCTTCGTTGTGAACTGGACAGTGGTCCAAAGATGCTTCGTTATGACCGTCAGCATAAATATGCTTATGTATTATGTGAAATTGATAACGTTATTGAAGTATATGAAGTTGGCGAACGAGATGACGATGTAGATCCGTTCAAACTGATTCAGCGTATCAGCACCATTGAACCGGGCGAAAAACAGCGTGCAGCTGCATCTGGTATTGAGTTTTCACCGGATGGAAATCATCTGTTTGTAACCAATGCAGGTATTAATACAGCGATCATTTATGATGTAGATAAGGAAACCGGAGTACTTACACCGTTTTTCCATTGCAAGACCAGTGGAGATTATCCGAAGGCACTGGCGGTTATGCCGGATAATAAGCATTTTATTATCCTCAGTCATGAGACAAATGAGATGTTTACTTACAACATGAATTATGAGAATCGCTATTTCCTGCAGGATTCCAAACCGATCAAGATCGAACAGCCGAACTGTATTTTTATTCACAAGTTACAGTAATGAATGATAGTCGGATTGAGATGGAATTCTCTTTTAATAGAAATGATTGATATTTGAAATAAAAAAGACTGTCACCGAAACCAAAATGGTTTTGATGGCAGTCTTTTTATGTGTACAGAGATTCATCTCAGTCTGAGTTGAGGCTCCCACTTCTGCAAGTGGTGAGTAGTAACAAGTATTTCTCAGTGGGAGTTCAATCTCCGACTGAGATCAATGCTCCGCGAGGGCGCACATTGTCTGGGAGACAATGGGTTTGCGCCGACCGGAACGGAGTATAGAGTGCAGTGATTCTGAAAAGAAGATGTCAGCTTGCGCTGACCAGAATCACGCACCAAGTCTCACGTGCATTCGACTTGAAGAACAAATCAATAGGATTTTATTCGTAAATTTTTTTCAGATTATCAAGTTTTGCAGTTGTATTTCGAAGCATCAGATCCAAAATAGTAATAGCAGCCATGGCTTCCACAACAACAACAGCTCTTGGCACAACCACCGGATCGTGGCGTCCGCGGATGCTGATATCGACAGCTTCGCCGTCTGCATTTGCCGTATGTTGCAACTGTGCAATGGATGGTGTTGGCTTTACAGCGGCGCGGAACACAATCGGAGAACCATCGCTGATACCGCCTAAGATACCACCGGCATGATTGGTTGCTTTGGTCAGAGGACCATTTTCCTGTGGCACAAAGGAATCATTATTTTCGGAACCACGGGCAGTAGCGGCAGCAAAGCCATCCCCGATTTCAAAACCTTTTACTGCACCGATGGAAAAAATGGCTTTTGCCAGACTTGCATCCAGTTTGTCAAATACCGGATCGCCGATACCGGCAGGAACACCATTAATTACACATTCGATAATGCCGCCGGAAGAATCCTGTGCTTCGATGCATTGATCCAGAAAGACCTGAGCATCTTTTGCAGCCTGAGCATCCGGCATGGCAACCGGATTTTGCCTGATCTGTGCAGCGTCAAAGCGGTTTGGATCAATGGAGACCGGACCGATGGCTTTTGTATAAGTAAGAATGGAGATGCCCATTTCTTTTAACAGTTTTGCGGCAATGGCGCCTGCAGCAACACGTCCGATGGTTTCACGGGCAGAAGAACGTCCACCGCCACGGTAATCGCGGAAACCGTATTTTGCATCAAAGCAGTAATCGGCGTGTCCCGGACGATAGCAGCGGGCAATGTCACTGTAATCCTTGGAATGCTGATTTTCATTTCGTACGATCATGGAGATCGGAGTGCCTGTGGTGCGTCCTTCAAAAACACCGGAGAGAATCTCCACCCGGTCTGCTTCGGTACGCGGGGTGGTGTATTTGGATTGTCCCGGTTTTCGACGGTTAAGATAAATCTGAATGTCTTCTTCGGACAGTGGAAGTCCGCTTGGGCAGCCGTCTACTACGACGCCGACCCCTTTTCCATGGGATTCTCCCCATGTGGTAATCTGAAAAATAGTTCCTGTATTTGAACCAGCCATAATGTTTCCTCCTCTGGTATAAAAAAACAATGTTTATTATTTTTGACACTTACCTTATTATATGATAAAGTTATAAACAGCGCAATGAAAAAGGAAAGGAACTTTTTATGTATAAATTATTAAAAAAAGATGGACGCGCGAAGCGTGCCGAAGTGACAACGGTGCATGGAACCATCCAGACACCGGTATTTATGAATGTCGGAACCGCAGCAGCGATCAAAGGTGCGGTATCCACAGATGATCTGCAGCAGATCAAGACACAGGTGCAGTTATCCAACACATACCATCTGCATGTCCGTCCGGGTGACAAACTGATCAAAGACCTTGGCGGTCTGCATAGATTTATGGTATGGGACAAACCGATTCTGACGGATTCCGGCGGATTCCAGGTATTTTCCCTGGCAGGACTGAGAAAGATCAAAGAGGAAGGCGTACATTTCCACTCTCATGTAGATGGACGTAAAATTTTCATGGGACCGGAAGAAAGTATGCAGATTCAGTCGAATCTGGGATCTACCATTGCCATGGCATTTGATGAGTGTCCACCTGCACTGGCAGACAGAAGTTATGTACAGCCATCGGTAGACCGTACCACACGCTGGCTGGAACGCTGTAAAAAAGAAATGCAGCGTCTGAACAGTCTGGAAGATACGATTAATAAAAATCAGATGCTTTTTGGTATCAATCAGGGAGCTATTTATGATGATATCCGTATTGACCATGCAAAACGCATCAGCGAGATGGATCTGGACGGTTACGCAGTGGGTGGACTTGCCGTTGGTGAGAGCCATGAGGAGATGTATCACATTCTGGATGTGACAGTTCCGCATCTTCCGGAAGACAAACCAACTTACCTGATGGGCGTTGGTACTCCGGCAAATATTTTGGAAGCAGTAGACCGCGGGGTAGACTTCTTTGACTGTGTATATCCGAGCCGAAACGGACGTCATGGACATGTTTACACCAATTTTGGAAAACTGAACCTGTTTAACCAGAAGTTTGAGCGTGATATGCGCCCAATCGAAGAGGGATGTCAGTGTCCGGCCTGCCGTACATACAGCAGAGCTTACATTCGTCATTTATTGAAAGCAAAAGAAATGCTTGGTATGCGTCTGTGTGTACTGCATAATCTGTATTTCTATAACACAATGATGGAAGAAATCCGTGATGCCATTGATGCAGGAAATTATCAGAATTATAAAGCTGAGAAACTGTACCGCATGGAACATGGGGAGTAAGAAAAAGTTCACCCGCGCCATTCGCAAAACGCCCGTACTGGGCTTCTCTGTAGTTACACTACTATTTTTGCTCATAAAATGGCGCTCCCTTCATCACTATATATCCCATTAATTCCTCATGCGAGTATGATTATTAACGGAATATATATGATGAGTGAACTGAAAAAAATAAAAAATATGCGAAATGGCTTGAAGAAAAGCTACATTTTGTGTAGAATATTTAATAGTATTGAAAAATAGGAGGAAATCAAATGAACGTATTATCATCCAGTACAGGAATGGGTATGATGGGAACAATCATCTGGATTGTTGTTTTACTTGTATTCGTATTTGTATTTATGCTGAGACCGCAGAAAAAAGAGCAGGCAAGAAGAAATGAGATGATGTCTAAAATGGCAGTCGGCGATACTGTTCTTACAAGCAGCGGCTTTTATGGTACACTGATCGATATCAATGAAGATACCGTTATCGTAGAGTTCGGCAACAACAAAAACTGCCGTATTCCGATGCAGCGCTCTGCAATCGCACAGATTGAAAAAGCTGAAGACGCAGTAGAAGAGTAAATTGAAAAAAGCAAAGATCAGACAAAGGAGGGCGGGGCATGGATATCAATCGATATCACTGCCCTTCTTTTGTATATCAGATGGGAGATGACTCCCAACTCTATAGGTGGTGAGAAACAAGCTAGTATTAGTGGTGGAAGCCAATCCCCCATCTGATATAGCCTCCGGCAGGATTACAGAGGTACGCAGTTGAAGTATGTCATGCAATTGCATGACGCGCACCTCGCAACAAGAATGCCGGAGCATTCTTGAATGTGAGTGACGTCGAAAAACATAAATTTTCAGGCATCATATCAGAAAATTTGTTTTTGAGAGGAGAAAGAGAATGAAATATCAGGTTGGAGTCATTGCCGGAGACGGCATTGGTCCTGAGATTGTAGCCGAGGCACAGAAAGTTTTAAACTGTGTGGCTGACAAATTCGGACATGAATTTGAGTACGAAGATATTTTAATGGGAGGATGCTCCATTGATGCGACCGGAGAGCCGCTGACAGATCATGCCATTGAACAGGCACTGCACTCTGATGCAGTTTTAATGGGATCCATTGGCGGAAATACAAGTACTTCCCCATGGTATAAACTTCCACCGGAGAAACGTCCGGAAGCCGGATTACTGAAATTACGTAAGTCTCTGAACCTATTTGCAAACTTAAGACCGGCTTATCTTTATGAGGAATTAAAAGAGGCATGCCCGTTACGTGATGACATCATCGGCACAGGCTTCGATATGATGATCATGCGTGAGCTGACCGGAGGACTTTACTTTGGAGCCCGCAAGACCAGCGAGGTAGACGGTGTTGTGACAGCGGTAGATACCCTTACATATACCGAGAATGAGATTCGCAGAATCGCCATCAAAGGTTTTGATATTGCCATGAAACGCCGCAGAAAAGTAACAAGCGTTGACAAGGCAAATGTACTGGATTCTTCCAGACTCTGGAGAAAAATCGTAGAGGAAGTAGCTAAGGATTATCCGGAAGTTACTTATGAACATATGTTAGTAGACAACTGTGCAATGCAGCTGGTAAAAGATCCGAAACAGTTTGACGTTATCTTAACAGAGAACATGTTCGGTGACATTCTTTCCGATGAGGCAAGTATGGTAACCGGTTCCATCGGTATGCTTTCCAGCGCAAGCCTGAATGATACAAAATTCGGTCTGTATGAGCCGAGTGGCGGATCTGCACCGGATATTGCAGGACAGGGAATTGCAAATCCGATCGCTACTATTTTATCCGCAGCAATGATGCTTCGTTATTCCTTTGATCTGGATAAAGAAGCTGATGCAGTGGAAAATGCGGTAAAACAGGTATTAAAAGACGGATATCGTACCATCGATATCATGCCACAGGAAGAAGATAAGAAGTCTGCCGTAGAACAGGTTGGAACCAGTCGTATGGGCGATCTGATCTGCGAGAGAATATAAAAAAGGAGTATGTAAAAAAATGAGAAGTGACAATGTTACAAAAGGGATGCAGCAGGCACCTCACAGATCTTTATTTAACGCTCTTGGTTATACCAAGGAAGAATTAGACAGACCGTTAGTAGGTATCGTAAGTTCTTATAATGAGATCGTACCGGGTCATATGAACCTGGATAAAATCGTAGATGCTGTAAAAATGGGCGTTGCAATGGCAGGTGGAACACCGATCGTGTTCCCGGCAATCGCAGTTTGTGATGGTATTGCAATGGGACATACAGGAATGAAATACTCTCTGGTTACCCGTGATCTGATCGCAGATTCCACAGAGTGTATGGCAATGGCACATCAGTTCGACGCACTGGTTATGGTTCCGAACTGTGACAAAAACGTACCGGGACTTCTGATGGCAGCAGCAAGACTGAATATCCCGACTGTATTCGTAAGCGGCGGCCCGATGCTGGCTGGTCACATTCATGGCAAAAAGAGAAGTCTTTCTTCCATGTTTGAAGCAGTTGGTTCCTACGCAGCAGGTACTATGACAGAGGAAGAGGTTAGAGAGTACGAAGAAAAAGTATGCCCGACCTGTGGATCCTGTTCCGGTATGTATACAGCAAACTCCATGAACTGTCTGACAGAGGCAATTGGTATGGGACTTCCTGGAAACGGAACAATCCCGGCTGTATATTCTGAGAGAATCAAACTTGCAAAACATGCAGGTATGGCAGTTATGGAACTGTTAAAGAAAGATATCCGTCCGCGTGATATCATGACAAAAGCAGCATTCATGAACGCTTTAACTATGGATATGGCACTTGGATGTTCCACAAACTCCATGCTTCACCTTCCGGCTATCGCACATGAGGCTGGTGTGGATATCGACCTTGATATCGCAAACGCATTAAGTGAGAAGACACCAAACCTTTGCCACCTTGCGCCGGCAGGCCCGACTTATATGGAAGACTTAAACGAAGCAGGCGGTGTATCAGCAGTTATGACTGAGTTAAATAAAATCGGTTTGCTGGATACAAGCTGCATGACAGTTACAGGAAAAACAATCGCTGAGAATATTCAGGGGGTTGTAAATAAAAATCCGGAAGTTATCCGTCCGGTTGAGAATCCATACAGCAAGACAGGCGGAATCGCCGTACTGAAAGGTAACCTTGCTCCGGATTCCGCAGTTGTAAAACGTTCTGCAGTAGTACCGGAGATGATGGTACATGAAGGTCCGGCAAGAGTATTTGACTGTGAGGAAGATGCAATCGCAGCTATCAAAGGCGGTAAGATCGTTGAGGGTGACGTTGTTGTTATCCGTTACGAGGGACCGAAAGGCGGTCCGGGTATGCGTGAGATGCTGAACCCGACATCTGCCATCGCAGGTATGGGACTTGGTTCTTCCGTAGCTCTGATCACAGACGGACGTTTCTCCGGAGCTTCCAGAGGCGCTTCTATCGGACACGTATCACCGGAAGCAGCAGTTGGCGGCCCGATCGCATTCGTAGAGGAAGGCGATATCATCAAGATCAACATTCCGGAGAATACTCTGAATGTAGATATCTCTGATGAAGAGATGGCAGCAAGAAAAGCAAAATGGCAGCCGCGTGAGCCGAAGATCACAACAGGATATCTGGCTCGTTACGCTTCCATGGTTACATCTGGAAACACAGGTGCTATTCTGAAAACAAACTAATAAGATGAGATAGAAAAGAGGAACAAAAGCATATGCAGTTGACAGGATCACAGATTGTTATCGAATGTTTGAAGGAGCAGGGCGTGGATACTGTATTTGGTTATCCGGGCGGAGCGATTTTGAACGTTTACGATGAACTGTATAAACATAGCGATGAAATTCACCATGTGCTTACGTCCCATGAACAGGGAGCTTCCCATGCAGCGGATGGATATGCCCGCTCCACCGGAAAAGTCGGTGTGTGTCTGGCTACTTCCGGACCGGGTGCAACCAACCTGGTAACCGGTATCGCAACCGCATACATGGATTCTGTTCCAGTAGTGGCTATTACCTGTAACGTAGGTGTGCCGTTGCTTGGAAAAGACAGCTTTCAGGAGATTGATATCGCAGGTATCACGACACCGATCACAAAGCATAATTTTATTGTAAAAGATGTCAATAAACTGGCTGATGTGATCCGCCGTGCTTTCCGGATCGCCCAGACCGGGCGTCCGGGACCTGTGCTGGTAGATATTCCAAAAGATGTTACCGCAGCTACAACGGAATTTGAATTTCAGCAGATTCCGCCGGTAGCACGTAAGATCGACAAAATGACAGAAGCAGATCTGGAGCAGGCAGCAGCCATGATCCGTGAAGCGAAAAAACCGTATATTTTTGTAGGTGGCGGTGCAGTCATTTCCGGAGCCAGCGAAGAACTTGCAAAATTTGCAAATCTGGTAGATGCGCCGGTATGTGATTCCCTGATGGGAAAAGGTGCATTTGACGGAACCAATGATCGATACAGCGGAATGCTTGGTATGCATGGTACCAAAGCTTCCAATTACGGTGTAAGCGAATGTGATCTGCTGATTGCAGTTGGCGTTCGCTTCAGCGACCGTGTTATCGGTGACGCAAAACGCTTTGCAAGCAACGCAAAGATTCTGCAGTTTGATGTAGATCCGGCTGAGATCAACAAAAACATCCAGACGGATGCCAGCGTGATCGGAGATATCAAGGAAATCCTGAAACGTGTGAACCACCTGTTAGAGCAGCAGGAGCACACAGAGTGGATGCAGCAAATTCAAGAATTTAAGGATAAATATCCGTTAACTTATAAAGAAAAAGGATTGTCCGGACCATTTGTCATGGAAGAGATTTACCGTCAGACAAAGGGTGAAGCAATTATCGTTACAGAGGTAGGACAGCATCAGATGTGGGCGGCACAGTATTATAAATTTGCCAAACCGCGTACATTACTGACCTCCGGTGGTCTTGGCACCATGGGATATGGTCTTGGTGCAGCTATCGGCGCACAGATAGCAAATCCGGAGAAACAGGTTATCAACATTGCAGGTGACGGATGTTTCCGCATGAATATGAACGAGATTGCCACAGCAGTCCGTCAGCAGCTTCCACTGATCCAGATTGTCATCAACAATGAAGTACTTGGTATGGTACATCAGTGGCAGGGATTATTTTATGAGAAACGTTATTCCAACACGATTTTAAATGATGGTGTGGATTTCGTAAAACTTGCTGAGGCTATGGGAGCCACAGGCATGCGCGCAAAGACACAGGAAGAGTTTGCCGAAGAAGTGGCAAAAGCGTTGGAGATGAAAACTCCGGTACTGATTGACTGTGTCATTGACAGTGATGATAATGTTTGGCCGATGGTTGCACCGGGTGCACCGATCAGCGAAGCATTTGATGAATCTGATCTGAAGAACAGATAAATGACGCATCCGGGTGGCACTGTACAGGGAGAGTAATCTCTTTGCCACCTGGAAGGTGTTCATAATAAAAAAATCCTGCAAGACAGGACAAATCCAGGAGGTTTCAAAATGAGCAGAGTTTACAATTTCTCGGCTGGACCGGCAGTATTACCGGTAGAAGTGCTGAAAGAGGCACAGGAGGAGATGCTTGATTACCGTGGATGCGGTATGTCCGTTATGGAGATGAGTCATCGCTCCTCCATGTTTCAGGAAATCATTGATGAGGCTGAAGCAGATTTAAGGGATTTATTACATATCCCGGATAACTACAAAGTATTATTTTTACAGGGTGGTGGGGCATTACAGTTCTCCGCAGTTCCAATGAACCTGATGAAAAATGGTGTGGCTGATTATATCGTAACAGGTCAGTGGGCAAAGAAAGCATATGAGGAAGGAAAAAAATACGGAAAAGCAGTAAAAATCGCTTCTTCTGAAGATGAGACATTTACTTATATTCCGGATTGTTCTGATCTTCCAATCGATGATGATGCAGATTATGTATACATTTGCCAGAACAACACCATTTACGGAACTGTATATCATGAACTGCCGAACACCAAAGGAAAAACTCTGGTAGCAGATGTATCTTCCTGCTTCCTGTCAGAGCCGATGGATGTAGAGAAATACGGCGTGATCTGGGGCGGCGTTCAGAAAAATATCGGACCTGCCGGCGTACAGATCGTAATCATTCGTGAGGATCTGATACGCGATGATCTGCCGGATTATGTACCGACTCTGATGAAATACAAAACACAGGCTGACAAAGGTTCCATGTACAATACACCGCCATGCTACGGCATTTACATTTGCGGTAAAGTATTCAAATGGATCAAGAGCCTTGGCGGTCTGGAAGCAATGAAGAAACGTAACGAGGAGAAAGCAGCAATCCTGTATGATTTCCTTGACAACAGCAAACTGTTCAAAGGTACTGTCCGCAAAGAAGATCGTTCCCTGATGAACGTTCCGTTTGTAACAGGTGACAAAGATCTGGATGCAAAATTCGTTGCAGAAGCAAAAGCAGCAGGTCTGGAGAACTTAAAAGGACACAGAACCGTTGGCGGTATGCGTGCTTCTATCTACAATGCAATGCCAAAAGAGGGCGTTATCGCATTGGTTGAGTTCATGAAGAAATTCGAGGCTGAGAACACAAAGTAAATTTGTGAATCATATTTGAGTTTTATTGCGATATGAGAATGACAATCGTTACGATTGATTATTTTTAAAATGTAAAAAGTGTGTGCCGAAAGGCAAAACTGACTGAGAAGGTGAGATGTCCCGGTCAGAAAAATTGAGTTGAAGAAAAGAGGAAACAAAAATGGTTCAGTTTCATTGTTTAAATCCGATCGCAGCGTGCGGTCTGGAATTATTCCCGGATACCTATGAGAAAACAGAGGATTTTAATCAGGCAGAGGTTGCATTAGTGCGTAGTGCGGCAATGCATGATATGGATCTTCCAGAATCACTGCTGGCAGTAGCCCGTGCAGGTGCAGGCGTTAACAATATTCCGCTGGAGAAATGCGCAGATCAGGGAATCGTTGTATTCAATACACCGGGTGCCAATGCCAATGGTGTAAAAGAGCTTGTAATCGCAGGAATGCTTCTGGCAAGCCGTGATATTACGGGTGGTATCGACTGGGTAAAAGCGAATAAAGAAGATGCAGGAATTGCAAAAGCTGCCGAGAAAGCAAAAAAAGCATTTGCAGGAACTGAAATCAAAGGAAAAAAACTTGGTGTCATCGGACTTGGAGCCATCGGTGTGCAGGTTGCCAATGCGGCGGTAGCACTGGGCATGGATGTGCTTGGTTACGATCCGTATCTGTCCGTCAATGCAGCATGGAATGTTTCTACAAAAGTAAAACATGTGATGTCTGTTGAGGACATTTATAAAGAGTGTGATTTTATCACAATTCATGTACCTCTCCTGGATTCTACAAAAGGAATGATCAGCAAAGAAGCCATCGCAATGATGAAAGAGAACGTAATCGTTCTGAATTTTGCAAGAGATACACTTGTAGATGAGCCTGCTATGGTGGAAGCATTAAAGGCAGGAAAAGTACGCAAATATGTCGTAGATTTTCCGAATCCGACCACTGCTGGTGTGGAAAACTGTATCGTAATTCCACATCTTGGAGCGTCTACTGCAGAATCTGAGGATAACTGTGCAGTTATGGCAGTACGTGAAGTGATTGATTATATTGAGAACGGAAATATTGCACATTCTGTAAATTATCCGGATTGTAACATGGGTGTGTGCACAGCTGCTGCAAGAATTGCAATTTTGCACAAAAACATCAAAAATATGATCGGACAGTATTCATCTGTACTTGGTGAGGCAGGTGCCAATATTGCCGATATGACCAATAAGAGCCGCAATGACTATGCTTATTCACTTCTGGATCTGGATGCACCGATCTCAGCAGAAGTTGTAGAAAAACTGGCTGCAATTGACGGTGTATTAAAAGTTAGAGTGATCAAATAAGATCATGAAAGTCGGCGTGGGAACAGAGAGTACAGCTTTGTTTCCACGCCTTTTTACTATACAAATATTTTGAAAAACATGTGAGAATCTTTCTTATATGCTGATAAGCAGATAATATATGGGACTTTTTATAACAAAAATAATTGGCAGATTTTCATGTTGACAAAAAGGAGAAAGTAAGATGGCAGAAATCAGACCATTTGCATGTGTGCGCCCATGCAAAGAGAAAGCAGCAAAGATTGCTGCGTTACCATACGATGTATATAATCGAAAAGAAGCAAAAGAAGAAGTACTGAGGGAACCGGAATCATTCTTGAAAATTGACCGTGCAGAGACACAATTTGACGATTCCGTGGATACTTATGCACCAGAAGTATATCAGAGAGCGCATGACACATTGTGGAATATGATAGAAAAAGGTGATTTCATTCGTGACGATAAACCATGCTATTATATCTACGAACTGACCATGAATGGTCGGACGCAGACGGGTATCACAGCCTGTGCGTCAATTGATGATTATGAAAATAATGTAATTAAAAAACATGAAAATACACGTGCGGAAAAAGAACAGGATCGTATTTGTCACGTAGATATCTGTGATGCGCAGACAGGACCGATTTTTCTGGCTTATCGTGACGATGACCAGATTACGGCAATTGTTGCAAAGGTAAAGAAACAGGATCCGGAATATGATTTTACATCACCGGATGGAGTTCGCCATCGTGTATGGGTAATTGCTAAAACTATAGATATCAGTGAGATTCAGAAAGCTTTTGCAGGAATTAATCAGATTTATATTGCAGACGGTCATCATCGTGCGGCTTCTGCTGTGAAAGTCGGTGAGAAACGGAGAAGAGAACACCCGGGATACAATGGAAAAGAAGAATTCAACTTTTTCTTATCTGTGCTGTTCCCGGAAAGTGAATTGAAAATTCTGGATTATAATCGCATAGTCAAAGATTTAAATGGAATGACTGAAGAAGAATTTTTAGTAAAAATGCAGGAACTGTTTGATGTATCTGAGTTGAATGAGACAGATAAACATCCACAGGAGAAAGGTACCTTTTCCATGTATCTGAAAGGACAGTGGTATACCTGTAAGATTCGTCCGGAAGATTTGAATTCGGATCCGGTGAAAGGACTGGATGTTTCTCTTCTTCAGGATTTACTGTTGCAGCCGGTTCTCGGAATTACAGATCCAAAGACAGATCCACGCATTGATTTTGTGGGTGGTATCAGGGGAACAAAAGAATTGGAAAAACGTTGTCGTGAAGATGCAAAGGTGGCTTTTGCCATGTATCCGACTTCCATCGGAGAACTTTTTTCTGTTGCGGATGCAGGTCTTCTGATGCCGCCAAAATCCACCTGGTTTGAACCAAAACTGAGAAGTGGACTCTTTATTCATTTGCTCAATGAGTAAAAAGAAAAGGTAAGCTATCTTTCAAAAACAGATGAAACATAGTTTGTCGGTGGGAGATAAAAAATAATTCTGTGTGCGTTGGGTTCAAAATACAAATGGAGACTCAACGTATACAGAACACAAGAATGGAGTTATAGAATGCTGAAGTTTTTATTAACACAAAATCTGGCAGATGAAGTGACTGATGTTGTATCGGATAATGTGAATTTCTGGTCCTGGAATACAATTGTCAAATATTTTGAAGATTCATTTCCAACTGTGTTAGATTTTCTTGTAAAACTGATTATTGCGATTATCGTACTGCTGGTTGGACGCAAAATTATACAGCTGGTTCGAAAATTTGTCCGAAAATTTCTGAACAAAACAAACTGGGATGAAGGTGTAAAGCAGTTCCTTGATAATATCTGCTATGTAGGACTGCACTTTGTCCTGATTATGATCGTACTTGGAAAGTTTGGAATCACTGCAAGTTCGGTCATTGCAGTTATCGGTTCTGTCGGTCTGTCCGTTGGCCTGGCGTTGCAGGGAACATTATCCAATTTTGCAGGTGGAGTTTTGATCCTGATTTTAAAACCATTTAAAGTGGGAGATTACATCCGGGAAGATACTCACGGAAACGAAGGAACTGTTTCAGAGATCCAGCTCTGTTATACGAAACTGCTGACCGTAGATAATAAAACGGTTGTCCTGCCAAACGGCAGCTTATCAAATTCCAGTCTGACCAACCTGACACAGCAGGACAAACGAAGGATTGACATTACAGTTGGCATTTCCTACGATGCGGATATCCGGCTGGCAAAACAGGTGATTTCCGATGTGCTGGAGAAAGAGAAAAACTGCATGACCAGCGCGGAACCATATCATGTGTTTGTGGACAGTCTGGGAGACAGTGCTGTGGTCATCGGCATTCGTGTCTGGGTAAAGACCGAGGATTACTGGGAAACAAGATGGCGCATCACGGAAAATGTAAAATATGCGTTGGATGACCATCAGATTGAGATTCCATTCCCGCAGGTTTCGGTGTCAATGAAGTCATAAAAATCATGAAAAAGGTGTTTCTGTGACAGAAACAGACGGAAAATGAATAAAATGTGACACAAAATTGCAAAATGGAAGCAGATTCCTGTGGAAAAAATCTTTGAGATATGATATTGTTAATGGCAGTGTATTTCTGGCACGGGCAGTTATCCATGAAACAAATGGTAAACTTTCCGGGTAAAAAGTATCAATAACAATATTATGTATCTGAAAGGAAAAATGAAATATGAATAAACAAAAGAAAAAACTGCCACTGGCGATGCAGATTTTTATTGCATTGATCCTGGCAATCGTGGTAGGACTGCTGATTCAGAGTCATGCAACATTTGCGGAAAATTATATTAAACCATTTGGAACGATTTTCCTCAATTTATTAAAATTTATTGTAGTTCCTATTGTATTATTTTCCATTATGTGTGGAATCATATCTATGAGGGATATCAAAAAAGTCGGAGCAATCGGTCTGAAAACGGTTGTATATTATATGTGTACGACAGCATTTGCCATTACGATCGGTCTGATTGGCGGTAATGTCTTCCAGCGTTTTTTCCCGGTGATCGCAACGACAGATCTGGCTTATGAAATGCCGGAAAAAATGTCTGTCATGGATACCATTGTAAATATTTTCCCGTCAAACTTCATCAGCCCGATGGTAGAGTCCAATATGCTGCAGGTAATTGTGATAGCATTATTACTCGGTTTTTCTATTATTGGACTGGGAGAAAAAAATGTCGGGATTGTGAAGGCATGTAACAGCCTGAATGAAGTATTTATGAAATGTATGGATATGATTCTGAAATTATCTCCGATCGGTGTATTTTGTCTGCTCTGCCCGGTAGTGGCGAGTAATGGAACTGCAATCATTGGTTCACTGGCCATGGTATTGCTGGCAGCTTACATCTGTTATGTTCTGCATGCAACGATTGTATATTCCATTGCTGTAAAGACAATGGGCGGCATCAGCCCGACCCGGTTTTTCAAGGAAATGCTTCCAGCCATTATGTTTGCGTTTTCCAGTGCATCTTCTGTGGGAACACTTCCAATTAATATGGAGTGTGTGGAAAAACTCGGTGCCAGAAAAGAGATTTCATCCTTTGTACTTCCACTTGGTGCAACCATTAATATGGATGGAACAGCGATTTATCAGGGAGTCTGTGCGATTTTTATCGCATCCTGCTATGGTATACATCTGACTTTGCCACAGATGATGACCATTATCCTGACTGCTACACTGGCATCCATTGGTACCGCCGGTGTGCCGGGATCTGGAATGGTTATGCTTGCAATGGTGCTGACTTCTGTAGGACTTCCGGTGGATGGAATCGCTCTGGTTGCAGGTGTGGATCGTATCTTTGACATGGGACGTACCACAGTCAATATTACCGGTGATGCAAGCTGCTGTATCATTGTGTCCAATCTGGAGCGCAAAAAAGAAGAGCGCAGGGCAAAAAGAGGTTCCTGCTGATAGGATATGCTGTGAACCATGACAAAAAGATGCAGTAAAATTGCAAAATTTCTGCATTTTCTTGACAAAAAAGTTGAATTGTGATACGTTTAGCTTGTCAATTTTGCACAGAATGTGCGCATGTTTTAGGAGGAAGTATTTTATGCAACAGGGAACTGTAAAATGGTTTAATGCAAAAAAGGGTTATGGATTTATTTCAGATGCAGAAGGAAAAGATATTTTCGTTCATTTTTCTGCACTGAACATGGATGGATTCAAAGAGCTGAAAGATGGGGAAGCTGTTGAATTCGAAGTGATTGAAGGAGATAAAGGACCACAGGCTGCGAATGTAACACGCCTTGGTTAATTTATGATATAATGAGTGCAAACGAGTCAACGCGCTCGCATGATTGACGAATGGCGAATGCCCGTCAGTCCGGAAAATCTGTGATTTTTCGGACGTGCACTGCGGACGGATGTGTTCATGATATAATGCAAATGACCCAAAGGGGCTGTCTGACTGGACAGCCTCTTTACTTTTGTCCGAAAGTGTGTAAGAATAGATGATACTGGAAAAACTAAGAGAAGATATAGTTTTATAAAAATCAGAGAACTGCAGGGAGTATGTTTTGTGGCAGAATCTGTGAAAAATAAAAGAGTGTCTGCTTGGTGCAGAAGAAATTGGAGGAATTATAGTTGAAACCAGAATTAAGTCAGTTAAATGCGTACGAGATCAGGGAGGAGAAACGACTGGATGATATTCATTCAGATGGTATGTTGCTTGTGCATAAAAAAAGCGGTGCACGTATCTGTGTGATGTCAAATGAAGATGCCAATAAAGTGTTTTATATTGCATTTCGTACTCCGCCGAAAGACAGTACCGGAGTCCCGCATATTATAGAACATACTGTGTTGTGCGGAAGTAAAAAATTTCCGGTAAAGGATCCGTTTATTGAATTAGTGAAAGGTTCTCTGAATACATTTTTGAATGCAATGACCTATCCGGATAAGACAATTTATCCGGTTGCAAGCTGCAATGACAAAGATTTTCAAAATTTAATGGATGTCTATCTGGACAGCGTATTTTCACCGAATATTTACAGAGAACAGAATATTTTCCGTCAGGAAGGCTGGCACTATGAATTAAAGAATCCGGAAGATGAACTGACATTAAATGGTGTGGTTTACAATGAGATGAAAGGTGCGTTTTCTTCTGCAGATGGGGTATTAGACCGTGAAATTTTACGCTCTCTGTTTCCGGATACACCATACAGCAACGAATCCGGTGGTGATCCACAGGTGATTCCGGAGCTGACATATGAAGAATACTTGAATTTCCATCGTCAGTACTATCATCCGTCTAATTCATACATCTATCTGTACGGTGATATGGATGTGGTTGAAAAATTAAATTGGCTGGATCAGGAGTATCTGAGCCATTATGATAAAATCGAGGTTGATTCTTCGATACCGGAGCAGAAACCTTTTGATGCACCGAAAGAACATGAAATTCCATATTCTATTTCCAGCACGGACAGTACAGAAAATAATACTTATCTGTCCTGCAACTGGGCTGTTGGAACGAATTTAGACAGAGAACTCTATATTGCCTTCGATATTCTGGACTATGCATTGCTGAGTACACAGGGTGCACCGGTGAAACAGGCGCTTCTGGATGCTGGAATTGGAACTGATATTTATGGCGGCTATGACAGCAGCAGTTATCAGCCAATTTTTTCCATTGTAGCAAAACATGCCAATGCATCTGATCAGAAACGTTTTGAACAGGTAATTCGTGATGTGCTGCAGGAGCAGGTGAAAAACGGTATCAATAAAAAGACATTGCTGGCTGCGATCAATGGTTCGGAGTTTAAATTCCGTGAAGCAGATTTCGGACGCTTCCCGAAGGGACTGATGTTTGGCCTTCAGGTGATGGACAGCTGGCTGTATGATGAAAATGCGCCGTTCCTTCATATGGAGGAACTGGGTGTGTATGACTACCTGAGAAAACAGCTGGATACGGATTATTTTGAACAGCTGATTCAGAAATATCTGCTGGATAATACGCATGTTTCTTATGTCCGGATTGTTCCGGAAGTCGGACTGACCGGAAAAAGGGAGCAGGCTTTAAAAGAAAAATTACAGGCTTATAAAGCAACTTTAAGTAAAGAAGAAATTGATCAGCTGGTAGAAGAGACACATGCACTGGAAAAATATGAGGAAGAGCCTTCTGCAAAAGAAGATCTCGAAAAAATCCCGTTGCTTTCCCGTGAAGATCTGAAAGCAACCAGTGAACCTTATAAAAATGAAAAAGAGATCATTACAGGGGTTCCTTATCTGTGGCATGATTATCAGACAAATGGTATTGTATATCTCGACTTGTTATTTGATGCGCACCACATTTCCGAGGATCTGATTCCATATCTTGGAATTTTAAAAGTACTGATGGGAAAATTAAATACAACAGATTACACATATACAGATTTTGCGGATGAAGTAAATCTGTATACCGGTGGTGTTTCCAACGAGGTGAATGTAACAGGAGACGTGGCTCATACAGATCGCTATCAGGTGAAATACGAAGTACGTCTGAAAGTATTAGAGGCAAATCTTGCACGTGGCATGGAATTGATTAAGAGCATGATGCTTACAACGGAATTTACAGATGAAAAACGTATTTATGAAGTGCTTGCACAGGCAAAATCAAGACTTCGTAATGAACTCAGCGAAAGTGGCCATGTGATTTCCGCGACAAGAGCGTTATCCTATTATTCAAAACGTGCGAAATATGCAGACAGTATTCAGGGCATTGGATTTTACGAAATTCTGGATCAGGTTGTTTCCAATTATGAGACAGAAAAAAATAAGCTGATGGAAAAATTACAGGAAGTTTGCAGCTTGCTCTTCCAGAGACAGAATCTGCTTGTAAGTGTGACTGGCGGAAGAGAAGGATATGCGGCATTGAGAAATATGTCAGATCAGATTACAGACGGACTGTATGCTGACACGGAAAAAGAATCGATAGAGATTTCTCTGCCAGATCAGAAAAATGAAGGATTTAAGGATGCTTCCCAGATTCAGTATGTTTCTCTGGCAGGTAACTATGCGCAGAGTGGTTTCTCTTATCACGGCGCTATGCGTGTGTTCAAGGTTATTATGAATTATGAGTATCTGTGGCAGAATATTCGTGTGAAAGGTGGTGCATATGGATGCAGCACAAACGTAGGAAGAAATGGAGATGTCTGCTTCCTGTCGTATCGTGATCCGAATCTTGAACGGACTTTAGAGGTATATCGCGGCGTGACAGATTATCTGAAAGAGTTTGAACTTGATGAGCGCGGGATGACGCGCTTTGTGATTGGGGCTTTCAGTGAACTGGATGCACCACTGACTCCGATGAGCCAGGGAAGAAGATCTCTGCTTTCCTACCTGACTGGTGTGTCATATGAGATGATTCAGAAAGAACGAGAACAAGCACTTCATACCTGTCCGCAGGATATCAGAAATCTGGCAGAAACCATGCAGGCTGTACTGGATCATAGTTATATCTGTGCGATTGGAAACGAAGGAAAGCTACAGGAAGAAGCAGACCTGTTTGATGTATTAAAGACATTATAAAGAACGAATGATGATAGTTCAGAATTCAGCTGCATGCGATTTGGCTTTGTACTGTATGCAACTGAATTCGATATGAGAAGGAGAAAATTGTATGAATGCAAATTTTAAATCAGGATTTGTAACATTGATTGGCAGACCGAATGTGGGAAAATCTACTTTGATGAATCAGCTGATCGGTCAGAAGATTGCCATTACATCCAAGAAACCACAGACAACAAGAAATCGAATCCAGACTGTGTATACAGATCCGGACCGTGGCCAGATTGTTTTCCTGGATACTCCTGGAATTCATAAGGCAAAAAATAAGCTGGGTGAATATATGGTTACAGTAGCGGAACGTACTTTACAGGATGTGGATGTTATTGTCTGGCTGGTAGAACCAAGTACATTTATCGGTGCAGGAGAACAGCATATAGCAGAGCAACTGCGCAAATCTAATTTGCCGGTCATTCTGGTTATTAATAAAACAGATACGGTCAAAAAAGAAGAAGTATTACTGTTTATTGATGCGTATCGCAAAATCCTGGATTTTGCCGAGATTATTCCGGCATCTGCACTACATGGAGACAATACGGATACGATCATTGATATGATTTTTAAATATTTACCATATGGACCGATGTTCTATGATGAGGATACCGTAACAGATCAGCCGGAGCGTCAGATTGTGGCGGAGATTGTTCGTGAGAAGGCGTTACATGCACTGGATGAAGAAATCCCACATGGAATTGCTGTTACCATTGAATCTATGAAGCAGAGAAAGAATGGAATGACAGATATCGAGGCTACGATTATCTGTGAGCGTGATTCACATAAGGGTATTATCATCGGAAAAGGTGGAGCTATGCTGAAAAAAATCGGAAGTAATGCCCGGTTTGAAATTGAAAAAATGCTGGAATGCAAAGTCAATTTGCGTCTTTGGGTCAAGGTTCGTAAGGGCTGGCGTGACAGTGATGTTCAGATGAAAAATTTTGGATATAATATTAATGAATAATTGACCTGTGATTGCATACGCTAACAATATCTGAAGGATTGGGAGGAGTATGCAATGGAAGATAAAAAATGGCTGAGCTTTGAAAAAACCGGACGGGTTACAGATTATTTAACGTATTGCCAGAGCAGTATTGGCAAATATGCGGAATATGAAACAGACAGCCAGGGAAGACGTGGAAATATATATGGGGCAGACGTACATTCTGACAGGAATAATTCTGAATACGATGCCAGTGGGAGAATACGATAAAAGAATCACGATTTTAACCCGGGAACGGGGGAAAATTACTGCTTTTGCCAGAGGAGCAAGAAGACCGAAAAGTTCTTTGCAGGCAGCGACGAACCTGTTTTGTTTTGGCAGTTTCGAGGCATATGAGGGACGCAGTTCTTATACGGTAGTAAAAGCAGAAATCAGTAATTATTTCAGAGAACTGGCGACGGATCTGGACAAGACATACTATGGCTGTTATTTTCTGGAACTGGCAGATTATTTCTGCCAGGAAAACAGCGACTGTGTGAATCAGTTGAAACTGGTCTACCAGACACTGCGTGCACTGAATGTGCCTTCCCTTTCTCCGAAACTGGTGCGTGTGATTTATGAATTAAAGACGTTGGTATATTTTGGAGTATATCCAAACGTATTTGCATGTACTGCCTGTGGGAGCAGGGAAAATCTCTGGTGCTTTGATGAGAAGAGCAATGGTGTTATGTGCAGGGACTGCCAGCCTGGACCGGCAAAGTATCCGTTAGATGATGCGGCATTATACACGATGCAGTACATAGTGACGGCTCCTGTCGAAAAATTGTATACTTTTACAGTAACTGAGGAAGTATTCGATCAGGTGAGAAAGCTGATTCAGTATTATATAAACCAGTATGTAGAAAAAGAATTAAAGACAGTTGCTTTTTTAACATAGGAATACTTGCAATCAGAAACGGAAACCGTTATAATTTAGAAATTGATGTGAATGCAGACAGCATACGTCAATTTCTGAATTATTTTGCAGATATTGCAGAAACAGTATGTCTGTGATAAAAACTTCGGGCAGACTGGATTTGGAGGATGAGATATGAGAAAAAGAATGGTGGCGCTTAGCTGCTGTATCGGTATGTGCATGCTGATGGCTGCGTGTGGAACGAAACTGGATGTGCAGGAGAATACGATCGCATTGCAGCGGAATGGCAAGATTCTGGAGGCTGCCGTGGAAACCTTTGATCAGTCCTATTATAAGGAAGATGAACTGAATAGCTACATACAGAATGCCGTGGATGATTATACGGCAGAACACGGGAAAAAGTCGGTGTCTGTGACGGAGTCAAAGGTAGAGGAGAAAAAAGCATATCTTACGCTTCAATATGAAAATGCAGAGACCTTTCAGGATTTTTCAGGTATTGAATGTTTTTCCGGAAGTATTGTGGAAGCACAGTCGGCAGGTTATGATTTTGAACAGGATTTTTATCCGGTGACAGATGGCAAAGCGGATAAGAAGACAGTTAGAGGATCTTCACTGTTGGAGGATGATGATCTGAAAGTTCTGATTGTAAAAGAGAATTCTGATCTGATCGTCCCGGGAAAAATAGCATATGTTTCTACAGAGGGCACAGAAGTGACATCTGAAAAACAGGTGAATGTCACACAGAAACAGCAGGATACAGATGAATCCGTGTTGGTATATGTACTGTATCGGTAATGATATCTGCAGATGTACAGGAACTTGATAAATTAGGGTTTGCGAAATGGCAGAGACGTTTGGCACCTAAAAATAAATGGAAGAAAGAGGACATATCATGGAAAAGACAATGGAAAAAATTGTAGCACTGGCAAAATCCAGAGGATTCGTATATCCGGGATCTGAGATTTACGGTGGACTTGCAAATACATGGGATTATGGAAATCTTGGTGTGGAATTGAAAAATAATGTAAAAAGAGCATGGTGGCAGAAATTCATTCAGGAAAGCCCGTACAATGTAGGTGTTGACTGTGCGATTCTGATGAATCCACAGACATGGGTAGCTTCCGGACATCTTGGCGGATTTTCTGATCCTCTGATGGACTGCAAAGAGTGCCATGAGCGTTTCCGCGCAGACAAGATCATTGAGGATTTTGCAGCAGAGAATAATATTGAGTTAAAAGGCTCTGTAGATGGCTGGACACAGGAAGAGATGAAAGCATTTATCGCTGACAATAACGTTCCGTGCCCGACCTGTGGAAAACACAATTTCACAGATATCCGTCAGTTCAACCTGATGTTCAAGACTTTCCAGGGTGTCACAGAGGATGCAAAAAATACCGTATATCTTCGTCCGGAGACCGCACAGGGTATTTTTGTAAACTTTAAAAATGTACAGCGTACATCCAGAAAGAAAATTCCATTTGGTATCGGACAGATCGGTAAATCCTTCCGTAACGAGATCACACCGGGTAACTTTACCTTCCGTACCAGAGAGTTCGAGCAGATGGAGCTTGAGTTCTTCTGCGAGCCGGATACTGATCTGGAGTGGTTTGAGTACTGGAGAAACTTCTGTATCAACTGGCTGAAATCTCTTGGCATGAAAGAAGAAGAGATGCGTGTCCGTGACCATGACCAGGAAGAGTTATCTTTCTATAGTAAAGCAACCAGTGATATCGAGTTCTTATTCCCGTTTGGCTGGGGTGAACTCTGGGGTATCGCAGACCGTACAGATTACGATCTGACACAGCATCAGAATACATCCGGACAGGACCTGACCTATTTCGATGACCAGAAAAACAAAAAATACATTCCATATGTTATCGAGCCATCTCTGGGTGCAGACCGTGTGGTACTTGCATTCCTGTGCGGTGCATATGATGAGGAGAATATCGGAACAGAGGAGAAACCGGATGTAAGAACTGTCCTTCATTTCCATCCGGCACTGGCTCCGGTTAAGATCGGTGTCCTTCCGTTATCTAAAAAATTAAATGAGGGCGCAGAGAAAGTATTTGAGCAGCTTTGCAAAAAATACAACTGTGAGTTTGATGACAGAGGAAATATTGGTAAACGTTATCGTCGTCAGGATGAGATCGGTACACCATTCTGTGTAACATACGATTTTGATTCCGAAGAAGATCATGCAGTTACTGTCCGCGACCGTGACACTATGGAGCAGGTTCGTATTCCGATTGCTGAGCTGGATGCATATTTCGCAGACAAATTTACATTCTAGTGAAAAATATTTAAATAGGAAAAAGAATTTGAAAAAATCTTTTGATTCAGATCCCATTGCTGATCCGTGCGATCCGCAATGGGATTTTTCATCTCAGTCTGAGATGAGACTCCCACTTCTGCAAGTGGTGAGTAGTAACAAGTATTTCTCAGTGGGAGTTCAATCTCCGATTTAGATAAATGCTCCGCGAGGGCGCACATTGTCTGGGAGACAATGGTTTTGCGCCGACCGGAACGGAGTGTAGAGTGCAGTGATTCTGAAAAGAAGATGTCAGCTTGCGCTGACCAGAATCACGCACCAAGTCTCACGTGCGTTCGACTTGAACTGATCATGTTTTTTGAATTTTCTATAAAACAGGTAAAATATATCATATACGATAGTCGAAAATAAGCGAAAAATGAGCGGATAGTGACCAACTTGTGGGGTAGTGAAAAAAAGGTAAGTGTTTCGTTAGAAATTTCACAAAAAAGGTTGAAATCTGCAAAATTTGTGGTAAAATATAGACGAAGTTTCGGGGAAAACACGAAACGAAATGTGAAAAATTGCTAAAAACAGCAGAACTTTATCTGCTTGCAAAACACAATGTATATTTTAGGAGGAATTAGAAATGGCAAAATGGGTGTACTTATTTAGCGAAGGTAACGCCAGCATGCGCGAACTTCTTGGAGGTAAAGGTGCAAACCTTGCTGAGATGACAGGTCTTGGACTTCCGGTACCACAGGGCTTCACTATTACTACAGAGGCTTGTACACAGTACTACGAGGATGGCCGTGAAATTAACGATGAGATTCAGGGACAGATCAACGAGTACATTGGTAAGATGGAAGAAATTACTGGTAAAAAATTCGGTGACAAGGAGAATCCATTGCTCGTATCAGTTCGTTCTGGTGCAAGAGCTTCTATGCCGGGTATGATGGATACAATCTTAAACCTTGGTCTGAATGAGACAGTAGTTGAGGTATTAGCAGAGAAATCCGGAAATCCGCGTTGGGCATGGGATTGCTATCGTAGATTTATTCAGATGTATTCCGATGTTGTTATGGAAGTCGGCAAAAAATATTTCGAGCAGCTCATCGATGAGATGAAAGAGAAAAAAGGCGTTACTTATGACGTAGAGCTTACAGCAGAAGACTTAAAAGAACTTGCTGGACAGTTCAAAGCTGAGTACAAAGCTAAAATCGGACAGGACTTCCCGGATGATCCGAAGGAGCAGTTAATGGGAGCTGTTAAAGCAGTATTCCGTTCTTGGGATAACCCACGTGCAAACGTTTACCGTCGTGACAACGATATCCCGTATAGCTGGGGTACAGCTGTAAACGTACAGGCTATGGCATTTGGTAACATGGGTGATGACTGTGGTACAGGTGTTGCATTTACTCGTGACCCGGCTACAGGCGAGAAGAAACTGATGGGTGAGTTCCTGATCAATGCACAGGGCGAGGACGTAGTTGCTGGTGTTCGTACACCGATGCCGATCGCTAAGATGGAAGAGGAATTCCCGGAAGCATATGCTCAGTTCGTTCAGGTTTGCAAAACTCTGGAAGATCACTACAGAGATATGCAGGATATGGAGTTTACTGTTGAGAACAGAAAACTTTACATGTTACAGACACGTAATGGTAAGAGAACAGCTCAGGCTGCATTAAAGATCGCTTGTGATCTGGTAGATGAGGGAATGAGAACAGAGAAAGAGGCTGTAGCTATGATCGAGCCACGTAACCTTGACGCTCTGCTTCACCCGACATTCGATACAGCAGCATTAAAAGCTGCTACACCAATCGCAAAAGCACTTGGCGCTGCTCCTGGAGCTGCTTGTGGTAAAATCGTATTTACAGCAGATGACGCTGTAGAATGGGCTGAGAGAGGCGAGAAAGTTGTTCTGGTTCGTCTTGAGACATCTCCGGAAGATATCACAGGTATGAAAGCTTCTCAGGGTATCCTGACAGTTCGTGGTGGTATGACATCTCATGCAGCAGTAGTTGCCCGTGGTATGGGTGCTTGCTGTGTATCCGGATGTGGCGATATCATTATGGATGAAGAAAACAAGAAATTTACACTTGCAGGAAAAGAGTATCATGAAGGTGATGTAATCTCCTTTGATGGTTCTACAGGTAATATTTATGACGGAGCAATCCCGACAGTTGAAGCTACTATCGCCGGCGAGTTCGGAAGAATCATGGCTTGGGCTGACAAATATAGAAAATTAAAAGTTCGTACAAATGCTGATACACCGGCAGATGCTAAAAAAGCTCGTGAGCTTGGTGCAGAAGGTATCGGACTTTGCCGTACAGAGCATATGTTCTTCGAAGGCGACAGAATTGACGCTTTCCGTGAGATGATCTGTGCAGATACAGTAGAAGAGAGAGAAGTAGCTCTTGAGAAAATCTTACCGTATCAGCAGGGTGACTTCGAGCAGTTATACGAGGCAATGGAAGGCGAAGCAGTTACAATTCGTTTCCTTGATCCGCCACTTCATGAGTTCGTTCCGACAGAGGAAGAGGACATCAAGAAACTGGCAGATGCTCAGGGTAAATCCGTAGAGCAGATCAAAGCTATCATTGAAGGTCTGAAAGAGTTCAACCCGATGATGGGACATCGTGGATGCCGTCTTGCTGTAACATATCCGGAAATCGCTAAAATGCAGACAAAAGCAGTTATCCGTGCAGCAATCAACGTATCCAAAGCTCATCCGGATTGGAACATGGTACCAGAGATCATGATTCCGTTAGTAGGCGATATCAAAGAGTTAAAATATGTTAAGAAATTTGTTACAGAGACAGCTGACGCTGAGATCGCAGCAGCAGGTGTTGATCTGAAATACGAAGTTGGTACTATGATCGAGATCCCGCGTGCAGCATTAACAGCTGACGAGATCGCTACAGAGGCTGAGTTCTTCTGCTTCGGTACAAACGACTTAACACAGATGACATTTGGTTTCTCCCGTGATGATGCAGGTAAATTCCTGGATGCTTACTATGACGCTAAGATCTTCGAGAATGATCCATTTGCAAAACTGGATCAGGATGGCGTTGGTAAACTGATGGAGATGGCACTGAAACTTGGTAAACCGGTTCGCCCAACATTACATTGTGGTATTTGTGGAGAGCACGGCGGAGATCCTTCTTCCGTAGAGTTCTGCCATAAGATCGGACTTGATTACGTTTCCTGCTCACCATTCCGTGTACCGATCGCTCGTCTTGCAGCAGCACAGGCAGCAATCGCTGATGAGAAATAAAATTTCTAGTTGATTCATATGACTAAATAATTTATAATAGGCATATCGCATGGCGCGGTATGCCTATTATTTTGAAAGGAACAAAGGAACAGTGGCAAAGAGTCAGAAAACCTATGGGATAGTCGTGGACTATTTTAAGAAAAAAATTATAGCGGGAGATTTAAAACCTGGAGAGAAACTTCCGCCGGAGCGGGAGATTGCGGAGGAACTGGGTGTCAGCCGTAATTCTGTTCGGGAAGCCATTCGTTTTATGGATATGACAGGTGTTATATCTTCCCAGCAGGGATCCGGTAATTATATTACCTGTGATTTCCAGAGCAGTCTGGAGGAAACCATGGGCATGATGTTTGCCATGGATCAGATTGATTATATACAGATCAGCCAGATTCGTTATTCTCTGGAGCGTCTGGCGTTTACACTGGCGTTGGATCATGCTTCTGAGGAAGAAATCCGACTGATGGAGGAGTACGTCAATAAGCTGGATAAGAGTACGGATGCCAGCGTGAACAATGAACTAGATAAGAAAATTCACTATACATTGGCAAGAGCTTCGGGAAATATTTTGATTCTGGATATTCTGGAAGCGTGTTCCAGTGTCATTGACGAATTTGTCAAAGATCTGCGTCGGGAGATCATTCGAAAAGAATCTGGAAAAGAAGCATTAAATGCCTGTCATCATCGGATTGTCAAAGCACTGCGGGAGCATAATCGTGAAGATGGCATTCTGGCACTGAAGGAGCATTTTGCCATTATTGATGAGATTCTGTTGGAATGGAAGAATCAATAAGCAGACAGAGAAGAAAATGAGTACAAAGAGAAAACCACAGCTTGGAGGAGAACAAGCTGTGGTTTTCTTTTTGTTTTGAGGAAAAATATTGAATATAAAAGTAATATCTCAATGTTGTTGAATAAACGGAGTGACATCTGTAGTGCGCAGTGCAGTCTCCGCAACTTCCCATATCTTTGAATCTACACCGTGAGAGGCATAGGAAGGGCGCAGATGATCCTGCATGGCTTTGATACAGGCGTTCGTATTGCGATCATTTAATGCCTGAAGGATATCCAGGTGACCAGCAAGATTACAGAACGTAGCTCCGTTTTCGGAATAATGCTGAATCTGGATCAGACGACCTTTTTTGGTAAGCTGTTCCTGAATGTCAGTAAATACCTGATTGCCGGAAAGCTCCACTAAAACCTGATGAAATTTGAAATCCAGCCGGATTCGTTCCATAATATCATTTCGATCAGAGGCACGCTGGCAGTCTGCAGCAATGCTCATCAGATCCTGTAAGTCTTTGTTACTTGCGTTTAATACGATCAGCGGTGCGACAGTAGTGTCGATCGCAAGGCGAACCAAACCGATATCCTCTTTCTCCTTTGCGGTAAATGTATGGATCCGGGCAAATGTGCCGGTAGAGAGATCTACCAGACCATCGCCGGCAAGGCGTCGGATTGCTTCGCGCACCGGTGTGCGGCTGATTTCCAGTTCGTTAATAAGCTGCTGTTCCACCAGTCGGTCGCCAGACTGGTACTTCAATGAATATATCATATCAAGCAGTTTTTCATAAGCTGTGTCTGCTAATGTCTGTTTCATATGGTTATACCTATCCCTTATCTTCAACCCTAAAGTTGATACTACGAAGAACAAATACTATATAGAAGAAACAGAACTGTTTTTTCTATAGTAGGATAAGTTCTATGTTGGTAGTTACATTTTTGATACCACTAGTATATAATTTTTGAAACTGTTTGTCAATCTGTAAAATTGTATACCAAAATAAAGAGAAAATGGCGATATGTTAATGGTTGAAAAATCTGATAAATTTGCTTTGAATGTCAAAAAAGAGAAAAAGAAAGCTAATAATGCAAAGTACAAAAAAAGTAACTGTAGGAAATTGTGCATATTTTACAAAGTGAATAAATTTAAATAAAAATAATTGGCACAAATGCCCGGTAGATGTATATTGCAAGCAGGAAGTATATTATTTCCGAAATGGTATACAATTCAAGAAAAGAAATACCAGTAAAAACATAATGGTATACAATTTATGAAAAGAAATACCGAGGAAGATAGTAATGGATACGATTTATGAAAGGAGATGATTGTTTGTCAGAGTATATCCTTGAAATGAAAGATATCAGCAAGGGCTTTGCAGGGGGTAAGGCTCTGGATCATGTACAGTTGCAGGTGAAATCCGGTGAGGTACATGCCAGTTTACGAAAATATCAGATGGGAGATGACTCCCACCTCTATAAGGACGCCACTGAAAAAGTGGTCGTAAAATCATATATCTGATATAATTAAGGTATCAT